>LBTZ01000007.1 GCA_000992325.1 Parcubacteria group bacterium GW2011_GWD2_38_11 | reverse complement strand
TCTACCAGCAGAAATCTGCTGGAACAATCTAGCTTGGATTCCTGGAACCAAAGATTGTAGGATAGACAATCTTTGTGCTGCTAGCACCTGTCAGACCAGTAATACAACACCGCCAAAACCAACCACTTGTGATAATGGAATAAACCCACTTACACCTGGAACAAAATCTCCAATTTTCAATAAATTGTGTTCTTCAGCTCCCATTACCTGCACAGAAAATGACTGTGGAAAAACTATTCCAACCACAACAAACCCCACCTGTATTATGGATGATGCAACTGATTGTATGATAGACACTGCCTGCGCAACACCTTGTCCCGCTCCTGCAAACTTGTCCGCTCACGATCAATGGTTGGAGGGAAGTGGCACCGTGATTAAGTTTGTAAAGTTATAAAGTCACACAAGATACAAGATAACAAGCACCAAGAAACAGGGGAGACTCTGTTTTTTGGTTTGAAAACTATAAGCCTTGCTTATAGTTGTTTTAGTGTTAAAATAGGGATATATGAATCCGGTAGTGAAAATTCAAAAAAATATTATCGGACCATATAGAAGTTGCCTACAATAATTCAAAAAAGAGTGGATATTAATGGGGATTTTTTGGGCAAAGCCCATTTGAATTTCTACTACCGGATGAATAAATACAAAAAATTTCTATTAATTTCTGCTTGGGCAATTGTTGTTCCTGTTTTTGTGTGGCAGCAAATTTCTTTTTGGCAAGGTGTGTCACGAAGTGCTTTGGCTGCAGATCCGGAAGATATTCAAGATGATATTTCAGATGCACAAAAAAAATTAGACAAAGAAATAAAGGCTAAGGCTTTGCTTGAAAAAAATCTTGGACAGATTCAGGGTGCAGTTGCCTCAACTCAAAAAGCTATCAACACCACGAAGTCAGTCATAAGTGAAACAGCTAGTAATATTTCCCGCAAAGAAGCAGAAGTACAAAATTTGAATGACAAAATTGAAATGCAAAAAACAATGCTAAGAGGTCTTCTTCAGCAGATGTATTACAATCAAGGTCAGCCTGTTTTGAATGTTGTTTTGACAAGTAAAAATTTTGCTGATGTTTTTTCTGACACTGACCATCTGTTGACAATCGAAGACAAGCTTAAAAATCTTTCTGCTGAAATTTCTGACACAAAAGAGCAGGTCGAGCAGGACAAAATTGAATTAGCGGCTGAAAAAGAAAAACACGAAGCAATTTTGGATGAGAAGGTTGATCAAAAGCAAGAGCTTGTTGCTGATCAGATTGATGTGCAGGATGATATTGAGGATAAAAATGCCACAATTGCAAAACTTCAAAAACAACTCGTAGAATTGCAAGGAGACCTGAATGCTCTTTCTGGAAAATCATATAATGCAAAAGATATTCGCGAGGCAGTTGAAATTGCCAGCAAAAGTACTGGTGTTCCAGAAGGTGTTCTGTATGGATTCCTTAAAATGGAGACAAATCTTGGTGCAAATACTGGAAAATGTACTTATGATCAAGTTGAAAAGGTTTCACTTGCTAATTATAAAAAATACGGATCAAAATATAAAGCATCAATCGCACTCTTATATAAACGTCATGATATTTTTGATGTGTTGGTAAAAAAACTTGGATATGATAAGAATAAGAAAGTTTCGTGCTCTCCTTCTGGATACATTGGTCAGGGCGGAGCAATGGGTATTCCTCAGTTTATGTCTGATGTGTGGCAAGGATATTCTGCGAGAATAACTTCCGCAACTGGGCATGGAACTCCGGATCCGTGGAATCTTACTGATGGTGTAATGGCAATGGCAATCAAATTGAAAGGAGCTGGCGCAACATCTAGCAGTGCAACTGCAATCAGAAAAGCTTCGATTAATTATCTGGGAACTTTTCATGCTCCTTATTATAATGGAATTGTATATTGGTCAAAGAATTATAAGCTCTTGTTTCAATAGTAAAAGATATGAAATTTGGTGTCGCAGTTAAAGGAATTATAAACAAGGATGGAAAAATCCTTGTTTTGAAACGTGCCGCACATGATGATCATAAACCTGGCGTTTGGGAAACGGTTGGTGGTAGTATGGATGAAAATGAATCACCACAAGAAACGCTTAAGCGTGAAGTGATGGAAGAAGCAGGAATTGTAGTTGAAATTATTGAACCTTTTAATGTTTTTAGTTTTAAAAAAGATAATGGGGAGTTTAAAATAGGAATTACTTTTATTTGTAAATATGTTAGTGGTCAAGTTGAGTTGAGTGAAGAGCATAGTGAATATAAATGGATTGAACCTGGTGAATTTATGAATTTTGAATCAGTTCCATCGCTACATAATGAAATTAAGAAATATTCAGAAAAATATTATGGATAAGAAGGATAAATTTTATATAACAACAACACTCCCGTATGTGAATGCTCAGCCGCATGCAGGTTTTGCTATGGAAATAATTGAGGCTGATGTTTTGGCACGCTTTAATCGTCAAATGGGGAAAGATGTTTTTTTTAATACTGGAACCGATGAGCATGGTCTGAAACTTTTTCGCAAGGCGCAGGAACTTGGCATGGATGTGCAAAATTATGTTGATCAGCAAGCAGAGAACTTCAAAAGCCTAAAAGATATTTTGAATATTAGTTATGATAATTTTATCAGAACTACAGACGAGAAGCATGTTTTTGCTGCACAGGAATTCTGGAAACGTTGCCAAGCTAACGGTGACATTTACAAAAAAAGTTACAAAACAAAATATTGTGTGGGTTGTGAATCAGAAAAAACAGATTCTGATCTTGTTGATGGAAAATGCTGCGATCATCCAACAATGGAAATAGAAATTATTGAAGAAGAAAATTATTTTTTTCGTTTTTCGAAATATCAAAAACAACTTTTGGATTTGTATGGAGAAAATCCTGAATTTGTGCTTCCTAAAAATCGTCTCAAGGAAATTAAAAATTTTGTTCAAGGTGGTCTGGAGGATTTTTCAATATCACGTCTTAAAACAAAAATGCCATGGGGAATTGCTGTACCTGGCGACGAGGAGCAAGTGATTTATGTTTGGTTTGATGCTTTGATAAATTATATTTCAACATTGGGTTGGCCAACTGATATGGAAAAATTCGAGGCATTTTGGCCGGGAGTGCAGATTGCTGGTAAGGATAATTTGCGTTTTCAATCCGCAATGTGGCAATCAATGTTAATGTCAGCAGGCATTGAACCTTCAAAACAAATTTTTATTAATGGTTTCATTACAGTGGATGGACAAAAAATGAGCAAAAGCACGGGTAATGTGATCAGTCCAGCAGAGATGGTGGAAAAATTTGGAGTTGATGGAACAAGATATCTTCTTTTGAGCGGTGGAAATTTTGGCGAAGATATGGACATCACCTGGGAACGGATGACTGAAAAGTTTAATGCTGATCTAGCAAATGGTCTTGGAAATTTGGTTTCGCGTGTAGTGAAATTGGGAGCTAATCTTGATTGGAAAATTTTAGACAGTAAACAAATTATAAAAGATAAATTTGCAAATTACATAAACAAGATGGAAATGGGCAAGGCGTTAGATATTGTTAATTCACTAGTGAAAGATTCCAATAAGTTTATTGAAGACAATAAGCCATGGGAATTAGCAAAAACTGATGAGCAAAAATTCGCGGATGTTATGAAAAAATTACTTTCAGATTTAAATATAATTTCTAAATTATTAATTCCTTTTCTGCCTGAAACTTCTTCAAAAATAAAAACAGCCCTCGAAACAAAAGTCGCGCAGCCACTTTTTCAAAGAATTAAGTAGGTCTTTTTTGCTTGGCCGTTCGAATGATTTTTTATTTTTGTCACGGAAAAACAATTGCAACTTTTTTAATTTTAACATCAAAGAGACTTGTTTTAAGTGAAAAAATAAAAATCATTCTCACTCTTTCATATATTTGTATTTTGCATTTTTCTAAAACCTAATTCCTAAAACCTAAAACCTGTGTTCTTCGACACTCATTCTCACGTAAATTTCAATGCCTATAAAGACGACGGGGAAGATGTTCTCCGTCGCTGTCTTGAAAATGGAATAAATGTGGTAAATGTCGGTTCGCAATATTCCACCAGTAAGCGTGCCGTGGAATATGCGCATAGGTTTGACCCCCACACTAATGGCTCTAAAGAAAGTGTTGGCGGTAAAATATTTGATGCCAAAAATGATACACTTAGTGTGGGGGTGTATGCTGCTATCGGCATCCATCCGGTGCATCTGAAAAAAGGCAGCTTCACCCATATTGATCCATGGGAGATAGATACTGAACCTGCCCGCAATGCTACGCATGCTAGCGCAAGCTTGCATAGCGTTGCAGGCGGGGAAGAAATTCCAACAGTTGGTGAGCAATTTGAATATGAAAAATATTTGGAGTTGGCAAAGGATGAAAAAGTTGTGGCCATCGGTGAAATCGGTTTGGATTACCATCATTTTGAAGAAGGCGACGATGAGGAATTTTTGAAAAATCTGCAAAAAGAAACATTGATTGAATTTATCAAACTCGCCAATGAAGTGCAAAAACCGGTGATGCTGCATTGCTGGGATGGATATGATGACTTGTTGGAAATCTTGATTGCACATCCGGTTGCGAAAAAAGGAATCGTGCACAGCTTCATCGGATCATATAAGACTGCCAATAAATTCATTGAGCTGGGATATATGATTGGGCTCAATGGAATCATCACATATGGGGAGAGTTATGACCGCTTGATCAAAGAAGTTGATTTGAAAAATATCGTCATTGAAACTGATTGTCCATATCTCACTCCACGACCATTGGAGCGGGGAATCCGCAATGAGCCACTTTTTGTGAAAGAAGTCGCTCAGAAAATCGCAGATGTTAAAGGGATTTCACTCGAGGAGGTTGCTGAGGCAACAACTCAAAATGCCAAACGCGTGCTAAGTCTATAATTGAAGAGTATAATGATATTAAGATTAATTAATTTAATATTAAAAAATTTATGGATCAACTATTGTTTCCGATAATTATTATCATTGTGTTCCTGCTGGCAACATCGCTCAGGGTTTTGAAAGAATATGAGAGAGGTGTGATTTTCTTTTTGGGAAAGGCAACTGGTGTTCGTGGACCGGGACTTATTATTTTGATTCCAATTTTAGAAAAAATGACGAAAGTTGTTCTGCGAACTGTGACTATGGATATTCCATCACAAAGAATCATCACCAAGGATAATGTTTCTATTGATATTGCAGCAGTGGCTTATTATCATGTAATGGATCCAATGAAATCAGTGATTGCAATTGAGGATGTGTATAAGGCAGTGAATCAAATTTCGCAAACAACAGTGCGAAACGTGGTGGGACAATTCAATTTGGATCAACTACTTTCGCAAACAGTTGACATCAACGCTCAAATTAAAAATGTGATTGATCAGCACACCGCACCCTGGGGAGCTGAGGTGACCGCGGTGGAAATTAAAGACATTGCACTTCCTGACAATATGCAGCGAGCAATGGCCAAGGAGGCTGAAGCGGAAAGAGAGAAGCGCGCCAAGATCATTGCAGCTGATGGAGAATTTCAAGCAGCAATCAAATTGGGAGAAGCTGCCGACATCATTGCAGCTCATCCAGTTGCGCTTCAACTTCGAACACTTCAGACAATGGCTGAAATTTCAGTGGAAAAAAATTCAACCATAATTTTCCCAGCCCAGTTTATGGGAACAGTGCAAGAAGCTTTCAAAATGATTAGTGAAGATGCATCAAAGAAATAAATAATTAATCTTTGTCATCCTGAACTTGTTTCAGGATCTCGGTTGGTGCAAGTTATCTGGGGCAAAGTAGATAGATTCTGAAACAAGTTCAGGATAACAAGCCAAAAATATAAAAAAGCCGCTGCGAAGTTTCTCGCGAGCGGCTTTTTGTTTGTTACTTTTGCTAAAAAAACCAAAAGTAACGCTTCTTTCTTTTTTTAGGAGGTGTTGTGATTGGAATTTCTAACGCGGGCGTAGGATCATTTAAAAGGACCCTTCTCGTATGGTCGTATCGCAGATCCAGAATCTGGTTATGAGCGATACAAAACATACGCTTTAGAAACCAACGCTGCTCCGGACTTATAAGTTGGCTGTGCGAATGCTCATAGGCCCTGATTCGCATAGCCTGGACAACGTGAACAAGAAAGGTTTCTTGTTCAGTGTCCAGCATTTCAGTACTTAATTTTAAGCCGAGGTCTATAGTTTGTTTTGTTGCAATTAGTTCTCCGATGGACATTTTGTGGATATCAGAGAAGAGGGAATTAAAGCCGCTTAAGCGATCTTTTGACTCAAGCTCCCGTATTTTTAATAGATTGTTGAAAAAAGATTCAAGCATATTCTGCTCCTTTGTTAAAGAAATGGTTGGCAGTACCAACTGTGTATTATACTCCTTTTTTATTGAAAAGTCAAGTATTCTCCTATTTTGCTTGACGTAAAGCCAATTTAGCGAGATAATGGATAGCGTGGTTAAGCTGATACGAAACTACGAAATAAATACGAATCTACGAAAATGAGTACCGAAAAAAAATCAAATACTGCTTGGTGGCAGCCTGGAATGCAACTATTTTTGAAACTTAGTGGCTGGATCGGAGGCCCAATTATTATTGCGGTTTTTGTTGGAAAATATCTGGACAGACGATATAGCAGTGAACCTTGGCTTTTCTTGTCCACAGTTGGAATAAGTTTTGTGATATCAATGGTAATGTTGATAAAAATTGGGTTTGAGGAGTTTAAGAAAATTGAAAAACAAGAAAGCAAGAAAAAATAATTCCAAATTAAAAATTAAAAATTTCAAATCAATACTTAAATTTCTAAATGACAAAATTAGAACATTTGGCATTTGGAATTCATTTGATATTTGTTATTTTTAATTTGATATTCAATTTTAAGTTTAATAGTTGAAGTTTAAATACATAGATGTCTACTGAAAATACCAACAATTTAGAAGTTAGTCATGAAAGCACTCTTTTTGCTGAACCGATTGTTCATATTGGAAATTTTACCATCACCAATTCTTTGATTATGAGTTGGATGACCGTTGCCATTTTGGTGACTTTTTTTATTTTGGTTGGAAAAAAGGCTAAGAAAAACATTGCTGGAAAACCGAAAGGAATTCAGAATTTTTTTGAAATCATTTTGGAACAAGCTTTGAATATGGCTGACAGTGTGACTGGCGGACGCAAGAAGACTTTGAAATTTTTGCCAATTGTGTTGGCGCTATTCCTTTTTATTTTGGTCAGCAATTGGATGGGACTGCTTCCGGGTGTCGGAACGATCGGGTTTGTGGAGACTGGAGAACACGGAAAAGTTTTTGTGCCACTTTTTCGGGGTGCAACCGCAGATCTGAACACAACACTTGCAATTGCACTTTTCTCAGTGATCATTTCGCATATCTTTGGAGTGGTGATGGTTGGACTTTGGGATCATTTCAATAAGTTTGTGAACATCAAAGCGATCATTGCAATCCCAAAGAAAATCAAAAAAGATCCAACCATCATTATGGTGAACCCAATCAAGATTTTTGTGGGACTGATTGAAATTGTGGGAGAAATTGCCAAGGTGGCATCGCTCAGTCTTCGACTTTTTGGAAATATTTTTGCTGGAGAAGTTTTGCTAGCATCAATGATGGCAATTTCTGCTTTCATTTTGCCATTGCCGTTTATGTTTCTAGAATTAATCGTGGGAATTGTGCAGGCCTTGGTGTTTGCGATTTTGACGTTGGCGTTCATGAGTATAGCTACAACGGCAGAAGAACACTAGCCTTTTAAAATTTCAAAGCTTTGAAATTTTAAAAGGAATTTCCAATTATCAATGATCAATTTCCAATAAAATCCCAATGACTAAATTTTCAAACATTTGAGAATTGAAAATTGGAAATTCATTGAAAATTGTGAATTGAGAATTGAAAATTTGTAATAATAATTTATGTATACACCATCTATATTCCCCAAAGAGGAGAAAATATAGCTGATGTCTGCTACAAATGAGTATGGAAACAGCAGGAGCAATTATGATTGCAAAAGCCTTGGCAATCGGTCTTGGATCAATCGGACCAGCAATCGGTATCGGTATGATCGGAGCAAAAGCAATGGAATCAATCGGACGAAATCCTGAAGCTGCAGGAAAAATCTTTGTTCCAATGCTTTTGATGGCAGCGTTCGCTGAAGCTGTAGCTATCTACGCTTTGGTCATCGCATTCTCAATAAAGTAATATTGCGAACCGTAGTATTTTCATTCGACTTCTTAGAAATAGGGAGTCGGAATGAGGATATTGAAAAAGCAATCAGTCACTTGTTTTGCCCCAAGCTTATCCTCGAAGGAGGACATCAGTCATCAAATGCTGAGACCAGTGAGCTTGAATAAGATGACAGATTACTGATGACCGATGACTTCGTGTTTATATAACGGAATATAATCAAAACTCAATTATAATTTAACTATATTTATGAATGAATTAATCTCAACATTTCACATTGATTGGAAACTGATAATTGCACAATTGGTAAACTTTGCAATTGTTTTGTTTGTGCTGAAGCGTTATGCCTATGGTCCAGTGCTCAAGATGATGGAAGATCGAAGCGAGAAAATTGAAAAAGGAATTGCTGACGCTGAAAATGCTGGCAAGAAACTTACTGAAATCACGGAAAAAGAAAAAGAAGTTTTGGTGGAAGCACGAAAGCAAGCTCAGGAAATTATTGCAAAAGCTGAAGAATCCGCAACTAAAAGCAAGGAAGAAATTGTTGTTGAAGCGAAAGCTCAAGCAGAGAAAATTCTGGCAGATTCTGCAAAGAAGATTGAGCAGGAAAAAAATCAGATGATGCAAGAGGTGAAAGGACAAATCGCAAGCCTAGTCATTTCTGCTACGAGTAAGATTATTGATGAAAAGTTGGATTTGGAAAAAGATAAGGCTATTATAGAAAAAGCTATAAATGACTAGCAATTTCGAAGTATGAATTTCGAATTTCGAATAAAATCCTAATGACATAATGTTTGAAACATTAAAAATTAAGAAATTTAAAATTGATTCAAAATTCAAAATTGGAAATTCAAAATTATAATCATGAAAATAACCGTAAAACAATATTCACAAACACTTTTTGAACTTACTGAAAACAAATCTCAGGAAGATATTTTAGTTATTGTGTCAAAGTTTGCCGAGCAATTAAAAAACGATGGACAATTGAAAAATGCAGGGAAAATAATGGAAAAATTTTCTGAAATTTATAATGCAAAAAATGGAATAGTTGTGACCCAAGTCTGCGGTCGCGGAGATGTGTCACAAAAAGTTTTGGATGATGTGAAGGAATTTGTGAAAAAAAAATATAATGCAAAAGAGGTTGAAATGATTTATAAAAAAGATGAAAAAATTCAGGGAGGAATTATAATAAAAGTCGGGGATGAAGTGATAGATGGATCGGTTGCAATGCAATTAAAGAAATTAAAAAATAAATTAATAAGTTAAAAGTTCGTAAAGTTCGTAAAGTTCGTAAAGTTTGTAAAGTGGGGATTTATTTTACTTTATAAACTTTAAAAACCTTATAAACTTTATAACTCTATATTATGAATAAAGACTACATAATTGAACAATTGAAAAGTCAAATCGAAGGATTCAAGACTGAAACTTCAACTGAAAAAGTTGGAAAGGTTATTGAAATGGGAGATGGTGTGGCTCGTGTTTCAGGACTTTCTGACTTGATGGCATCGGAAATGGTTGAATTTCCCAATGGAGAAATCGGGGTGGCACTTAATCTTGAAGAAGATCGAGTTGGTGTTATCGTACTTGGAAATTACACTGGGATCAAAGAAGGTGATGAGGTGAAGGCTACTGGAAAAGTTCTTTCTATTCCTGTTGCAGATTCTATGATTGGACGCGTGATTAATCCACTTGGAATTCCAGTGGATGGAAAGGGCGATATTGTTGCTGATAAATTTTATCCTGTGGAAAAAATTGCCCCAGGTGTTATTACTCGTAAAAGTGTTCATCAGCCCGTGCAAACTGGAATTAAAGCAATTGATGCAATGATTCCAATTGGACGTGGACAACGCGAGCTTATTATTGGTGATCGTCAAACTGGAAAAACTGCGATTGCAATCGACACGATCATCAATCAGAAGGGTCAAAATATGAAATGTATCTATGTTGCGATTGGTCAGAAAGAATCAAAAATTGCACGTATCTTGGGAGAACTTGAAAAACGTGGAGCAATGGAATACACAACTATTGTGGTAGCGGGAGCATCTGAATCTTCAGCGCTTTCATATATTTCTCCATATTCCGGTTGCGCTTTGGGAGAATATTTTATGGACAAGGGGCAAGATGTGCTTATTGTTTTTGATGATCTTTCTCGCCACGCCTGGGCATATCGTCAAATTTCCTTGATTTTGAAACGTCCACCGGGACGCGAAGCATATCCTGGAGATGTTTTTTATTTGCATTCTCGTCTTTTGGAGAGAAGCGCAAAACTTAATGAGGACTTCGGTGGTGGTTCGATGACTGCGCTTCCGATTATTGAAACTCAAGCTGGAGATGTTAGTGCATACATCCCAACAAATGTTATTTCTATCACCGATGGTCAAATTTTCTTGGAATCCGATTTGTTTTACAAGGGTATTCGCCCAGCTGTAAATGTTGGTCTTTCAGTTTCTCGCGTGGGAGGATCGGCTCAAATCAAAGCTATGAAAAAAGTGGCTGGAAAAATTCGATTGGAATTGGCGCAGTTCCGTGAGCTTGAAGCTTTTGCACAATTTGGATCCGATCTTGATGAAAAAACTCGCGCGCAAATTGAACGCGGAAGAAGATCAGTGGAAATTCTCAAGCAAGGACAATATGAACCGATGGTTGTGCAGCATCAGGTGGCAATTTTATACGCGCTGACCAATGGATTTTTGGATGATGTGGCAGTGGAAGAAATCAAAACTTGGGAAAAAGATTTTCATAAATATTTGGATTCTCAAGCTAAGGATGTGATTACGCTTATTGGAGAAAAGAAAGAACTAAGTGACGATGTTATTGCAAGTTTAGAGAAGGCGATTAAGGAGTTTAAAGAAGTATACCAGACCGCATAAACGCAGAATTTTCAATTTACAATTCACAATTTACAATCAATTCTCAATTTCTAAATTTTCAAACATTGAAACATTGAAAATTTTTGTTTCAGACTTATCCTCGCAGGAGGACAATGAAAACTGAAAATTGATCATTGAAAATTATTATTAAATTATGGCTTCATCATTAGACATAAAACGTCGAATTCGTTCGATTAATAGCACAAGAAAGATTACCAAGGCCATGGAGATGGTTAGTGCTGCCAAAATGCGGCGCGCGGTGGCTAGCGTTTTGGGAATCAGACCATATGCTCACAGTGCTTGGAGTGTGCTGACAAATCTTGCTCGAGCATTTGAATCTTCGCAAGGCAGCGGCTTTTTGGCAGTGCGTGAAGTTAAAAGTGTGCTTATGGTTGTGGTGACATCAAATCGTGGACTTTGTGGATCATTCAATACTCAAGTTGCAAAAAAAATTAAAGAAGAGATTTTGCATCCGGAAAAACTGAAAATAAACCGTATTGGAAAAAAGAAAATTGAATCAAAAATCAAAGACGAGGATCTCAAAATTGATTTTATTACGATTGGAAAAAAAGGTGAAAGTATGGTGAAGAAAATGCAACGTGAAATTGTGGCTGCATTTGAAGATGGTGGAAAATTTGCGACTGTCGCCGACATCAAGCCACTTTCAAAAATTGTGATGGAAGATTATTTGGCAAAAAAATATGACAAAGTTGTTGTTGTGTATACTGATTATGTCAGCGCTGTAAATCAACAAACCAGAATTCGCCAGGTTTTGCCTATTTCAAAAATTGATATCGAAAAACAAATTGCTGAAATGGATGTGTTGGCCAAGGAGTATGGATTGGAAGAGCCGATTGTTGAATATAAAGTTGAGCCAAGTCCTGAAGAAGTTTTGGAGTTTATAATTCCGCGATTGATTGAGATGCAACTTTTTCACGCAGTTTTGGAATCGCAAGCTTCTGAACAATCTGCGCGCATGCTTGCAATGAGAAACGCCACGGACGCAGCAGGTGAGATGAGTGAAGATTTGACGCTGGCATATAATCAGATCAGGCAAGGAAAGATCACACAGGAAATAGCTGAGATCAGCGCTGGTCGCGCTGCTCTCGAATAAAGTTTATTATGTCATTCCCGCGGAGGCGGGAATCCAGGTTTTTTAAAAAATGTTATTTTGAGCGAAGCTGAGAAATCTTGTGAGATAAATTTTATTTCCGCATTTCTTTTTCCCGCTCCGCCAGCTGGCGGAAGAAACGTGGAGGACCTGCCCGCAATGCTACGCATAGCGTTGCAGGCGGGAAGAAAACTCGCACCGGATGAAGGTACTGTGGCAAAAACTGCATTCTTCGCTAAAATTTACACTTCGCACCTGCGTCTGCTGACGGGTGCTACGTTTCAAAATTTTTTAACGCTCATCACTTGTTTTTGCCGGAGTTTATGCCCGGAGGGTGTACTTCATATGGTGCAAATAGAATGCGGGCTGCGAAATGCAGAATTCAAAAACACAATTCAGAATTTAAGAAATTAAATTTTGATAGTATCTTTGAAAAATAAAAAAAGCGCTCAAAACAATAATATGTTTGAGCGCGAGAGTGGAACAGATGTAATGTTCATTCTTTGTTTTTCCCCTCGTCGTTTCTTTTTACTGCGTATGCTCCAAAGAACAAAACAAGAAAGACAAGCATCACAATGGTTCCCATAATTATGGCCGTAGCTTTTTGAATCGGGCCTGCCTCAACATTAGAGCTGGCGATCGTTGGTGAAAGGAGCAATAAAAACATTGCAACTGCGGCAAAAGAACGTTTCATAAAAAACCTCCTTGCGTGCTTGTTTTATAGGAACATTGCTTATTTAGGAGAGTAACACAAAGGTGAAAAAAGTCAAAAATGCAATTCAGGATTTCAGTTTGATTGTCAGCCAAAGGCTGATCAGTCTGCTGACTGAAATTTTGATAGTAGTTTTGAAAAAATAAAAAAACCACCCCTCGCAAAGAATCTTGCGAAAGGGCGGTTGGCGATATGCTGAAGATGATTGTGTTACATTTTTATCTTCAATAATTTTTTCAATAACATATTGACATCATTTATTACTAATGTCGATCTGTCATTGAGAACTATTGTTGCGGTTGCCATGATACCTTTTTCTTCGGACGAATCAAATCTTGTTTTCTCAACAATCTTAACATTTGCTATTGTAAAGATTTTGATTTGCTCTCCGTCAACGGTTTTTATTGATCGATCTTCTAGATCGGCCAACTCCTTGAGGTCAACAACAACTTTAATGTTAACGTCCTCGACTACTTTCATGATGATACCTCCTTGAGATAGTGTTGGAATGATTTAATAATCATCAACCTGATAGTATACACCCAAATCATCATTTTGTCAACCGTTCGAGGTTCTGATTCTGTTTAGGGCTTGGATAAGGCATAAATAGAAAGGGAAACTTGATAAGAATATCAAATTAAAAATAACAAATATCAAATGAATTTCAAATGTAAAAATGTATCAATTTTGTCATTTTGAAATTTAAGCATCGATTTGAAATTTTTAATTTGGAATTTGAAATTATAAATCGTAATTTGTTTCAATATTTTATAAATAATTAAGTGATAATATTATGAAAAACATTGGTAGAATTATTCAAATAATCGGTCCAGTCGTCGACGTGCAGTTTGATGAAAAATTGCCGGAGATTTATAATGCGCTGAACATTAAGACTGGAGACAATGAGCAGATCGTGCTTGAGGCTCATCAGCATATGGGAAGTGGAAAAGTTCGCGCAGTGGCGATGGGCCAGACTGATGGACTTCGTCGTGGGATGGAAGTTATTGATACAGGAGCTGCAATTCAAGTTCCAGTTGGACAAGAAACTTTGGGACGAATGTTTAATCTTTTGGGAGAAGCAATTGATGGAAAGCCAAATTTGGAAAGTCCTAAGAAACTTCCAATTCACCGAGATGCTCCAAAATTTGCTGAGCAGTCAACTGAAGCTGAAATTTTTGAAACAGGAATTAAGGTTATTGATCTTATCTGCCCTTTCGTAAAAGGTGGAAAGGTTGGACTTTTCGGTGGCGCAGGAGTGGGAAAGACCGTTGTTATTCAGGAACTTATTCGAAACATTGCGCAAGAGCACGGTGGATTTTCTGTTTTTGCTGGAGTGGGAGAACGAACTCGCGAAGGAAATGATCTTTTCCATGAAATGAAAGAATCTGGAGTTTTGGACAAAACAACTTTGGTGTTTGGACAAATGAATGAACCGCCTGGAGCTAGGCAGCGTGTGGCTTTGTCAGCATTGACCATGGCTGAATATTTCCGCGATCAGGAAAACAAAGATGTACTTTTGTTTGTGGATAACATCTTCCGTTTCACGCAAGCTGGATCTGAAGTGTCAGCGCTTTTGGGACGAATTCCATCAGCGGTGGGATATCAGCCAACGTTGGCTGAAGAGATGGGTAAGCTTCAAGAGCGAATTACTTCAACTAAAAATGGTTCAATAACATCCGTGCAAGCTGTGTACGTGCCTGCTGACGATTTGACTGATCCAGCTCCAGCCACAACTTTCGGACATTTGGATTCAACAGTGGTGCTTTCTCGCGGACTTTCAGAATTGGGAATTTATCCCGCAGTAGATCCTCTTGATTCAAGTTCAACAATTTTGGATCCAAATATTGTGGGGCAAGAACACTATGACGTGGCTCGCGGAGTTCAACGTGTGCTGCAACGATACAAAGATTTGCAAGATATCATCGCAATTTTGGGAATGGAAGAACTTTCCGATGAAGATAAAGTTTTAGTAACGCGCGCTCGCAAAATTCAAAAATATCTTTCACAACCATTTTTCGTAGCCGAACAATTCACAGGAGCTCCCGGAAAATATGTGAAACTTTCTGACACAGTACGCGGATTCAAAATGCTGCTTGACGGAGAAATGGATGAATATTCAGAACAGGACTTTTATATGCGCGGCAGTATTGATGATGTAATAAAGAAATAATTAATAATCGCCGCAATAACCAAGAAACAAGAAACAATAACCAAACAAATCTCAAATCACAATTTTCAAAACAAAGCCGTTTGGAATTTGATGCTTGAATTTTGTTTGATGTTTGTATCTTGGTGATTGTATCTTGATTATAATTTTATGAGTTCACGAATAAAATTTAAGATTGTTACTCCCGAACGAACGCTTTTCGAACAGGAGGTTGATCAGATCACGCTTCCGGTTACAGATGGGGAAGTGACGATCATGCCTGATCATCGTTCGTATATCGCATCGCTAAAAGCTGGCGAGGTTATGTTTAAAGTGGATGGAAAAGAAACTTTACTGGTTGTTTCAAGCGGCTTTGTGGAATTTAACAACAATACATTGGTGGTGTTGGCTGACACAGCGGAAGCTGCTGGTGAAATTGATTTGAAGCGTGCAGAGGAAGCCAGAAAGAGAGCAGAAGAAATTAAAAATGAAAAAGTAACCATGAGCGAAATGGAATATGCGCGAGTGGCTGCCGCCATCGAAAAAGAAAGTGCACGTGTTCGAGTTGCCAGAAAACACCATTCAAGAGGTGGAATCAAGCTCGACTGATAAAATTCGTTTAACTTCGTAGTCGTCTTTGTTTTATTGTGATTTTAATTTACAATGATCAATGATCAATTTACAATAAATTTACAATGAATTAATTTTCAAATGATTAAAAACTTGAAAATTGAAAATTCAATGAAAATTGTGAATTGAAAATTGAAAATTTGAGTCCAAGACGGGCTCTTGCCAAAAATTAAAATAGCGAGCAGAATAGATGTTATTGCTAGTAAAGTGGTAAATATGAATGTTAACGTTTTTTTATGAAATTTTTTCAATTACTCAAAATCTTACTATTTGGGCCAAAAGTCACAGAAAATGAAAAAGCAATCAGGGAATTTTCCGAAAATGCTCAATTTGAAGCTGTTGGACAAGAACTAAAAGAAACGATAAAAAGGCTTTATGGTGGAAAATCACTGCGAATTCGCGCGGTTGATGCTGGTTCCACCAATGCTGAAGAAATTGAATTTACAGCTCTGAATAATGCTTATTATGACATTGACCGTTTCGGGCTTTCTTTTGTGGCATCTCCGCGTCATTGCGATATGCTTTTTGTGTCAGGTCCGGTGACGCGAAATTTGGAAAATGCTCTCAAAACAACTTACGAAGCCGCTCCTAGTCCTTGCATTGTGGTAGCTCTTGGGGATGGGGCAATCGATGGCGGCATCTGGAAAGATTCTTACGCTGTGGTTGGTGGGGTCGACAAAGTTATTCCTGTGCATATTCGCATCCCTGGAAATCCTCCTCGTCCCATTGAAATTTTGCGTGGAGTTCTTGGCGCGCTTAATCAGAAAAATTTTTAATACAATTCTATGACGATAGATTCTATAGCTTTCGGTTTTTTTGTTTATTTTTTTGGCTTATTTTTTGCGGGATGTTTTGCGCTGTTTGGCGGACAATGGAAAAAATCTGTTCAACTTTTTGTATTGGTAAATGTTATAGGTTTTATAACTGGAATTTTATATTTGTTTAATTTTGCTCCAAAAGAAATTGTTTTGGCTTCTTGGAATTGGCTTTTTGATTTTGCGCCAACGATAAATCTTTTGAGCGCAATTTTCTTTACCGTTATTAGTGGCGTGTCAGCTTTGGCGGGAGTGTATAGTATGCGATATCTGGAGCTTTATAAAGAAACTTATAATCCCGCGCTTACGCAATTTTTGACAGTAGTTTTCGTTTTGGGAATGCAAGGAGTGCTACTGTCCAATAACGGGCTTGCCTTTATGTTTTTTTGGGAAGTGATGAGTATCTCATCTTTCTTTTTGGTTATGGCTGATAAAACTTCCCAGTCGGTTCGCGCAGCTTTCTTGTATTTTATTATGACGCATCTTGGAGCCTCAGCAATTTTGGGAGGTTTTTTGATTTTAAGTGGTGGAAATTTATTCTTTAATTTTGCTGATGTTGCTGCTTTATCAGGAAATCTTTCACCAATGCTAGTCGTGCTTACATTCTTGTTATTTTTGTTTGGTTTTGGATCAAAGGCAGGACTTGTTCCGTTTCACGTTTGGCTTCCAGAGGCTCATCCTCAAGCACCAAGCAACATCTCAGCTTTGATGTCAGGTCTTATGCTCAAGGTCGCAATTTTTGGTTTCATTAAAATAGTTTTTGCTATGACAAATTTGCCTGATTGGGCTGGAATTGTTGTTATTGCATTGGGTCTTCTTTCTGCGCTTGTTGGCGTGCTATATGCGGTTGTTGAGAGGGATATGAAGCGCGGCTTTGCTTATAGTAGTATTGAAAATATGGGAATTATTTTTACGATGCTTGGAATTTCAATATATCTTTTGTCGCAAAGTTCTGATGATAGCATCGTGATAATTTCAAATATTATCGTGGTGTTTGCTATTTTTCACGCAATAAATCACGCACTTTTCAAAACAGCACTTTTCTTAAGCAGTGGTATTATCATCAATCGTTTTCATTCTAAGCGGCTTGAAGTTATGGGTGGCTTAGCTAAAATTATGCCATTTTTTTCTTTTGCATTTTTGATTGCGATTTTGTCTGCATCTCCACTTCCTCCATTCGGAACATTTTATGGAGAATGGGGACTAATTGAAAACGCAATCAGCTTGCTTAGTAGTCCGCTGCTTAGTTCTGTTGCAATGCTCATTATTTTTGGCAGTATTGCGCTGATGGGTCTTATTGGTGGATTGGCAATATTTGCTATGGTTAAGATTTTTGGCATTTCAATGCTTGGACTGCCTCGCACAGCTCATATTGACGAAAGATCTGAAAAAACTGATTTTATGCTCAGCGTTCCTGTAATGACACTTGGGCTCGGCGTGCTTATTTTAGGAATTTTTGCAAAACCTATTATTGGCTGGCTTAATGGTTATGGAAATATTTTAGCAACTTCTCCTTCAGATGAGTCAATAAGTGCAATAACAAGTCATCTTTCTTCATCGATGGTGTTTTTGATTCTTGTAATTTTCTTGGCACTTACATATGCGCTGTATAATTTTTTTGGTAAAAATGTGACTGAAAGGGAATATAAAACTTGGGATTGTGGACAGTCAATTGATGCAACGATGCAATATTCTGCCACGGCTTTTTCTGGTCCAATTAGATTTTTCTTTTTGCATTTATTAGGAAGAGATAAGGTTTTAAAATCAATAGCTGCTGTTGAAAGTAATATATGGATTCGTAAGTACACTTTTTCCTTGTTGCTTAAATCTGTTTGGAAAGATAAATTGTATCAACCGATTGCGGGCATTTTGAATTTTTTGGCGCAGCGTGTCCGCGTGATTCAGGGTGGTCGCATTCAATATTATTTGCTTTTTGTTTTGGGAACATTAATTGTCACATTAATTATAGTTTTATGAATCCAATATTAGCAACATTGTTACAAGGATTTTTTATTATTTTAATTGCGCCGTTTGCTTCCGGTTTGGTGCGATTTTGCAAGGCGCGGCTTCAAGGGCGAAAGGGTGCGTCTCCCTTTTTGCCATATTACACATTTGCCACACTTTTTAAAAAGCAAATGGTTATCTCAGCTGCAACTTCTTGGGTTTTCCGTGTGGTGCCTTTTGTGGTTTTTTCAACCTCAATAGCATTGGCTTTCATTTTGCCACTACTTTTTGTTGGTGGAAAGCTTGCAAGTATGAGTGATTTCTTGGTGGTTGCGGGAATCCTTATGATTGGTTCAATCTTTTTGGTCCTTGGTGGACTTGATCCGGGGAGCGCTTTTGGTGGGATGGGTTCAAGTCGCGAGATGACGATAGCCGCTCTTGTTGAGCCGACAATTATTATGGTTTTTGCTGCTATGAGTTTTGTAGGTGGAACTTTTGCGATAGATGGAATGATAGGGCAACAACTTGTTTTTTCTCATCCATATTTATTGCTTTCAATTTTTGCTTTTTTGTTGGTAACCTTAGCTGAGAATGCGCGTTATCCGGTGGATAATCCAGCAACACATCTTGAACTTACAATGGTGCACGAGGCAATGATTTTGGAATATTCCGGTGCTTATTTGGCTATGCTTGAATATGCCAGTGCGATTAAATTGACAGTATTTGCCATTTTGCTTTCAAATTTTATTTTTCCGGCAACTGTTGGTGTAGCGGCCAGTCTTGGCATTGGTTCAGCATTGGTTGCTGGCATCGTTGCCATTTTTATTGGAATCATAAAAGTTGTTATTGCAATGGGGCTCTTGGCTTTGCTGGAAAGCGTGGTTGTTAAGATGAGATTTTATCGAATGCAAGAATATATGTCAATCGCTTTTTTCACGGCAATGTTTGGAATGTTGATCGCTATGTTTTCATATGTTATTGAGGTTGCTATTGAATACCACACATTGTTTGCAGCGCTGGCCGTGTTTTTTGTGATACTTTTGTTTGGTCGCGCTCGCAGCCAAGTGATGCTCAGATATTATGCATTTTCTTCACTTAGCATCGCGGGGATAGCTTTTGGACTTTCTTTTATTTTGGGAGAAGAAGAAAAAAAACATTTATGGTTGTTTGCAGCTGTAACCATACTGATTAAGTCAATAATAATTCCAATCGTGGTCAGGTATGCTCAAAGAAAACACAAGGAATTTATAAGTTCGCCATCATTCCTTCGTCCAGCCTCAAGTTATTTTGTGGCAGTTGTTATTTTGGGAGCAACATTTTTTGTGATGAAACAAACTCCAATTATTGGTGTGGTTGAATTTGACACTCTTTTGTTTGCCTCGATTGCACTTGTTGGATTGGGATTGGCGACAATGATAGTGCATCGCAATATTTTTTCTCAAATTTTAGGGCTGCTGATTATTGAAAATGGTGTGACTGTTTTTACTCTGGTAACAGTAAAATCATTGCCGCTACTGATTGAGCTTGGCGTTTTTATTATCATCGTCGCAAGTGCGTTTATTTTATCAATTTTAGGTTCGCGCATCAGGGAATTTCATGGTTCTTCTGATACTGAAGACCTGCGTAATTTAATCGAATAATAAATTTATGAGTCCAATTCTCACAATCATCATTATTTTTATTGCAACAGCTTTCGTGATTTTTCTTAAAAAAGAAAAACATATTCGTCAAAGCAGTCTTTTGCTTGCACTAACTGCGGGAGCTTCAGTTTTTGCAATGTCTTTGCCGGTTCTTTTTCAAACCACCGCTGCTTGGTCTGATAGTGTTTGGCTAATGGACAATTTTTCAG
Organism: Parcubacteria group bacterium GW2011_GWD2_38_11; assembly: GCA_000992325.1. Taxonomy (GTDB): domain Bacteria; phylum Patescibacteriota; class Minisyncoccia; order Moranbacterales; family GWC2-37-73; genus UBA12068. The sequence continues at coordinate 28,359 of LBTZ01000007.1, read as the reverse complement.
CTTTGATGGCGACACTAGTTGCTTTTGTATATATGTCTGCAGCTATTGTGAGTTTTCGTTATATTGGACACGAATATGAGGAAAATATTTTGACACTCAGTGATCTCAAACTTTATTTTGGATTGTTTCATATTTTTGCTCTTTGTATGATGATCACGGTTATGGCTAATAATGCACTTTTGCTTTGGATGACACTCGAAGGCACAACTCTTTCCTCAACATTTTTGGTTGGACTTTATCGCAAAAAAACATCCGCTGAAGCTGCTTGGAAATATATTATTATTTGTTCAACAGGAATAAGTTTGGGCTTGCTTGGAATTTTATTATTAGGTTATGGCTCATCCTTGGCTGGTATAAGTGGCAGTGATATTTTTACTCTGACAAGTCTTGCGGAAAATGCTCATTTGCTTTCCCCTGATATTGCCAGATGGGCTTTTGTTTTTATTTTTGTTGGTTTTGGAGCAAAGCTTGGTTTAGTGCCGATGCATATCTGGCTGGCTGATGCTCATAGTAATGCACCCTCTCCAATTTCAGGTCTTTTTTCTGGAATTTTGCTCAATATCGCTCTTTATGGGATTATTCGTTTCAGGTTTATTACTGATTTAACACTGGGAAGCAATGAATGGACAGGACAGTTATTTTTGTTTTTTGGTTTTATTTCAATTATAGTGCCTGCTTTTATGATGTTAGTGCAAAGTAATTATAAGAGAATGTTGGCCTATTCTAGTGTGGAGCATATGGGTATCATCACTTTTGCGCTGGCATTGTCTCCAATTGGCGCTCTGGCGGCTGTTATTCATATGATTGGACACACACTCACAAAATCAATGCTTTTCTTCGGAGCGGGCGAAATATTGATCAATTACAAAACAACACAGACGGAAAAAATAAAAGGCTTAATGAAGAAAGCACCTTTCACGGCCACATTGTTTTTGTTTGGTATTTTGTCGATCATTGCACTTCCTCCGTCAGTTTTGTTTGTAAGTGAATATACGATGTTTACTAGTGCTTTTGTGCTGCATCCATTTTTGTCGCTGCTTATTTTTGTAGCTTTAAGTGTGATTGCATATGCAATGCTTCGCTCAACAATCGGAATGTTTTTTTCTGAAGGGGAAGACGTCACGTCTTTAGGAAAGAGAGAAAAATGGAACCTTACACATTGGGTAATGATTGCGCAATTGATTTTGGTTGTTGGATTGACTTTCTTTTTCTCATCAGCTGACGGACTTAAATTTATTGATTTGATCTCTAAAGATATAATATACATTTCAAAATAGATAATTTCGAATTTCAAATTTTGAATTTCGAATGAAGCACTAATTCATTAATGATTTAATTTTGAAACATTAAAAATTTTGACATTAAAAATTGATTCAAAATTCAGAATTCAAAATTCAAAATTGATTTTTACAAAAAAATGAGCATCCATGATATTCTCAAAAAATTTCCCCAAGTAATCATCGTTGAGCAAAAAAACGATACTGTTTTTGCAACAGTTTCGCGAGAAGATTTGGCAGGAGTTGTCACATCACTTGTTGATGAACACAAATTATTTTTGTCATCTTTGTATGGCACGGATAATCGCAAAGAAAATCAGACTTTTGGTGTGAATGTTATTTTTGGAGATGATGCAAATCATCAATGGTTAAAACTTTCAGCGAGCTTGCCGGAAAATGATCCACGTTATCCCTCAATTACAAGAACAATTATGGCTGCGCACTGGTATGAGCGATATATGCAGGATATGTTTGGCGTTGTAGCTGAAGGTCATCCAGATTCAAGAAGATTGGTGAACCACGAAAATATTCCAGAAGGAGTGCATCCTCTACAAAAAGATTTTATTTGGAACACAAAACTTGAAAAGGCAAATGTTGCATATCCAATGCATCATATTTCTGGTGAAGGAATTTTTGAAATTCCAGTGGGGCCTATTCATGCTGGGATCATTGAGCCGGGACATTTTCGCTTTAATGTTGCTGGAGAAAGAATTTTGACTTTGGAAGGAAAATTATTTTTCACACATAAGGGAGTTGAAAAATTGATGGAAGGAAAAAGTCCTAAGGATGCTTTGCCATACGTCGAAGGAATTTCCGGTGATATGGCAGCTTCTCACTCCTTGGCATATATCCAAGCAATTGAAACTATTTCAAATTGCAATTTGACTGATCGCGCCAAAATGCTACGCACACTTGTTTTGGAACTTGAAAGATTGACAATGCATATTCACGACCTGGCTAATATTGGTGGGATGGGAACAGGGTATAGTTTTATTGCAGCTAATGGATTTCGCATTAAAGAAAGAATGATGCGTCTTTCTGATGACATTTTTGGTAATCGTTTTTGGCGAGAGTTTATATCTATCGGCGGTGTTGCAAGAGATTTAAGTGAAATGCAATTAAAAAATATATTGGAAGTTTCTAAAGATGCTTACGCTGAAATGAATAAGATTGTAAATTTAGCTTTGGCTTCCGATGGATTTTTAGATCGTCTTCAAACAACGGGTGTGCTTCCGCTTGAAGCAGCAAAGGCTTTCGGTGCTCTTGGAATTGCTGCTCGCGGATCAGGACTTGATCGCGATGTGCGTCGTGATCATCCATATGCTGCTTATGAAAAATATCCAACAACTGTTTCTTTGAAAAAAAAGGGAGATGTGCATTCGCGCTATTTGGTTCGTATTGAAGAAATGAAGATAACGATTGAATTAATTGAAAGATTGATTGCTGAAATGGCAGGTGGCGGAATAACTACAGATATCGAAATTAAGGATGGTTTTGCAATCGGCGCAGTGGAGTCTTGGCGTGGAGAAATTTTGTGCGCACTTGAAATTAAAAATGGTGTTATCGAACGCTGTTTTCCTCGCGATCCTTCATTTTGCAATTGGGCACTTTTTGGGATTATGGGTCCAGGTAATATTGTTCCGGACTTTCCTTTGATAAATAAGAGCTTGAACCTTAGTTATTCCGGAACTGATTTGTAAAAATTGGATTTGACGGGGTTGACATAAATGGAACTTGGGAGTAAAGTTTGTAGTTGTGTGTAAAAATATAGGCAATAAGGTTTTTTAAAAATATAGAATTTAATCACAAAACTAGGAGGGGTAACGGATGTCAAAGAAAATTATTGTGCCACCCGAATTTGAGAGTAAAGTTGATGAGCTCGTGCGTATTAATGCAGATTATTCCGAGGCATTTTTGGATCAATCACATGAACTGCATAAATACAAAGAGAGACATCCGACAAAAATGCTGATCTTTAAATGCGGCGATGGAAGATTGCTTGTTTCAAGGTTTTGTAAGGCAAGGTTGGGATATCTCAGAAATTTCCGCAATATTGGTGGAAAATTCAATATGGGGTGGCTTACTTTCCAGCAAGGTCTCAGTAGGATACTTGAAGATAATCATCGTACCGGCAATGGATGTTTGGCGATTATAACCTATCATTTTAGTAAGGGTGATCCGAAACGCGGATGTGCTGGTTATGAATTCAATGTAAAAAAATCCATCGAGGGTGCTACGGGTTTCAGGGGTCAAATGGAAAGAGCCTACAGGGAATTGCATTATCAGCTTTATCCGATCGTTGTTGGAATTGAGACAGATGAAGAAGCACTTATTCTTCATAATAATCAAGGTGGAAAGGTGTATCTCTCCAAAATGCCGAGTAATATTAATGAAGAAGAAATGTCTGCTTATCTGATATCCTTTTTTTCTGATATGCCAGAGCAAATGCGTTATGATTTGTTGCCATTGTTAATGGGTAATATTAAGCACATAGCAGAGATTAGGGAATCGAAGCGGGAGATTGTGGAACTGAATCACAAAGAGTGGATATTGGGTGTTGGTGGAGGTTCTGCTTTTGATTTTCTTCATATTCCCAATGTGGCGCTTATTGCTGGTCAATACAACCCAAATCTTGGCAAGGTAATAAAGCAAGCGTTTGGTGTTATCAAATCTCATTGGCATGAAGATAAGAAATTTCTAACATTAGCTGCCGTTAGTTATGGTCCTGGTATTCATGAGCAACACGCCAGAATGGTTGTAAATTATTATAACCGGCTAATTCATGAAGTGGCTTCAGAATTTTTTCATGAATTGTTGCCACATATGCATCAAATAAGGGTGCTTGTTGACATTGAAACTCAGAAGATGAAAATGGTTTAATTTGTTTATTAAGGCGTTATCGAATTACCGATAACGCCTTTTTTCTTTTTCAAAAAAAGTGTGGTATAATTTTATTAATATAAAATTTAAATCACAAAAATAAAATGATTAAAGGTGAAATGTCCGCCAGAGGCGGATCCGCCTCTGGCGGAGAAACAAAAGTCTACCCGACCAGGGAAACATTTACCAAGTGCTGCGGGCTTGGTGGAAAACATAAAAAAGTATTTATAATTGTTGGCGGCATTATTTTGTTTGCAATTATTTTTCTTTCGATAGCTTCCGCTTCTTGGAAGATGCGTGAAGTTAGAAATGGTGGAATGTATAGTTTTTCGCGCGGGCAAATGAATAGCAGTGAAAAAAGATTTTATTCTATGCCAAGTAATTCAAGCAATGGAGAAAATCAATTTGTACTTCCCGAAGATGCTTTGCGAAGTGGGGAACTTGCGATTGTGGTCAGTGATTTGGAAACTGCCAAGAAAGCTATTTCAGATATTGCAACAAAAAGTAAGGGAAATATTTATGCAACATTTATCTCCTACGCTTCGAATAGCTTGAAAAATGGATCTATTGTGGTGCAGGTTCCAGTGGAAAATTTCGCTTCAGCTTTTGGAGAATTAAAAAAGGTTGGCGGCAGGGTTGTGCAAGAAAAAACTCAGCAAGTTCCGCCAAGATATTATTATCCAATGGGCATAGCTGCTGAGGGCGAAGCTACTTCCGCTGCACCACAGCAGCCAACTTCTTCGTCAGATGTTAAACCTGAGATTGCGATATATCCAAACCCAGCCCAAACTCAATTGGCTCAGGACAAGGGTTATATAAGAGTTATTTTTGCTGATTATGGTGTCGGAGCTGGTAATTTTTCGCAAAATAAGGGTGGTCTTTGGGTTGTGTTTGGACTGAAATTACTTTTACTCATCGTTTTGATTGCGTTGCTGCTTGTTATGCTTAAAAGAATTTTCCGCAGCTTGCGCGAAGCTCGCGCTGCCAAAAAAACTAAGCCAACAACAGTGCATATTGTTCGCCAAATGCCAAAAACACGTTCACGCGTTATTAAAATTGCAAAAACTGTAAAGAGGAGATAAACGAAAATGTTATTTGTTTTTTAGAAGAAAATGAAAAAGCCCGTGCGTTAGCGCGGGCTTTTGTGTTTCCAGTTTTTATGGACAATATGCAATTCTTACTCCGTAATGTGTTTGTGTGGTGTTGGTTCGTGTTTCCAGATTGTCCATAAAGGCCGTATCAGTATTAAGGCCGATCTCGATTGGTTCACTTTCTGGGAATTTTTTCCCTATTTCAATTTCGAAATATTTAATGAGCGCATCCTTTTTTTCTCCGTCTGGCATATTTCTTATTCTCCAAGCTTCATTAGTCTCTCTGCGGCTGTAATGATAGTCATTCAGAATAAAAGTTTTTTCGCACATATTTTTCTTCCTCCTTGGTATTTATACTCTGTAGCGTAAAAAACAATATGGTGGCAAGAGACTCATATCTGGCTCCACATCAAGCCTCTTGTGATATTCTGCACTTCCGATTTGTGCATCTGTTATGACGTTTTTTTTCGCAGCCATTTTTTCATTGGTCATGCTTGCGGAAATCCTGTAAGTTTCCTTTTCTGATATAGGCATTGAGTCCTCCTTTCGAATTGTTAAAGATCATATCAATACTTGTGTCTACAATAAAGCAAAAATCTCCACTTTGCAAGCGAAGATTTTTGCTTTATTCTGTGCCCAAGAAGAGACTCGAACTCTTATGGCTTGCGCCACACGATTTTGAGTCGTGCGTGTATACCAATTCCACCACTTGGGCTCATTAAGGCTATCTGAAGCCTTTTTACCTATAAATGATAGTATATTGAAAAGGAACTGTCAATGTGTTATCATTACATTGTTATATTGTCATATGGCTATATTGTTAAATGCCATTGATTTTTTTTGAACTTGAAAAACAATGTAACAATTTATCAATATTACAATATAAACAGATGGCTAAAATTATCTCACTGATAAATCAAAAAGGCGGAGTGGGAAAAACCACAACCGCTATTAATATTGCAACTTATTTGGCTTCTATGGGCAAATTGGTGCTCTTGGTTGATCTTGATCCACAGGGAAATGCATCTTCCGGCCTTGGTGTGGACATTCGTAATTTAGAGAAAGGTTTGTATAGCACACTAGTTGGAGGGGATCATCCAAGAAATGTCATCATTAGAGCTGAGGAAGCTGGGCACGACCTTTTGCCGAGCTCGCAAGATTTGGCAGGTGCGGGGGTTGAGATGGTGCACTTTGATAACCGAGAATTCAAACTGTATGATGTTTTAAGACAGATTCGCACAGATTATGACTATATCATCATAGATAGTCCGCCAAGTCTTGGACTACTCACAATAAACGGGCTTGTGGCGAGCGATGAAGTGCTTATTCCGGTGCAGACCGAATACTATGCTCTTGAGGGATTGAGTCAGCTTCTGCAAACAATTGAGCTTGTGCAAAAACATTTGCAACCTAATTTGAAAATTATGGGTGCAGTGCTTACAATGTATGACCGCAGAAATAGATTGGCTCGTCAGGTTGTCAAGGAAATGCGCAATCATTTTCCGGGACACGTCTTTGAAAGTGTGATTCCACGCTCCGTAAGATTGGCTGAAGCGCCTAGTTATGGAAAATCAATATTGAGTTTCGATAGTCTTTCCAAGGGAGCACGATCATATAAAAATCTCGTAAAAGAAATGGTAGCGCGAGATGATGAGGAAAAAAGAAATAAAATACAATAAGTTTTTTTAAAGTTATAAAGTTTTTAAAGTTTATAAAGCATCTTTCTTTATGAACCTTATGAACGTTATGAACTTGTAACTGTAATCTTATGAGTCAACAATTCGGTCTTGGCAGGGGACTGTCATCTCTTATCCCAAGCAAGCAGCCAGCAGCAGCGCCTTCGCAAACATTTCAAAATGCTGAAGAATTTTCCAAAAGGACAGTTAGCGCGGGTGACGAATCAATCCGTGGTGACAATTTTGTGATCGAAGTTGATGTCCATCAAATTGTGGCAAATCCTCATCAACCAAGGAATCTTTTTGATGATGAGAAACTTGAAAATCTTGCACAATCAATAAAGGTGCATGGAATTATTCAACCGCTTATTGTCAGCAAAAAAGGCAATTTATATGAGCTTATTGCGGGTGAACGTCGCTTTCAAGCCTCGAAGCTTATTGGACTAAAAAAAGTTCCTGTTATTGTTCGCGATGTTAATGAATTGGAAAAGCTGGAGTTGGCTATTATTGAAAATATTCAAAGACACGATTTGAATGCAATTGAAGAGGGTAAGGCTTATAAAAAACTTGCCGATGAATTTCAGATGAATCAAGAAGAAGTTGCTGTAAAAATGGGAAAATCGAGAAGTTTGGTTGCTAACAAAATTCGTCTTTTGAATTTGCCTATTGAAGTTCAAAAAGGTTTGATTGAAGGAAAGATAACAGAAGGACACGCTAAAACAATTTTATCACTAGATAATCCAGAAAAACAACGCGCGCTATATGAATTAATTCTAAAGAGTAATTTAACTGTGAGGCAAACAGAGGATAAAACCAAAGAAGTTTCAGTAAAATCATATAATCGCAGTAAAAATGTTGATCCCGAAATCAAAAAATTGGAAGATGAATTGGTTGGGATGCTTGGAACAAAAGTTCGCGTTAATAAGTCTGGAGACGGTGGAAAGATTGTGATTGAATATTATTCCCAGGAAGATCTTGATTCACTTTTGGAAAAGATGTCACACCAAAACTAAAATGCAAGAACAAAAAAATATACTCCTTAATCAAGGAGTATATTTTTTGTTGAAAATTTTGTTCAGGAAATGTTGTATTATTTCAAAACTTCTATTCTTTTTAATTCGCGGCGAATGTGTGATTTGGCTACGGAAGTTTTGACGAATTTTAGCCAGTCTGCGTTTGGCGATTTGCGTTCCTTGGATGTTAGAATTTCTACAACCTCTCCATTTTTAATATGGTGATCAAGTGGAACCATTTTTCTGTCAATTTTTGCCCCAACAGCGTGATTTCCAATTTCACCATGAATTGCATAAGCAAAATCAATGGGGGTTGCATCTTCTGGCAGATCAATAATATCTCCTTGTGGGGTGAATGCAAAGATGTGATTTTTGAAAAAATCGATATGCAAACTTTGCATAAATTCTTCATCATCTCTGCCAATCTCATTTTGCCATTCACGGAGCTGCTTAACCCATTCGATTTCTTTTTCTGGAACACCTTTCTTTGTTTTAAAAAGAAAATCTTTCCAATTCTTCTTTTTCTTTTCGCTATAAATCCAGTGGGCTGCAATTCCAAATTCCGCCTCCGAATGCATTTTTTGAGTTCTTATTTGGACTTCAATGATTTTTCCATCTGGCCCAAAAACTGTTGTATGGATTGATTGATAACCATTTGGCTTTGGCAAAGAGATGTAATCCTTGATCCGTCCGATCATAGGACGATATTTTTTATGCACTATGCCAAGTGTTTCATAACAATCAGCAACTTCCTGGACAATGATGCGTATTGCTGCCAGATCATACACTCTCGTGATGTCCATATCATGTTTTTGCAGTTTAAGAAAAAGACTGTAAAGACTTTTGGCTCTGCCATTAATTTCAACGATTGTGACTCCTTCTTTTTTCATCTCAATCTCAATTTCGCTGATTGCTTGGATGACATATTTTTCTTTTTCTTTGTAGTGCTTTTCCTCCATTTCTTGAACCAGGGTATAATTTTCCGGATCAAGATATTTAAAGGATAAATCCTGCAACTGTGACTTCATCTCTCCCATTCCTAAACGATTGGCAATCGGCGCAAAAACCTCCATAGTTTCGCGTGCAATTCGAAGCTGTTTATCTTGTGGGTTGAACTCCAGTGTTCTCATATTATGCAAGCGATCTGCCAGCTTAATAATGACAACTCGAATATCGCTAGCCATAGCTAGGATCATTTTTCTTAAATTTTCCAAAAAATATTCTTCGTGAGATCCTCGCAGTCTTATTTTTCCAAGTTTTGTCACACCATCAACCATCGCAGCAATTTCGCTACCGAATTTTTTTTCAATATCAGTAAGGGTGATTTGGGTATCCTCTGGAATATCATGCATAAGTCCCGCTGCGATCGTCTTTCCTCCCATTCCAATTTCTGCCAAGATTCTTGCTACTGCAAAAGGATGCTGAACGTAATCCTCGCCAGAGCGTCTCTTTTGTCCCTTGTGGGCTTCAATAGCAAAATAGTAAGCCTCGGTTATAACTCTTTTGCGACCTTCTGATGGCGGGTTTCGTAGTGACCCAATAATATCTTCGAGTGTGATGTTGTCCATAAAAGTATAGTACCAAATACAGTATCAATTTATTGCTACTGTTAGTATATGACAGTGGGGGATATGAGGCAAGAATTTATCCGTATTGTTATGGGTAGAATTAGAAAAAGTCCGTTGATATAATCGTGGGACTTTATGTGGGGATTCCCCCTTCTTGGATTAGTGAATCTTGCCGCAAACTTTGCAAACCGGAATGTTCTGTTCCATTTTATTGCCCGTCTGCATTTTCTTGAAATTTTTTATTTCAACCTCTTTTTTAAATTTCTCAAATGCAATCTTAGCTGGTCCATAACAACGATAGCATTCGTTTGCCTTGCCAGTGTCGGGATTTATTAGGTTTAGCTTGTTACAACTTGGGCAGTTTTCAAAATTTTCAAAAACATCGATTGGTAGAAGAAAACCATCCTCATCAACCCTTGGTATGAATGCTGCATCTTGCATAGCACCTCCCTAAAGAACTATATTTGTTTATAATCCAATTTTACTCCTGCTTGGCAAAATGAACAAGAGAGTGATAAAGATAAAAAAACATCAACTAGTAAGTAGTGATGTTTTTTCATAAAGTTTTTTTGATTGCTATAGGGAATCTTTTTCAAATCCACAATCCTTATTTGGACATTTCACTTTTCCTTTGGCAGCAAAAGCAAGTGGCTGTCCGCACATTGGACACATTTCGCCAGTTGGTTTGTTCCACATCACAAAGTCACATTCTGGATATTTATTGCAGCCATAAAACATTTTGCCCTTTTTAGATTTGCGTTCAATAATGTCACCCTTTTGGCACTTGGGACATTTCACTCCGGTTTTTTTCTCGATATTCATAATGTTTTTGCATTCTGGATATTTTGAGCAACCCAAAAATGCGCCAAATCTTCCGCGCTTTACAACCATTGGGGCTCCGCATTTGTCACAAATAACGCCAGAATTTTCTTCGTCTTCCTTTTTTTCACTGTCAGTTTTTTCGGTATATTTGCAAGTTGGATAATTTGAGCAAGCAATGAATTTGCCGAAGCGTCCAAATTTCATAATCAAATCAGCTCCGCAAGTTGGGCAAGGTCGATCTAATTTTTCCACCAGATCTTCTTTTTTGACACTGTCAGTTTTTTCTTCCAGTAGTTTATGAAAAGGCTCATAAAAATCGCGAATCACCGGCACCCAGGTTTTGTTTCCTTCAGCAATTTCATCGAAACTTTTTTCAATGGTTGCTGTAAAATCGATGCTGACAATTTCCGGAAAGTGCTCTACGAGCAGGTCATTAACTGGAAAACCAATTTCTAGTGGAAACAATCGCTTGTCCTCATTTTTGTCCACGTATTTGCGATCAATAATAGTGGAAATGGTCGGAGCATAAGTGGATGGTCGGCCGATGCCATGCTCTTCCAAAACTTTGACTAAAGTTGCTTCATTGTAGCGCGGTGGGGCAGAGGTGAATTTTTGCAATGGCAAAACTTCCAAAGCGGAAAGCGCATCACCCTTTTTTAATTCTGGCAAAAATGATTCAGCTTGCGCAGCTCTATTTGCATATACTCTCAAAAATCCGTCAAAAATTACGGTTGAGCCAGTGGCGCGCAGTAAGTATTTATTTTTTTTGTTTTCAGCTTCAATATCAGCTTTAACAAAGTTTAGTTTTGCACTTTGCATCTGACAGGCAATCATTCTATTCCAAATTAGGCGATATAGTTTGTATTGATTGGGTTCCAAAATAGGCATCAATTCATCTGGAGTTTTTTCTGGATCAGTTGGGCGAATGCGCGCTTTTTGATTTGGTTTTGAAATAACGCGGACTTTCCAATGAGTAGTTTTTACCAAATTCCTTTTCGATTATTTTTCGTGCACTCATCAGCGATTCCAATGACAAATTCATACTGTCGGTTCGCATATAGGTGATATAACCTTCTTCATAAAGTTTCTGTGCTGTCATCATTGTTTGTTTGGCGGAAAAACCAAAACTGCTAATGGCAGCTTGTTGCAAGGTTGAAGTTGTGAAAGGTGCAGATGGATTTCGCAGGGTTTCTTTTTTCTCAACTGATAAAACTTGATATTTCGCATCTTTCAATTCGGCAGTAATCTGGTCGGCTGTTTTTTTGTTGGCGATAACACTTTTTTTAGTTTTATATTCTCCAGTGAAAAGTTTCAGTGTGATTGTTTGCTCAATTTTTTCTCCGTTTTGTTCTAGTAAATTGGCTTCAAATTCATCGTTAGTTTTTTCTTTTTGTAGCTTGGCAGAAATTGTCCAAAATTCTTCAGCTTCAAATTTCTGAATTTCTCGTTCGCGCTCAACAATAAAGCGCAGTGCCACTGATTGCACGCGTCCAGCGGAAAGGCCGCGACGAATTTTTTTCCACAAAAATGGAGAAAGTTCATATCCCACCAAGCGGTCAAGCACGCGCCTGGCTTGCTGTGCGTCAACCAAATTTATATCAATAGTGCGTGGATTTTTGAGAGCATTTTCAATTGCAGTTTTTGTTATTTCATGAAAAACAATACGGGAATATGGTTTTTTGTTTTTCTTGTCTAAGCCTAAGGCTTCAACTAAATGCCAAGCGATAGCTTCTCCTTCGCGGTCTTCATCGGAAGCCAGAATCACTTCGTCAGCTTTTTTGGATAGTTTCAAAAGGTCAGCCACTTTGATGCGTGCTTTGTCTGGAATTTCATAAGTTGGCGTGAAATCTTTTTCAATATCAACACCCATACCACTTTTTGGCAGATCGCGCACATGACCAAAAGAAGATTTTACTGTGAAACCTTTACCCAAAAATTTTGTAATTGTCTTGGCTTTGGTAGGGGACTCGACGATTATTAATTTCATGAAAAATAGTTTATAAAGTTTATAAGGTTTTTAAAGTTTGTAAAGTATTTTCTGAATTTTACTTTATGAACTTTATAGACTTTACGAGCTTTATGATTATAATGATGAAATATTTTCGATTCTTGCCTTATGAACTTTATAACTTTATGAACTTTATAACCTGATATAATTCTGTCCTCCGACGTTCTTGATTGCGCCCTTTATTTCCATCATTGCTAAGATGGAAGAAATGGTCGATGTTTCAAGTTTAGTCAGTTTTGATATTCTGTCAATGTGTAGGCTTTCATGCGAAAGAACAGTATAAACCTTTTTTTCATCATCTGTTAACTTTAAATTCGCCGTCTTTTCGGGGATTTTTTCAACACTTTCAAGTCTTAATTCCGCAAGAACATCCTCAGCGCAGGTCACAAGTTTGGCGCCGGCTTTAATAAGTAAATGTGTGCCGGTTGATTGAGGCGAAAAGATTGAACCAGGCACAGCAAAAACATCGCGATTGTAATCCAATGCTAAATTGGCAGTAATCAGACTGCCACTTTTTTCCGCTGCTTCCACAACCAACGTTCCAAGACTCATTCCGGCCATAATGCGGTTACGGGCAGGAAAAGTCCCTATGCTTGCTGAGGTTTTAACGGGGAATTCGGTGATAAGTAATCCTCCGCCAGCAAGGATATCTTCAGAAAGTTGAAAATTGGTGCGCGGTGCAATGCTCGCCTTGTCTAAGCTGTTACCAAGCACTGCAATTGTTTTTCCCTTGGCGGAAAGTGCTCCTAGATGCGCCATAGCATCTACCCCGAAGGCAAGTCCGCTGACAACGCAAACGCCGCTGTTAGCCAAATCCCTGGCAAAACCTCTGGTCACTTGGCTGCCATATTGCGTCAACTTGCGCGAGCCGACTATTGCAATCAGTGGAAGATCAAGACAGGTTAAATCTCCCTTCATATATACAAGATAGGGATTGTCTGGAATTTGCTTGAGTAGCGCTGGGTAGCGGGGGTCGTCAAGACTGACCGCAAGAATGTTTTCTTGCTGCAATTTTTCCCATTCATTTTCAATATTAATCGACGCTCTTTCGGTGATAATCTTTTGCGCTATGCTTTCGCCAACCCCTGATTTTAAGAGTTCACTATAGCTAGCTGTCCAAATATGCTCCGAGTTTTCAAAAAAACTCATCAGTAGCTTCATTTTCTTTGCGCCAAGTCCTGAAATTGTGTTTAGGGCATTGAGATATTTCATCCGGCAGTAGAAATTCGAATGGTCTTTGACCAAAAAAAATGTTCTGAAAATAATTATTGTTTTCTTTGCTTTAAGCTGGATTCAAGAATCGAGTACAAATGGGTGACATATTTCGAATTTTCACTGCGGGATTCATTGAAATAAGAAAGTATTGATATATGTATGAAGTATATTCCCTTACTCTTATATTGACAAATGGTCAAAAAAGGAGTATAATAAGGGGATATGGTAGCTGTTTAATAAAAAAAGAGGGAGGTGTCCAGTATGGCAGCGTTAATGGAAATATTGCAATGCCTCATAGCTATAACTATGGGGATGGCATTTTGCTCTTTACTTCTAGATATAATGCCGCATCTTTTCAAAAATGCTATGAGGATCTGTCGCGGCCTTGTATTTCTTGATAGACGCACTGTCGCTGGTTCTTTTCGTCAGCAAGGTAGAAGGCGTGAAGATTTCGGGGCCTGCTCCAATTGAGGCCATAAGTGCTGTTTTCGTAATTACGAAGAACGGCACTTTTTATATCTTCATTTTTTTTGCACAGAAAATATGCTAAATATTTTTTATGATTTCTTGTAAAAGTTTTTTAATGATTTCAATTTCTTCTTGTGAAAACTTTTGCAAAACAAAATCGCTGCCAGACATTTTTCGCTCAAGTTTCTTTTCAATGCCTTCAATGCCAATGCGGATGCGCCTCACTTTTTGCGAACCGAGTGTTTCAAAAATAGAAGTCACGCCATTGTGTCCGCCAGCTGAAGAGTCTGTGGAAATTTTAAATGCACCCAGATTAATATCAAGATCATCATGAAGCACAATTAAATCTTCAAGTGGGATTTTATAAAAAGTTATAAGTGAAGATACGCTCTGTCCGGAAAGATTCATAAAAGTTTGTGGTTTGGCTAAAATTATTTTTTGGCCATTGAAATTTCCTTCTGAAATTTCCGCATTGAATTTTTTGCTGAATTCAAATTCGGGAAACGAAAGTTCTTTTTGAATTTCGCCAAGCATAATAAAGCCGGCATTGTGCCTAGTGTTTTCATATTGATTGCCAGGGTTGCCGAGACCTACTATTAATTTCATATTGTTTTAAGATAATTAATGATAATAAAAAGTTTTGAGTGTTTATTTTATTTTTTAAATCTTAAATCTCAATAACAAATGACAAATAAATGACTCAAATTCAAATGTCTTAAAATTAGAATTTTTGATATTTAGGATTTTATTGAGATTTGAGATTTTGACATTGAGATTTAAAATTTTAATTTTTTTTAATTAATCCCTTTCGTGAAATCAAAATTTTCTTGATTATCTGAATTATTGTTTAATTCCTCCATGGTGTCTTCTTCATATTTATACAAATCAATTAGATCATTTCCAAGCGTAATTGTGAAGTCACTGGTGGACTCTGTTTTTGCGGAATTAAAAGAAGCGGGAAGTTTTTTGATGAGTTCGTCTAGGGTAAATATTTTTTCAGAATCCGAACCGCTGTTGATAATTGTTTTGTCTGTGATTTCAATAGAATTACTGGAAACAATTTGTACATTTTTTAAGCCCAATTTTTCTGTCAGTAGTTTTCTTATTTTATTGGCAAGCTCTTTGTCAGTGCTCTGATTGATGATTTCAATGCTGGCAGCTTCTTGTGTGATTAATGATTGGCGTTTTTTTAATTCGGTTTGATCGAAAATATTTTTCGCGAGGTCTTGTATCTCACTATAACTTCCGACACGTGGAATCAAAATGAAGGCACGGTCATCGCCCAATGTTATATGTGACACTTTAAGCAAACTGTCCGGTTTCCAGGCGTCAACAACAACATTGGTGATATTTTGTGTGTCTACAACCTTGCTTAATTTTATGAACTGTTCAATGTCATCAAAAGACATATCAGTTTTTATATTACTTCCAAGCGTGTTGAGTACATTATTCAATGCGACAACATTAAATAATGTTTGCATTGAAAACAATCTGCTTTTAATTGCTTGAATGACTTGCTGTTGACGCTTGGCTCTGCCAAAATCACCTTCGGGATCGTCGTGCCGCTCGCGAACATACTTTAGCGCTGTGTCGCCACCAAGTAAGTGAGCACCCTTTTTTAAAGAAAAGAGTTCATAGCTGTAATTTGGTCCGGGATATGTTGGGTCATAAATGTCGCGCTCAACCATCACATTGATACCATTAATGTCATCGATAATTTTTGCAAAAGCATTGTAATCAACAGTAAGATAATAATCAATAGAAATGCCTGTAACTTTTTCTACGGCTTGTTTGATTAGGTCAGTCCCTTTTTGCTGAGCAAGTCCTATTTTATATAAACTATTGATCTTGGTAAATGAATTTGAGTCTGGAATTTGGACGTAGAGATCTCTGGGCAGAGAAAGTAGCGCCACCTTTTTATTTTTGGTGTCGATACTCATAATCATCACTGTGTCAGTGAGATTCCCTCCCGGCTTGTTTTCTCCTGCTGCACCAAGCAATAAGATATTTATGCGCCCTTTATCTTCTCCTTTTAAAGTATGCTCATCGGACGATGGCATAATCGGAGCAAAAAGTGATTTCATATCTTGAGATAATGTTGTTTGTCTGGAAGAACCATTCATTTTTTTAGTAGTAATATATGTCTTGCTAAAAAAAAATATTGCAAAAGAAATCAAGAGTAATAGTGCAATTATCAAAAAAGTCCATAATATTTTTCGTAGTAGTTGTCCTTTTTGAAATTTTAATTCATCCTTTTCTTCCTGTCTCGTTTCTTCACGCGGAATGTAGAGCTCCTCTTTTTTTGCAAAATAAGCGGTGAGGGTTTTCTGTTGTTGAAAAACAGCGTTCAATTCCGGATTGGAGTCAAATTCTGTTTTTGGCGTTAAAGTTGATTTTTTTTTGATACCATCCATCGTTAGTATGGTACGCAATTTGGGCTAAAATGTCAAAAAACAGCGCATTAGAGGCTTCTAATGGGGCTTGCCCCGTTAGAAGCTTTCCTGTGATTGTCTAGGTTGGAAAATTGTTGTTTAATTTTATTTTTAATTTTAAAATATTGACAAAATGCCTCTAATAGGCTTCTAACGGGGCTTGCGTCTGAGGCTAATAAGTGGTACCATTGTTGTGTTTACGGTGAATTTATCTTATTTTGATTAAATATGGAAAAAATAAACAATACTATTGAAGCTGACGAAGAAGTATATTATGGAGTAGGAAGCTTTCTTTGGGAGGTGGTAAAAGTTTTTTTCTGGGCATTGATTATTATTGTACCAATTAGAATTTTTCTTTTCCAACCATTTTTCGTGCAAGGTGCGAGTATGGAGCCAAATTTTAAAGATGGAGATTATTTGATCGTTAATGAGTTGGGCTACAAGCAAACTAGTGCAAACATTGATGGGCTGCATCTTTTTACTGTCGGATCCTTTAAGGAGTTGAATCGTGGAGATGTTGTGGTTTTCCGCTACCCTCGCGATCCCAAACAATTTTTTATTAAGCGTGTGATTGGTCTTCCAGGCGAACAAGTGAAGGTTGAGGCAGGCAAGGTTACTATTTTTAATAATCAGCATCCCGAAGGTTTAGTACTTGACGAGCATACTTATTTGCCAACCGGCTCAATAACAAATGGAACAGCAACAGTAGCGCTTAAATCTGATGAATATTTTGTATTGGGTGATAACCGTCAATTTTCTCATGATTCTCGTGCTTGGGGGGCGCTTCCTGAGAATGATGTGATTGGAAAAGTGTTGATTCGCGCCTGGCCAATTTCGAAAGCAGAAATACTCTAGTTTTAAATATTAATACATAGTCTGTTTCTGGTCTGTGCCCCTATATTGTTTTTCTAAATGATTTAGAAAGTCGAAAGGTTGTAAAGTTCATAAGGTTTATAAGGTATTTGAATGCGTTTACTTTATGAACTTTGAACTTTATGAACTTTATGAACTTTTGTAATTATATGTCTCAAGTAAAAGGTAAAATTATAAAAAAGAAAGTTGTAAAAAAAATGGATAAAAAAACATTAACCGTCAAGTCTGCCGTTGCTGCAAAAAAGATTGCTAAGCCCAAGGCTAAGGTGCAAGTGGAAGAAGAAATTTTAATGCAACCGCCAAGGGGAATGCGGGATCTTTTACCAGGCGAGCAACCCTATTGGAATCAACTTAGGCGAGTACTTTCGCGTATTTCATTAGAATATGGATTTCAGCGCATTGATACGCCAGCTGTTGAATACGCCAACCTCTTTATCCGTTCAATCGGAAAGGGTACTGATATTGTGGATAAGGAGATATATATGTTTACTACCAAGGGTGGAGACAAAGTGGCAATGCGACCAGAGCTAACAGCAGGATTGGGCCGCGCTTATATTCAACATGGGATGAATGTGCTTTCAAAACCAGTGAAACTTTTTTCAACCGGACCTGTTTATCGATACGATCGTCCCCAGGAAGGACGTTACCGAGAACATTTTCAAGCAAATTTCGATGCTTTTGGTGAGCAAGATCCAATTTTAGATGCGCAGCTTATTCAATTGGCGCATCGCGTTGTAACTAGTATTGGAATCAAAAATATTCAATTTCAGGTCAATTCAATTGGTTGTCCAAAATGTCGTAAGGAATATCAAGAATTGTTGGTGGCATATTTTGAATCAAAAAAACAGAAACTTTGCCTAAATTGCAAAAAGAGATTGGAAATAAATCCTTTAAGGATTCTGGATTGCAAGGAGGATAAATGTATTCAGGTGGCCGCGACTGCTCCTCAATCAATAGACAGGCTTTGCACTGAATGTCGAGTGCATTTCAAAAGTCTCTTGGAATATTTGGATGAATTAGAGTTTAAACCAACATGGAGAAATCTTTGTCGAAATTGTGCTGAGTATGGATATCTTAAAGAGAAGGAAAAATCATTGAGCTTCCCGTAACTCCTGAAAAGAAAACAGGGAAAAACATATTCGGCGAAAATACAGAAGTTATGGATATTGGGATTATGCCTTTCTTGTATCCCGAGGTTGGCGAGGTAAGTAAAAACGCTGTTGCTGAAAAAGCCGGCATAAAGAATGGCGACAGAATCGTGGAGATAGAAGGCGCTCCTATTAAAACGTGGTATGACATTACGGCAATGATACACGTAAGCCCTGAGAAACCGCTGAGACTTAAAATAAAACGGGATGAAAATTTTCTGGAATTGACTGTAACCCCTGAAAAAAAGACTTTCAAGTATTCTGACGGCACCGAGAAACATATCGGGCTGATAGGCATAGGACCGGCAGGCAACAATGTAATAAAAAAATATAATCCTCTCAAGGCAGTGTCACTGGGGGTTAAGAGAACATGGGATATGGTTGTTCTCACGGTTGTTATGGTTATAAAACTTGTACAAAGGATTGTTCCGGCTGAAACACTGGGCGGGCCTATAATGATATTCCAGATGGCAGGACAGCAGGCATCTCTTGGCGCCACGAACTTTTTTGTGTTTATGGCTGTGATAAGTATAAACCTTGGTGTGCTTAATCTTCTGCCAATCCCTGTTCTTGACGGAGGGCATATACTGTTTCTCGGCATTGAAGCCGTGAGGCGGAAACCTCTGAACGAAAAAGTAATGATGATAGCCCAGAGAATCGGACTTGCAATAATTATCACATTGATGGTTTTTGCTTTTTATAATGATATAATGAGGTTTATCAGCGGAAAAACATTTCCTTGAGGAAATTCAAGATGTACGATGCAAGATACAGGACAATCGGAGTTCCTCTGAAGCGGAAAAGACTATCATGAATCGTGTATCATGAACCATGTATCGTGAGTTATGAAGCCTGCGGCGATAAAAAATAAGGTCTCTTCCGGCGGGGTTATATTCAGGCCGGAAAATAATTCAGCAGAGGTTGCCCTTGTCGCAGTGAGGGATATGAGTGTCTGGTGCCTGCCCAAGGGGATTATTGACAGAGGAGAAAAACCCGAGGAAACCGCCATAAGAGAAGTAAGGGAAGAAACCGGCCTTAACGGCAGAATAATTGAGAAGATAGGAGACACTTCTTATTGGTATTATATAAAAGGGGAGAACGCAAGGTGCAGAAAGACTGTGCATTTCTATCTGATGGAATACCAAAACGGCAGCACCAGCGACCATGACGAAGAAGTTAATGAGGCATTGTGGTTTTCTATAGATGAAGCTATACGTAAGGTGAGTTATAAAGGGGACAGGGAGATATTGGAAAAGGCAAAGAGGATGATTGAGAAAGGTGAATAGGTGAATGGGCAAGATATTAAAATGGAATGAACTGAAGAAGACTGTTGATGAGGCAAAGGCTGCCGGCAAAAAGGTTGTCTTTACCAACGGCTGTTTTGACATTATTCATTTGGGCCATGTGAGGTATCTCAGGGATGCAAAGGCGCTTGGAGATGTTCTGGTTATTGGTTTGAATTCAGACAAATCCGTCTCCAAGATAAAACCCGGAAGGCCTGTTAATCCAGAAGGCCATAGGGCAGAGATTTTGTCTTCTCTTGAGATGGTGGATTATGTAACCTTGTTTGATGAAGAAACGCCTTATGAACTGATTAAACTGCTCAAGCCCGATGTCCTTGTCAAGGGCGGTGACTGGAAGAAAGAAGATATTGTAGGTTCTGATATTGCAAAGGAGACCCGCAGCCTTCCTTATGTCAAGGGTATATCTACTACAAAGTTAATTGAGAAAATAAAAAAGCTGTAAGCTCAGAGATGGATTTCACGCCTTTTTTAGATAGAATAAAAAGTATTCCGCCTTCTTCCCGCATCTATAACCTCAGCGGTTCTTCCATGGCGCTTTTTCTTGCAATGCAGGAGAAGCCGTTTACTATGGTTGAAGCAACAGAGAAAACCGCAGAGGCTTTGTACAGGGATATATTGTTTTTCAGGTCTGTTCTTCACCTAAATGAGACGAACGGCCTTTTCTTTCTTCTTGAGCCTGACGGCCCTGGCGCATTCGGAAAAAGGGTGGATGTAGTTTACAGATTCAGAGATGGCGATTCTGTTGTAACGTCAAATGATGCAGCGAAAGCTCCGCTTTGCGGGGTGAGCGAGTTAAAAAACAGCGCTCTGATACTGAAGCAGCATCTTGAAATCAGCAGAGACGTGCTGGAGCAAAAGCTGGTTAATCTCGGATACAAACAGGTCCCTATAGTTGTTGAACACGGAGAGTTCAGCCGCAGGGGGTGGCTTTTTGACATATTCCCTTCAACAGGAGAAAATCCGCTGAGAGCAGAGTTTTTCGGAGATGTAATTGAGACAATAAAGATGTTTGATGTAAGCACACAGAAATCAATAAGAAAGATTGAAGAATTTGCTGTCCTGCCTTCAGTGGAACATTCAGAGGCAGGGAACATCTTCGCAGTATTTAAAGATGTGAATTGTTTTTACTCTGATTCCATTCACCATCCATGTGATTTTCCTGAAGGCGCCGTTATGCTTTCAAAATTTTCTTTTCCAACGATACCACATTCAGTAATCCCCCCTCACCCCCCTTTACAAAAGGGGGGAAGGGGGGATTTGAAGGAAGGCAAAGTCATTGATGCAGGTCTTCTTTCATTGGCCGGTTACGGCATATACCACAATGAGAGAAAATCCATTTATGAGCTTTCTGATGCAGTTAAAGCATTAACAAAGGATAACAGGGCGGTTATGGTTGCGGCATCAAAAGGGCAGGCTGAGAGGCTGAGAGATATTTTTATGAATAACGAGGTTATTGCGCCTCTTGTTGCGAAAGAAAACATCGCTGAATATGAAGGGAATATATCAATAACTGTCGGAGAGCTGTCATCAGGATTTTTTCTTCCGGGATTTCTAATCCTTACCGAAAAAGAAATCTTCGGCGAAAGGCCTGCATTCAGGCCGATAAAAAAATCAAAAGTGTCAGGGCTTCTTGTATCACTGGATGACCTGTCTCCAGGAGATTTTATTGTTCACAGGGACCATGGAATCGGGAAGTTCACGGGCCTTGTAAGGCAGACAATAGAAGGCTATGAGGGCGACCTTATGGTTCTGGAGTATTCAGGAGGCGACAGGCTTTATCTTCCGCTTTACGGGATAGAGAGGATAAGTAAGTATCATGCCGAAGAGGGCATTCTTCCTAAGATAGACAGGCTCGGTGGAAAGACGTGGCAGAAGACTAAGGAGAAGGCTGGCAAGAGGATAAAAGAGATGGCGGAGAAACTCCTTAAACTCTATGCGGAAAGACAGGTTGCAAGAGGGTTTTCATTCAGCGCAGATTCAGAACTGCACAGTGAATTTGATAATTTTTTCCTTTATGACGAAACGCCCGATCAGATAAGGGCAATTGAAGAGATTAAGGCTGCCATGGAGTCGGAAGAGCCGATGGACAGGCTTCTGTGCGGAGATGTAGGTTACGGAAAGACAGAGGTTGCCATGAGGGCGGCATTCAAAGCAGTATATGACAACAGGCAGGTTGCTGTCCTCGTCCCCACGACACTCTTATGTGACCAGCATTACAGGACATTCAGTCAGAGGTTTTCTGCGTTTCCTGTTACAGTGGATTATCTGAGCAGATTCAAATCAAAAAAAGAGCAGGCAGAAACTATCCGCAGGGCTGCAAAAGGAGAGATTGACATCCTGATAGGAACCCATGCACTGCTAAGGAAAGATATCGGTTTTCATAACCTCGGCCTGCTAATAATCGATGAAGAGCACCGTTTTGGGGTTGCACAGAAGGAGAAAATCAAAGATATCAAAAAGGGGGTTGATGTGCTGACCCTGAGCGCAACTCCGATACCGAGGACGCTTAATATGGCGCTGTCAGGCATAAGAGGGATGAGCCTTATCGAGACGCCGCCGGAGGAAAGGCTTGCGGTAAAGGGCGTAGTCTCAGCATTCAATGACGAGCTTATACACAGTGCGATAGAAAGAGAGATTGAGAGGGGAGGGCAGGTATATTTTGTACATAACAGGATTAATGGCATGGAAAAGGTTTTCACTCGCGTCAGGCAGCTTGCGCCGGAAGCAAGGGTTTCTGTTGCTCACGGCCGGATGCATGAGAGGGAGCTTGAAAGGATAATGCAGAGCTTCATAAATAAAGAGATAGATGTCCTTGTCTCGACAACTATCATAGGCTCCGGGCTTGATATACCCGATGCAAACACGATAATTATAGACAGGGCAGACATGATTGGACTCGCAGACCTTTATCAGCTGAAAGGCCGCGTCGGCAGAAGCAATGTCAGGGCCTACGCATATTTTCTTATCCCCGGCGAAGATATTCTGACGGATGAGGCAAAAAAAAGGCTTCAGGCTATTCAGGATATGAATTATCTCGGCGCAGGGTTCAGGCTTGCGGTGAAAGACCTTGAGATACGGGGGACAGGGAATCTGCTGGGCCATGAGCAGTCCGGCCACATACATGCAGTGGGATTTGATATGTATATAGAAATGCTTGAAAGCGCAGTTTCCGAACTAAGAGGGATAAAGACTGAAGAAGAAATAGAGCCGCGCATAAGCCTTAAAGTCTCGGCATTTATTCCCGAGGAGTTTATTGAAGACGTTACGCTGAGGCTGGGCATTTACAGAAAGATAGCATCGGCAAAGAACCATGAAGGCCTTGATGCCCTGATAGAAGAACTGACTGACCGTTTCGGGCATATGCCTTCAGAGGTTCAAAATCTTTGTGATGTAATGAGGCTTAAAATAATGGCAAAGAAACTGTTTATTGCTGATATCACGGATACGAGCGGAAGGGTACATGTGACTTTCTCAAAAAATACAGGGGTTTCAGGAGAGAAGATACTCGGGCTGTATAATATTATCGGCAAGAGGGTGAGGTTTCTTCAGGACGGGTTTGAGATTGACGTTAAAAATCTTATATGGGATGAAACATATAAGATTACAAAAGAAGCTTTAGAAAAATTATCTTGAGTTTTATGGTAAAATAACTGCGATGAAAAAACTGATGATATTAGTTATGGCTATTTTTATCAGTTCCTGTGCAACGGCAAGCATAGAGAACACAAATAAGGCGACTGCCCATTTTAAGCTCGGCGTTTCATATCTTAACGAAAATAATGTTCAGCCTGCATTTATTGAATTTAGAAAAGCCTATGAGCTTAATCCTGAGGACAAGGAAGTGCTTAATGCAATCGGGATAATATACCTTCTGAAATTTGAAGATTATCCAAAGGCGATAGATTTCTTTCAGAAGGCTGTAAATATTGACCCTGATTTTGCAGAGGCTCATAATAATCTCGGTTTTGCATACGAGAAAAGCAAGAAGTTTAATGAGGCGATTGAATCCTATAAAAAGGCGCTTGCAAACCTCATATACAGGAGTCCTGAGAAGGCATATTACAATCTTGCCAAGGTATATTACAGGCTCGGGAAATATGATGATGCAATAAATGCGTATAAGGAAGCGCTGAAGAGGATGACGGATTTCTATCCTTCATATTACGGGCTTGCGCTCTGTTATAATGCGAAAGGCAGATACGGGGATGCCTCATTAGCCATAACAAAGGCAATAGAGATGGACCCTTTGTATAAAGGCACCAAAAGCAAGGCGATGAGTGACCTGAGCCAGAGAAAGCTGAATGCGAGAGGCGAAGACGAGAAAGATATCGCTGATTATCTGGACATTTTGAAGTATTAAAATTTAAACTTGAAAGTTATAAGTTGAAAGTTATAAGTTGAAGAAATTAAAAAACTTTTAACTTTTAACTTTTATTTTTTTTCGGGGCGTAGCGCAGCCTGGTAGCGCGCCTGCCTTGGGAGCAGGATGCCGGAGGTTCGAATCCTCTCGCCCCGACCATATGCGCCTGTAGCTCAGTCGGATAGAGCAACTGCCTTCTAAGCAGTGGGTCAGGGGTTCGAATCCCTTCAGGCGCGCCAAGCAAATTTTGCGTTGCAAAATTTGCAGTGAGAAGTGTAAGTTATCAGTGCAGTTGAATTTGACTGAAAATGTTTTTTTTGTTTTACTATTAACTGACACTTTCACTTGCACTGTTGTAAATCGGTGAGTGTAGCTCAATGGTTAGAGCATTGGACTGTGGCTCCAAGGGCTGGGGGTTCAAGTCCCCTCACTCACCCCAATTTTTACCTTTTATGTATGCGCCTGTAGCTCAGTGGATTAGAGCATCGGCCTCCGGAGCCGAGGGTCGGAGGTTCGAATCCTCTCAGGCGCGCCATATATAACGGGCCGTTAGCTCAGTTGGTAGAGCAGCTGACTCTTAATCAGCGGGTCGCAGGTTCGAATCCTGCACGGCTCACTTAACAAAATCAAGGGGTTACAGAGTTTTGCTGTAACCCCCTTTTTTTTCATGTGTCCAGTTTGTGTCCACTTCTTTTGTACCGCTTGATTTAAAACAGGGCAACGTGTTAATTTTTCTATATGAAATTAGAAAAAGGTAAAATGATAGAATCATTGTTATAGCAATGAATGGAGGGTTTAATAGTGGAAACTATAGGGAAGGTTGAAGCTATACTTAATGATAGGTTAATTATTTTTTCTTCAAGCGAGTCTTTAAGGCTTGATGAAATCGTCAACGTCTTTTCCGTGATAGATGATTCAAAATTAAAGGAAATGGGGTTTCCCGAACCTATTTTATGCCCCAAGGGTCAACTTAGGGTAGTATGCTCCCAATCAGGCAATAAATATTTAGGTGAGCGATTTAGAGAGGTCAAGAAAAGGACAAGAAAGGAAGTCACGCCAAGTGGAGTTACTCGAAACTTAGCGGGGTTACTTGCACAACTTCAGCCTGAGATCAAGGAAATCACCGAGGAAATTCCAGGAGAATGGTCAGCAGAGTTAAATGAGAGCCAAAATCTTAATATATCGATCTCTAAAGTCGTCTCAGTTGGTGATTTGATAGGGAGGCTATTATGAGCACACCAGATCCTGCCCCACAGAATCTACCCAATTGGATGATAATTTTTGCATTTGTTGCCAGCTTATTACTTACAATATTTAAATTTTTAGAGGGAATTTTTAAGGCTTTTCGAAAATCAACTCTAGAAATTGTCCTTACACGAGAGGTATTTTTCAGAATTTTAGAAACTGGTGAGTCCTTATATTCAAATGCTGTTTTAGTTGCTCATGACACTGGTGCATTGATTAAAGATATACAGGCAACTCTTACAAAAGAAAATGGTTCAACTAAGAATTTTGTTTTAAGGGTTGCTCAAATAGGTGAAAAATACAGAACTGCGGATGGGTTGTATCAGTTTAGTTTTCACTCTTCAAGTCCATTAACCTTCGTTCCAGAAAATGTACCGCAAAGACAAGTTTATATATGTGAACATTTATCATATGCTGAGGCTACTAGACAAGAATTTCAAAAATTTCAGCAAAAGCTGTTTAAATTTAAAGAGAGGTTTAACAATTTTCTTGATACTGATGATCAGGCTGTTTCCAAACAATACATTGCTGATACTACTAGTGCCATTAATGATGCTTGTACAAATATTATGGACAAAATCCAAATTGAACCAGGGGAATATACACTGACATTGTCTGTTACTTATAGACAGAAACTAAAGTACATACCAGCTTTCACAACAAAAAAAGCCGAATCGAAAGTTCAGTTTGTGGTCGAAAACTATGCTAGAGATACCATGAGGTACTCTTTAAACGAATATCTTAGGACGAAATTATATCAATTCATTGCTGATAAAAATGAAACTATAACTTTACCAGAATATTCTCCGAGCAACGTGATTGAATTATCTGAATAATGATTGCTATAACAATACAATCCAGTGAGTCCCCTTAGCGTACTGTACGATTCGGGTAGTTGATTTCAGATATTAGGGCAATAAAACGCCTGTAGCATTCTTTTGAAGTGTTTCTCAGACCGCTTTTGCTAAATACCCTTTGACCCTTTCTTTATATGCTTCATGAAGCAGTTTTGTGATAGCTCCTACTTTAAAATTGGCTGAATCAACCTTACATACAGGCATAATCTCCATCGTTGTATTAGTGATGAAAACTTCTGAGGCTCTGTATATGTCTTCTTTCTTAAATCTGCCTTCTTTTGTTTTTATGCCGCTTTTTTGGGCCAGTTCTAAGACTATATTCCGCGTAATGCCGTCAAGAATCCCGCAGTCAAGAGAAGGCGTGCATAAAACCGCTTTATTCTTCTCTTTCAGCACAAAAAAGATATTGCATATAGTTCCTTCGGTAAGATATCCCTGCGAATTCAACATTAGCGCCTCGTAGGCATTTTTTTTCTTTGCCTCAATCTTTGCAAGGATGTTGTTCAGGAAATTAAGTGATTTTATTTGCGGATTAAGCGCTTCCTTGAGATTTCTTTTCACAGAGGAGATGATGAGCCTTACGCCTTTTTTATAGAAAGAATCGGGATAATCCTTGAACTCATTCGTCACTATTACAAAGGTAGGTTTCTCGCAGAGCGCGGGGTCAAGCCCTATCTTGCCGAAGCCCCTTGAAATTGTAAGCCTTATGTATGCATTCTTCAAAGAATTTGCCCTAAGTGTTTTATGTATTGCCGGCTTTATCTCTGCCGCGCTTTTAGGAATGGTAAGCCGTATAAGAGATGCTGAACGATACAGCCTCCGGATGTGCTCATCAAGCATGAAGACAACGCCTTCGTAAGCGCGCATGGTCTCGTATATGCCGTCGCCGTAAAGAAACCCGTGGTCAAAAACAGAGATTTTTGCTTCAGATTCAGGAACAAGACTGTTATTCATGTAAACATGCATGTTTCATTATATCATTTTTTAAAAGGTACATAATTTGTATTTTATCCCTTGCAGCTTGTCTCTTTTTTTGCTATCCTTTATTTGTGAAAGAAAAAAATTCAACTAAAGACTCAAGCGCAATCAAAGACCTGTTTATAATCTCTATTGTCTCTGTTTTTTTGTTTTTAGCTGAATTCAATTTTAAAGCATTTGAACTTTTAGAAGGATGGCTCCAAAAAAATTATGGCTGGGATACTAACGAGTTTGTAAGTGCATTTATAATAGTGGCAGTGGGCCTTGTTGTTTTTTCTCTGCGCAGGTGGAGAAAAGTTAAAGCTGAAATTGTCGCACGCAGGCAGGCAGCGCCGGATTTGAAGGACAGCGAGGAACGTTACCGCAGTCTCGTGGATATTTCCCCTGATGCAATCTTTATTCAAAGTGAAGGCAGGATTGCATTTATAAATCCTGCGGGAGTTAAGCTTTTCGGAGCAACGAGCTCCGAAGAGCTTATAGGCAAACCAGTGCTGGAATTGATGCATCCTGATTTCAGGGGCATAGTAAAAGAGAGAATAAGAATACTGAAAGAAGAAAGGGCTGAAGTCCCCGTTCTTGAGGAAAAGTATCTTCGTCTTGACGGAAGTTCTGTGGATGTTGAAGTGGCTGCAGCTCCTTTTATTTATCTGGGCAAGCCGGGCGCTCAGGTTATAGCCCGTGATATAACTGAACGCAAAAAGATGGAGAACATATTTAAAAAAGAGAGAGACAAGGCACAGTTGTATCTTGATATTGCTGGGGTCATGCTTGTGGCTATTGACGCTGACCAGAAAGTAACTCTTATAAACAAAAAGGGGTGTGAGATTCTTGGATATGACGATGAAACCGAAGTTGTCGGAAAGAACTGGTTCGATAATTTTGTACAGGAAAAAATCAGGACTGAGGTAAAAACGGTTTTTGCAAAACTTATTACAGGAGATAACTGCCTTCTTGAGTATTATGAAAATCCCGTTTTAACCAAAGACGGCAAAGAGAGGATTATTGCATGGCACAATGCCATGCTGAGAGATGAGACAGGGAAGATTACCGGCACTTTAAGTTCAGGGGAGGACATTACCGAGCGTAAGCAGGGGGAGACAGCCTTGTGCGAAAGCGAGGGCAAATTCAGGAAACTCTCACAGGA
>LBTZ01000006.1 GCA_000992325.1 Parcubacteria group bacterium GW2011_GWD2_38_11 | reverse complement strand
CCATATATTTTATTTGCAACTTCAAAAATTTATTGGATTCTTAAACAGCAAAAGTCATCTGTCATCAGCAATCAGTCATCAAATTCACATACCTTATTCTATTCATCCCGATGACTGATGACTGTTTACCGATTACACTATCAAGAAAAACAGCCCAAATTTAAAGACGTATCTACTTAATATTCTCCAAATATTCCAATACTTTTTCATTAACCATTGTCCCCTTCACGTAGTTATACAATTTGCCTAGATCAATATTCTTTTCAGCATCTTGAATTTTTTTGTATTGAGCAAGAGTTTTGTTCATTTCTGCCTCAACTTCTTCGCTGGCAACTTCAATTTCTCGCTCCTTGGCCACTTCTTCCAATGCAAGAGCCGCCTTTATCCTTTTGATTGCTTGAGGTTCCCACTCTTTTTCAAGCTCATCAATGGTTTTTCCAATTTGTTTTAAATATTGCTCAAAGGTGATGTTCATTCCTTGCAGTTGCATCTCAAATTCGCCGATCATTTTGTGAAGCTCCTCATGAATAAGAATATGAGGGATTTCAACTATAGTATTTTCAACCAAGACGTCAATGATAGCGCCGCGTCTCTTTTCTTTTAATTCAATTTTCTTTTCTTCCTCCATTCCTTCAGTCACATTTTTTCGCATTTCAGCCAAATCTTTAAATTTTCCAAGTGATCTGGCAAATTCATCAGTAACTTCTGGAGATTTTCGCTCCTGCACAGTTTCAACTGTCACTGTGAATTGCGCCGGATTTCCAGCCAAGCCCTTTTGGTGATAATCCTTTGGAAAAGTTAATTCAAACTCTTTAACCTCGCCCGCTTTCATTCCAACCACTTGTTCCTCAAATCCAGGAATAAAAACGCCGCGTCCCAAAATCATAGGGTGGCTTTTGCTCGAACCATTTTCTATTGGAACACCATCTTTTTTCACAACAAACGACAGGATGACATTGTCGCCATCTTGCGCTTCTCTTTCTACTGTGATGTGCTGCACGCGGCTCTTGGCGATTTCAGCCAATTCTTTTTCAACATCCTGGGCAGTAACTTCAGCATTTTTCTTGGAATATTCTTTGTTGACTTTTTCAACGCCACTTTTCCAAGATTTCATTGACACCTCAGGAATAACTGACACAACAACCTTATATTCCAAATCATTTCCTTCAGCCAATTTCACAATTTCAGCCTTAGGTTTTCCAATTGCTTCAATTTTCTTTTCAACAACTACTTTTGGAAAAGTTGCCTGCACTGCTTTTTGAGCAGCAGCATCAAACAAGGCAGCTGTGCCAACTTTCTTTTCAACCATATCGCGAGGAGCAAATCCTGCGCGAAAACCTTGAATTTTAATTTCCTTTGAATAATCTTTTGCTGCCTGATCAATATATTTTTTCCATTCATCCCAAGAAACAGTCACGACAACTTCAATTTCAGACTCAGGCAATTTTTTGATTTCCGAATTTATCATAATAAATACAACAGTCATCGGTCATCAGCAATCGGTCATCCTTTCGAATTGATGACTGATGACAAATGACTGATTACTTTTTTTAAAAACATTATTTAAAATTATCCTGGCAATACTTATCCAACAAAACAAACTATCTTTTTCGAGGTTATTTACTCAATTCCTCAGCCAATGGAAGAACAATTTGTTTTTTTCGTGATACTACGCCAGGTAAAAACATAATTTCCTCTTCAACAATACCTCCAAAAACTTTCTCAGCTAAAACTTTCTCAGCTTCAGAAATTATATACAGCTGACAATTACCCTTAATGATATCCACGACCATAAAAAACATATGGTCAACTTTGTCGGTATTTTTCTTTTCGACAAGGGCCTGCAGAATTTGCTGCTTTTTCACATTAACGCTTTGAGGATTTGTGGTTTCCCATGTTCCAATTCCCACATTATATTTTCCCATCTCAAAAGTTTTGTAATCCAAAGTGATGATGTCTTGCAATGAAATTCCTTCTAAATTTGATTTGGCATCAAACATTTCGCCAACAAATTCTTCTATGTTTAATTTTGCGATGTTGTTAAGTTTTTCTGCCAACTCTTTATCCTCCTGAGTTGTTGTTGGACTCGTCAAATTCAAAGTATCTGACAAAATTCCAGCCAACAATAATTTTGCGCAAGCTTCAGAAATTTCAGCACCTCTCTCGAAAAACATTTTAGCAACCAATGATGATGTGCTTCCAATCGGCTCCATACGACAAAAAATTGGTTTCTCCGTCACGATAGAAAGTTTATGATGATCAAAAATATAATCAATATTTCCATAATTTAGTCCGTCAAAAGTTTGACCAGCTTCGTTATGATCAACCAATGCAACACTGTCATTCTCACCGACAGTGGTGATTTGCTCAGGAATTTCTATACCAACTTTTTCCAAAATAAATTTGGTTTCATTGTTAATCACACCTGCTCGGTAGGCTTTACTTTCTTTGCCAAGAACTTTGGTGAAAAATTCTTGCGCTGCGATTGCAGACACTATTGAATCAGTATCTGGATTTTTATGACCAACAATTATTATTTTATTCATAATCATTAACATATAATATATTATGCGTCTAAAGATAGACTATTTGTATTTTTTCAAAATAACCAAGATACAAGAAACAATAACCAGATAAATCTCAAATTTCAAATCACAAAACAAATGCTGTTTGATTATTGATTATTGTAATTTATTTGATGTTTGTATCTTGGTTATTGTATCTTCTAAAGACTCTCTATTTCTTTTTCGTAGCCTTTTTAGCTTTTTTAGCAACTGGCTTTTCTTCGGTAACTTCTAGAGTTTCCTCGACAGTAACTGGCGCTTCTTCAACTTCCGCTTCCTCTGCAATTTTTGCAGCCACACCAATCACATCTATTTTCCAACCAGTCAATTTTGCAGCCAAGCGCACATTTTGTCCTTGTTTACCGATAGCCAAAGACAATTGATCTTCTGGCACAGAAACTTTTGCTTCTTTTCTGTCCTCATTCAATGTCACATTGACAACCTTGGCAGGGCTAATCGCAGCTGCAATGAATTTTTCAGCTTTTTCATTCCATTCAATAATATCAATTTTTTCCCCGCCCAATTCTTCAATCACAGCCTGCACGCGAGTACCTTTTTGTCCAACACAAGATCCAATAGGATCAATTCCTTCTTCACTTGAGAAAACAGCCAGCTTGGTGCGTGATCCTGCTTCTCTGGCGATTGATTTAATTTCAACAGTGCCAGCAAAAATTTCAGGCACTTCCAATTCAAACAATCTTCGAACCATATCCGGATGAGTTCGACTAAGAGTGATTCCCGGTCCTTTTGGATCAGATTCAACTTTATATAAATAAACTTTAACGCGTTGTCCCATTCTAAGCATTTCTCCTTGCACTTGTTCTTGCGGAAAAAGCACACCTATTGATTTTCCAAGATCAATATAGGTGTTGCGACCTTCAATTCTTTGTACTGTTCCACTCACAACCTCGCCTTCTTTTCCTTTGTATTCTTGAAACATTGAATCACGCTCAGCTTCACGAATACGCTGAATAATAACTTGCTTAGCAGTTTGAGCAGCCACGCGGCCATATTCAGTTTGTGGCTCGAGTTCGATTTCAATAACATCCCCTATTTTGGCATCTTTTTTGATATTCTTAGCCTCAGCCAAAAGCATATCTCTTTCTGGGTTATAACGAGGTAATTTTTCCTCACCTTCAATTTCCCCGCCTGCATCGCTATGCGAAGCATTGCGGGCAGGTTCCTCAAATTCAGCATTTTCATCCTCATCTTCAGCTCCCTCCACAAATTCTCGCAATGTTTCATCCACCACATCCTTGATCAAAAAGAATTTTGTGTCTCCGCCAACCTCGTTAAACTGTGCGCGGATTCTTTGTCCACGTTTTCCATAATCTTTTTTATAAGCAGCAGAAAGGGCAGCTTCAATCGTTTCAATGATCACGCTCTTTGCAATACCTTTTTCTTCAGCAATCTGCAAAATTGCACTTCCAAATTCTCCCAGTCTTGTCCCTTGTTCTTGGCTTTCTTCAGCCACTTTTTTACGTGCCATAATGTTTTTTATTAACATTTTATTAAAAAAAGTTCGCAATCATTGCGAACCCATAACTCCCTATCAACCTATACGCATACTAGCATATTTATATTTCCATGTCAAACGTAAAACATTGTCATTCCCGTGAAAACGGGAATCCAGCCCTACTTAATATCACATTCCTTTTTATAATATTCCATTGCTAAATCCGCCCAGTTTGGATTTTCTTTTTCAATCAATTCCAATTTCCATTGCCTGTTCCACTTTTTTAATTGTTTCTCTCTTAGTAATGCCGAGTTTATGTCATTAGTAGTCTCATAGTAAACAAGCTTATCAACACCGTACTCTTTTGTGAATCCTTCAACTATTTTATTTTTATGTTCCCAACTTCTTTTTATTAAATTGCTAGTTACTCCTATATACAGCGTTCCGTTTTGATGACTTGCTAAAATGTAAACATAGTAAAATTTTTCTTGAGACATAGAGCACTAGATTAACAACGTAACCTGGATTCCCGTTTTCACGGGAATGACATGAGAAAACTTTTTTTATTGTGATTTGAAGTTTATTTGTAACTTGTATCTTGGTTATTGTATCTTTTTTCTAAAAAGTTACAACTTTTTAGAAAAACATGCTCTGCCCACTCAGCGCGGCTGCGATAGCTTTGATGATGATGAAGCCTGAAAGTCCAACGATAATACCAATAACAGCGTTTGTAGCGTTTTCCTTGGCTTTTTCCGCCATAGATTCATCCCCTGAAGCCAAGAAATATTGAATTCCAGAAACCACAAAAGCAATTACTGCAAAAGTTGTAAATAACATCATCAACCAAGAAAATATATTACCAATAATAGCAGTCACTGGAGCATTTGAGAGACCAGTAGTCATCGGAAAACAAACTCCACCAATATCCTGAAAACCATCTCCACATTTTGGCTGCGTTGAACCACTAAGTCCAGCAACACCACCAAAACCAGTATATCCTCCTGCGCCAGAATAACTGCTATTCATACCAGTTGTTATAGGTGTTCCGCCACCGCCTTCACAAACCGTCCCCAAAACTCCATTAGCGCACAGCATATAACTTGATGACCCACCATTGGAGCCATTATTCAATCCTGCAGTTTGAGCAGCTGCATTATATTTAGCAATTGCATCTTCTGCAGCGGCATTTGCAGCCAAAAGGTCCTCATTGGCTTTATTTGCAGCAGCTTGAAGTGCCACACAATCAGTGGTGCACCTTTGAACAGCCGCATTGGCAGCATTAGCTTTTGCAACCGCATTATTTTGCGCAGCCGTAAGAGTATTTGCCTGCAATTGAGCCTTCGCTGCAGCAGCTTTGGCAGCGGCTATTTCCTCAGGTGTTTGTTGTGGAGCATCATTATTTGATCCACCTCCAAAAAAATCTGCTATTGAACCACCAATATTATTTTCGCAAACACTTTTTTCAGTATTACAACTAAGGCCTCCACCGCAGTTATCACTATTATCACAAGAAGAGCCCTTGGAGCCCTTGCATTCGCCATAATATGAGCTCCACACGTAACCAGTACCATAAGTATTCGCACACCAATTATTATCTTTGCACTTTTTTGTTTGCGAATCAAAACCATATCCATTATCTGTACAAAATTTTTCAATACTGATAAATAATGTTCCATTTTCCCCTCCCACTTTTGCATAGTTAGCATCTTGAGCGTTATCCATATTCATATCACTCGTGTCAGAATTTACATTGCAAGTATTATTATACCAGTACCCGCCGCTATCGCCACAACATGTTGGATCTTTAAATGGATCACAGCCAGAATAAACATCTGTAGTTACACCATTACCCCAACTAGTTGTGCCACCTTGCTCATCAACATAACAAGCATTTAGACATTGATCATCATTACCACACAAATCAGAGCAGTAATCAGCCTTCGCCACATTCCTAACCCCATCAACCCCCACAAAAAAAACACTCAGAAAAAGAAAAGCGAATGCAAATAGATAAAGTTTTTTTGTTTTCATTTTAGATAAATTAATTTTTGAATTATGAAAAAATTCTTTCCTTGTCGTTCTCCCCTTTGTTAAGGGGAGACCCGCCTCGACTCGCAAGACGATTTGCTCG
The DNA here is from genome assembly GCA_000992325.1 of Parcubacteria group bacterium GW2011_GWD2_38_11. Taxonomy (GTDB): domain Bacteria; phylum Patescibacteriota; class Minisyncoccia; order Moranbacterales; family GWC2-37-73; genus UBA12068. The sequence continues at coordinate 28,306 of LBTZ01000006.1, read as the reverse complement.
TCGACGCGAGGCGGGTATCTTGTACTCAAGACAGAGAGGTCAGAGCGGAGCATTAATAAATCTCTGCTCAAACCCCTCCGCCCTACGGGCACCTCCCCTCATCTGAGGGGAGGTGGGTAATGAAGGAAACTTTAGAATGTCTTTGATCCTCCTCCCAACAGTGCGCTGACAGCTTGCATAATAATAAATCCTGAAAGACCGATAATGATACCAATTATTGAAAATTTCATTCCTTCCTTGCCTTTTTCGGCCATTCCCTCATCGCCGGCTCCAACCAAATACCAAATTCCAGACAAGACAAAACCAATCACGCCAGTAATAGCAAAGATTGCCAACAACCAAAAAAGCAAATTCGAAGCGATTCCCAAAAGACTGCCGGATGGCAAGCCATATGGATTTGAAAGCGTCCAACTGCCGCCACCCATTCCTCCGCCCCAAACGTTTCCTGCGCCACTGCCATTTGAGCCGATACCAACATTAATACTGCCAGTTCCACTGTCATATCCAACTCCCCATTCTTGCGCCAATGCTAATGCAGGAGAAAAAGAAAGCCCCACAACTGCCAACGTCAAAGTGCAGATAATTTGTTTGAAATAATTTTTTGTTTTTCCGCCAAAGGCGGATCCGCCTTTGGCGGACATATTTTTCTTATTCATTTTATTTTTTTGTTACTGATACAAAGAAATTACTCTTGCATATATTATAGCATATTTTTTCATACAAAACAAAAAACAATCCTTTCGAATTGTTTTTTGTTTTGTATATATACACAATAGGCACTAGAAACTCTTTGATGATCCACCAAGCATTCCTTGAACAGCTTTGATTATCACAACTCCCAAGAGAGCAACGATAACACCAACGATGGAATAAATCATAGCGTGTTTACCTTTATCAATCTGGCCTTCATCTCCTGCAGCTGTCAAATACAAAATACCAGCGATAACGAAACCGATCACACCGAGAATTCCAACAACGATCAAAAGCCAGTTCATTCCACTGGTAAGAATTCCAATCAGACTTCCTGCAGGAAGACCTGTTCCAGTTGGAGTTTCAAACTGAGCGCGAACAACCATTGGGACTGCTGCGGCAATCGCTGATGATGCGTATGCAATTTTTTTAAATATATTCATAATTACACCTCCTCTAGTTTTTAATTTTTATATTTCTATCTTTTTATCTCAAATTTTTATGTTTCATCACATTCTCCTCTTGTCATTCCCGCGGAGGCCTGCCCGAAATGCAATCGTTGCAGGCGGGCGGGAATCCAGGCCCGTATTTCGCATTTGTATTTTTTATTGTCAACTCTCCAAAACCTGGATTCCCATTTTCATGGGAATGACAAGCGGCTAATTTGCAAAAAATTGTCCCATTAATTTTATCAAAACCATTCCACCCATTGCCAATATTATGCCGAGAATCGAATAAGTTATTGCTCTCTTGACGCCTTGCATTCTTTTTTTATCATCTTGCACAGTAAGATATAAAATTCCAGAGAGCACTAATGCAATTATAGCAATAATCCCGACAACTGACAACAAAAAAAATAACACATTCATTCCAACAGTTGAAATCGACGGCGCATCGCTGATTACACCAGCTTGGGCAACATTAATAATGGAAAATGTAAACATCAAAATTAAAAATTACAATTTAAAATAAAAAAACTATTTTTTACCTTTTAGTGTTAATATGCTACTTGCTATAATATTGGATATCTCTATTAATTCCTTAAGCAACCATTCCAGCTCTATCTTATCACCTTTATTTGTATCCCTTAATAATGTTATCCAGACCTTAGACTCATTAGATGACTTCAGTGAATGAGTAAAGAAATTTATAAAGTCTTTTTTTGAACTCGCTGAATTTGCCTCAATATAATTAGCAAGAATACTTGTACCACTACGTAATAATTGCTTTCCCATAACGTCGGACACCATACCTTTGGGAAGTTTGTCAATAAATTTAATTAAACGTAAAACAAAATTATACAGCCTCCTTTTAAATTCATTTTTAAATTTTGCTTTGTCATTTTCCATTTTGATTTTTCAAATTTCAATTATCTAAGATCAACAACATTCCCTGTAATCTTCGGCATTGTTTCATTTTTAGTCTCAATCTTTTTGCCACTTGCATAATCCGATGGAGTGATGTGAAATGGGGATCGCTGAGGCTGAGGAGTCTGGATTTGAGCTGGCTTTGATCCTTGCTCTGCAGGAAGTTGTTGTGGCGAAGAAAATTTCACACTACCGAAAGACAAATCAGCATCAGCAGCACCCTGTTTGATCTTTTTTTCTTGCAGCATTTTATACAGCAACTCGTCACTCATTGAATCGCGATCTTGGTCTTCTGAAGATTCATTCATTATCTTTCTCTCCTCAGATGAGGAGAGACCCGCCTCGACTCGCAAAGACAATTGCTCGTCGACGCGAGGCTGGTGCCCAGAGGGCAGAGAGGTTTGAGTATTGTTTACATTTGCAACTTTCTCGATATCCTGATTTTTTTCTATACTGTCTTTGTTTGGATTCTGCGGAGACTGCGCGTGATATGATTCACTTCCGATGGGAGGTTTTGACTGTGGTATTTGAAAAAAATTGTTTTTTTCTTCATCTTCAACTTTTTTATCATCAATTTTAATCGGGGCGGGAGCAATTGCACTACTAAAAAAGTTTTTAACAATTCCGCCCTTCGCCTTTTCGCTGGAAATTGTGTTTGCGATTTGTCCAACAGCTTTGGCGGAAAAATTCGGAGCATATGAAAGATTGCCGCTTGCATCTCTTTGTTGTGATTGAATTTCTGCAGGTTGTTTGTTTTCCACAACTGATATATTTTCAACATTTTTATTTTTATTATTCGCAAAAAAACCTTGCATCTTTTCCTGAAAATTTTTGCTCTGACTTTCTTCCAGCTCAGATACAGAAGATAAATCACCAAAAACATCATGACTATTAAAACTTGTCAGGCGTTGATCTTGTTTCAAGTTAACATCTGCTCTGCTTTCTCTCGGCGCTCTTTCTGTATTTGTTTCATCCAAATCACGAACCTTCATATCAATATTGTCATTCCCGTGAAAACGGGAATCCAGGTTCCTGCTCTGCTCTGGATTCCGGATCGAGTCCGGAATGACACGGGTATTTTCCTGTTGCACATTTTCAAAAACAATAATTTGAGTTTCACCATCAATCGTCAACAATGTTTGTTCATCCAGAGATTTCAAAATCGTGCCAAGTTTTTGCCTGTCAGTTGATGAAAGTTTTTTTCCATTTTCGCTGTGGAACAAAAAGTTTCCACGATCAATCGGGCTATGCTTTCCTGCGCCCATTGCATCATGAAAATCAGTGATCCAATTTTTGACGGATGGCCTTACTAGCGTTGGAAAATATTTAAGTTTGATCTGATCAGTTGTGATGTTCTGCTCGCCAACTTTTGGATATTTCAAAAGTGCTTCAGAAAGTGAGAGCTGAACTTTTTTTCTACTTTCCGTCTCCATTGCCTCCATTGACAAAATAGGCTGCTGCGACAATATCTCAACTATAATATTTTTAACATTATCCCTATCTGCTTGTTCAATATGCTGAATTTTTTGTTTCAAATATGAATCAACTTGAGAAACATTTATTTCTCCAAATACAACTGACCGCACTAAGCGAGAAATATCACAAGCTTCTCCATATGTAAGACGAAAACGTTTTGCAACGTCCTCAATTTTCCCAATTGTTATATCGGAAGATAATATTTCTTTTTTTTCAGCTGGCAGCGCATCAACCTTTCTCCAACGTTCCAAAAACTGCGCCTCAGTTTCATTTTCAGAAACAGGCACCGTCATTGGAACCGCAGCTAAAATAATAAGATTTTTCTTATCCATATAACTTAATACTTTTTATAAATCTAACTTATTTTTATTTACTAAACATGCAAACCCGTACCAGTATGACTATGCAATTTAGCCCTATCCTCAGTAGTCATCCCACCTAAAACATTAGAAACAAATTTAATATCACTCCTATTACCAGTAGCTTGTCTGCCACTCAAATACTCAGCTGTTTCACGATGATCAGCAAGTCCTTTTTGTCCAGCAAGCTTGCTAGCATTCATCTTATCCAAATGTTTTTTATAAGTTGCGGTAATTAATGCGGGATCAGTACTTGCGCCAATCTCATCTTGAATAACCAATTTAATATGTTTTTCTTTAACTTTATCATTAAAGTTATTTTGCAGAACTTTATCGCCAGCCATTGCTCCAGCTGCACGCTGATATCTTGCAAGAACTTGAGCTGCCGTATCAGTATCATTAAGCTTGAACCCATTCTTTTCTGACATTTCCAAGGCAGCTGCCATTTTTTCTGCTTGCCCACCGCCAAGTGCATGTTCGAGCTCTGAGCTGCTAGCTCCGCCAGCCTTCTTCCAATTTTCACGCATTTCACTAGCTTCTTTTCTTATTTGATCACGTCTTGCATCATTGTAACCATCTCTACCACCTGTAAGTCCAGCAGACCAACGCGCTTCACGAGCCTCCCTGCCAGCACTTCCCATCAGTGGAACCTTCATTCCAAATAATTTACCTTTCTTATTGAAATCTTCTGTTGCTTTCTTTGTTGCACCGTATACCCCACTATATTTGCCTGGTGCATTTGCCAACCATTTCCCGCCGTTTTTTACTCTATCAACAATTTCACTAGCCATTGCACCTCCGGAAGATTTAGCCATACCTATTCCCGCCCATAAAATAATAATCGGAATTGCAAAAAATGCTGCATTAGCAATCCAATTTGCTTGATCGGCCGGAGTGTTTGCATTTGCACCGGCCACCATAGCTTGAAAATTTTCATTTTTCATTGCCTCCATTATGCGCAAAGATATTGCCATAATAAAAATCATTATTGGCGCAAAAAAAGAATATTCAAAAAGTTGCGACCACCACTTATCAGCGTGCTTAGCTGTGCCAGGAAAAATATAGCCCACAAAGCCAATTGGCGAAAACATCACCAACATCGTGAGCGCAACAAGACGCACCACAAAAAGCCCTGCTATTACCATAAGCGTCATACCCATAATAAATATAACTATTATGGACGCAATCAAATAAGGCATATCGTTTGCCATATAGTCCTTTGGCATCAACATTTCTCCGATACCGGATGATGATCCAAACATTGCGAATATTCCACTGCCAGTGACTGTTCCAGTTGAAGAAAATAAATTATTAACAAAATAATAAAAAGCAACATTGGAAATATCAATAAAGAACCTTGCGATTGGATAACTAAAATTAACAAGCAAAGCATTAATCAAAATATTAAGCCAAACTTTCTTAAGGGCCCATTTTTCAACCTGAAAAATCGTACAAAATGCTGCAAACAAAAGTACGAGAATAAAAGTCATATTCAAAAGATCACGCACCATAATCCACACATCTTTTACGGCTGGCTTGTTTAGCATTCCATTTGGTCCTGAGATGTTTTTTGGATCAATAACCCAAGCAAAAAGTGTTGCAGCAATTGCAAACAGCCACCCAACTAATGCTTGGATTTTAACTAAAATGGCCATCATGCCATCATATAAAAGACCCTTGGCTGCTTCCGAGGCAGTAGGTGCTTTTGCAACAGCACTAGAACTATTTTTAATTGAACTAGTACCAAGAGTGCCTCCATCAAATTTAACAGATGTTGTTGTTGGATATTTGTCCTTGCAATAAATCATGCACACTTCCTGGGTGCAAAAACCAGTACCCGATGTCTTACTTGAGTCACTAATATCTTGACCAGCCGGAAATAATTTCAGGGATGTGCTTCCATTAAAACATTCGCAAGTTTTTTCAGTCGCTGCTCCACCATCACTTGCACCTTCGCAAATGCCAGCAGCAGCTTTTACATTATCTGGGGCAAGAAGCAAAAAATTAAACACCAAAAACAAGACAACCAAAAGTGTCTCACTACTTTTATTTTTGTTTTTTAAAATCCAATTCATTAGGATTTTTTACTCTTATGATACATAAAAATTATATCACATTTTTACAATAAAAAAAACCCAACCCCCGTACCACAGGATTGGGTTATGCGCATTAAAAATTCATTCACTTTATAAGATTTTCACCATTTTCAAATTTATCTGGAAAAATTTTCTTGGATTCTTTTTCAGTTAATCCTACTGACACAATCTCTTTTGATTTTGGAGGATCGACCAGCATATTGCCAAAACCATCCTCTTCTATTGTAAGAGCCATCCAACGATAACATTTATCTACTGCACCTACTTTTGGATTGTAATTATAAACTATTTTAGCCTTAACAAAATGATACGTCACATCCCCAACTTCTTTAGATTTTACACTTTTTATTACAAGTGTGTCTATCTTGAATTGGAAGTCATTACGAGTAGTAAAAACAAATCCACCCTTTTTATAAGCCTCCTCGATTGTCACGTTCCCATAACGATAAAGAAATTCCCTCATCTTATCATTTTTGCTCTGGCAACCGGAAAGAATGACAACCAACATCAGTGAAACAAGCCCAAACACAACCATATTTATAGTTCTCATAACATCCTCCTCGAAATTTTTGCGCTGTTAGCGCTTATTTTTGGTAAAAATCCTATATTTCCAATATATCCCCCCAAATCTCACCAAAAAATCACTTTTTGGCTGATTTAAGGGTTAAATTGTCAACGAACATCCTCTTACCTTAACTATCTATTATACTCTTAAAAACAAGTTTTGTCAAACAAAAATACAGTCATCAGTCACTGGTCATCTGTCATCCTTTTTTTGCTTGATAGCTGATGACTTATGATTGATTGTTTTTATTTATCACACTAACTTGAGAAGTACCCATAAAAAAACTCAAACACTTTATAAACTTTATAAACTTTATAACTTTATGAACCTTACAAACTTTCTAACTTTCTAATATATAAACCCTTTAATAGCCCTGCTTGAAACAGAAATTGTTCGCGTGCTTCTTTTGGCAAAGCCAGCATAATTCATTTCACTGACTGTTATTGTGCTGCCGGAAACTTTTTCAACCAAAGCGACGTGACCATAATATCTGTTTTCAGTTGTTACCATAATAGCACCGACTTTTGGAGCTCGTCCTGTTGCATAACCTTGAGCTTTTGCATGATATAGCCAAGTTCCAGCATTTCCTCCCCACGGCACATAACGTTTTTGCGCAACATACCAAGTGCAATATCCGTATGGGAACTTATGTCCTGCTCCAATTTTGCCTTTTGGCGTCACCCCACCAGTAACTTCGGGTGTTCCTCCGGTAGAGTTGGCATATTGTCTTTTCTCAATAATAGAAGTGCCTGGTGTTATTGCAGTTGTTGATGGAGCAACCGGTTTTGGAGCCTCTCCTTGTCCATCAGGAATAACAATTTCAGCACCTGTGTCCAAATCTCCATTGGCAGGTGTTCCATTGAAAGCAATAATTTTTTCCCTATCCGCTTTAAACTTGCTGGCAATTGCATCGATGGTGTCCCCTTGCTTCACGACATATTTGATTCCCGAAACAGGCAAGATAAACAATGTGTCACCGGGCATAATTGAATCGACATCACTAATATCATTTGCCCATAAAATTGTGTTGACCGTAACTTTATTTTTCACAGCAATAGAACCAAGTGTATCCCCTGATTGCACAATATACATTTTTACTCCACCATCCTCCTCTGGGTCTCTCATTGGACTGCCTCCACCCGCTGCAGCAATAATCCCTTCGCCTGCAATAATATTTTGACTGACAACTTCTTCGATTACTCCAGGCTCCACTGCCGTGCTTGATTTTGAAAGAGGAACAACCGCCAAGTCATTTTTCTTGCTAAGTTGTCCATTTATTTTGCTGCTAGTCACATTGGCTTGCTCGCTTGAACCATCCCAATAACCAAAAAGAAGTCCGTTTGCTCCTTTTCCAGATGCAACGTTAGTTGCGGATACGAGCATTGAACTTGAAACAACCACAGCAAAAGCAGAATAATTGCGAAAAAGATGGAGCAACTTTATTGTCCTGTGTCTTTTGATAAAGTCCGCAATAGCCCGCTGCCAAAAGTGAATCTTGGTATTAAGCTCTTTGAAATCTATCTTTTTGAAAAATTCAAAGATATAAGAAAAAATGTTTTTTTTACGAATATGTAATCCTTTCAATGGGCTTTGCAAGCTTGAAATTTGACGACGGAAATATAAGAAAAGTCAGAGCTCAAAACTTGAAGCCTTAATTTTTAAACTGCTTACAAGTATATGCCGATAGGGTCTTTTGTCAACCCCGTTAGAGATTTTTCAGTTCTTTCTCAATCTAGATATTGCGCTCTATTTCCAAAATTAGCAAACTACAAAAATATATCTTTCAAAATTTCTAACGGGGTCAAAGGCCTTTTGCACTAAAATGGCATTTTTTGGCTATCAAAAGCCACAATTTAGGAAAGCTATTCTTTGAAATCACTAAATGCGGTACAATATAAGCATAAAATGTAAATTTGAAAAATCAAAATTAAAAATAACAATGCAAAATATAAAATTTCAAAATGCATCCATACATTTTTTATTTTCAAGTGTCATTTTCCATTTTGAGATTTACATTTTTCAATACAATATAGAACTAACCAAATATCAAATTTCACATTATATATGCATCCAAACAAATTGTTAACCGACTTCTTGGAGTACTTAGAGGTTGAGCGCAGCCGCTCGCAAAAAACCATCGAGAATTATAGCTTTTATATTAAGCGTTTTTTAATGTGGGCTGAAATTTCCAAGCCCGAAGATATCACAATTGAACTTATCAGAAATTATCGAATCTATCTTAATAGGTGGACAGATGAAAAAGGAGTTGGGCTTAAAAAAAATACCCAGAATTATCATGTAATTGCAATTCGCAGCTTTCTTAAATATCTGGCCAAGCGTGACATTAAAAGTCTTTCAGCGGAAAAAATAGAAATTGGAAAAAATCCAACACATGAAATTGAATTTCTCGATGGCGATGAAGTGGAACGTCTTTTGCAAGCAGCTTCATCAAATGATCTCAAGACGCTCAGAGATAGGGCTATTTTGGAATTGCTTTTTTCAGCAGGCTTGCGAGTTTCCGAACTTGTTAATATTAACCGCGATCAAATCAATCTCCAGCGACAAGAATTTAGCGTGCGTGGCAAGGGCGACAAAATCAGAATTGTTTTTATTTCCGACACAGCAAAAAGTGCGCTTGAAAAATATTTGGACAAGAGAACGGATGCCGAAGAAGAGGTTTTTATAAACATTTCAAAAAATATTTCAGGAACCGTTTCAAAAATAAGAAGAGATAAATTGAAAAACAAAAAAGCCAAAACTCAAACAAAACGATTAACTGCGCGCAGTGTTGAAAGAATCGTGAAATTTTATGCAGCTAAGGCAGGAATAGTAAAAGACGTTCATCCTCACACACTCAGACACAGTTTTGCTACTGATCTTTTGGCTAACGGCGCTGACATTCGCAGCGTGCAAACAATGCTTGGACATTCATCAATCACAACAACCCAGATTTACACGCACATTACCAATGTGCAATTAAAAGACACGCATAAGAAATTTCACGGAAAAAGAAAGTGAACACACGAGTGTTTGAAATTTTTTTGTTTTCTTTTTTTGCGCATTGCGAAGTGCGTAGGCAAAAGACAAGTAATGAGCGTTAAGAAATTTTGAAACGTAGCTCCCGCCAGCAGGCGAAGGAGCGAAGTGTAAATTTTAGCGAAGAACGTAGTCTTTGCCACAGCAACGAGCAGTGCAAAAAAATGAAAACAAAAAATGTTAATTAATCTTTTTCAGGTTCGCATATTCTGCGCTTAAGCGTTTGATTCCTGACTTCTTAAAAGCCACCACAATAGTGTCGTCGACTGCGGAAATAACAAGACCATCGCCAAAAACTTCATGACTAACATGTTCCCCTCCTTTAAAGTTAAGTGGGGTTTTTATTTTTCCTCTGCCACCCATTTCACCCTTTTCTCCCATTATCCCCCTTTTATCCCTTTCGAATAATAATTTTTCAAAAACTTTTTGTTCAGTCTCGCGATACGAATTTTTCTTTACCAGCTTTTCTGGAATGTCCTCCAGAAAGCGCGACGGGCTGTTCATTTGAGTCGAACCGAACAAAGTTCGCTGACGCGTAAACAACAAATAGATTTTTTCCTTAGCTCTTGTGAGTCCTACATACATCAAGCGTCTTTCTTCCTCCATTTCTCCTGAAGAAAGCAAGCTTCGAGAATGTGGCAAAATTCCTTCTTCAAGTCCCACAATGAAAACCACAGGAAATTCCAGCCCTTTAGCGCTATGTAGTGTCATCAAGTGCACAGCATCTTCATTTTGATCCACATTATCCACGTCAGATGCCAAGGCGACTTCCTCCAAAAACGCACTTAATGGATCTACAACATCTTCATTAATATCATCCCCGCCCGCATCGCTACGCGAGCTAGCGCCCGCTTGCGAAGCGTTGCGGGCGGGATATTTTTGCGCAACCGAAATAAGTTCGAGCACATTTTCTGATCTTTTTTCTCCATCCTCGCCATCAAGAGAAAGCATTTTTTCATATCCACTTTCTTGAAAAACTTTTTCAATAAAATCAGACAGCGTTATTCGTGGCTGAATTTCTTTCATCCTCCTAATAAACTCGCAAAATTTCAAAATATCATCTATTTTGGATTTCGATAAGGTGACTGATGACTGATGACTGATGACTGATGACTGCAACCCGATTTCGATAGGATTTATATTTAATTCGCGAGATATGGATAACCATTTTTTTACGGTTGTCTCGCCTATATTCCTTTTAGGTTCATTTACAGCTCTTTCCAATGAGACAGTGTCGCTATGATTTGAAATCAAGCGCAAGTATGCAATAATATCTTTTACCTCTTTTCTTTGATAAAATTTGATACCGCCAATAATTCGATATGGAATATCTCTTTTTAGAAAAACTTCTTCAATCGCACGCGACTGAGCATTGGTGCGATAAAGCACAACGTATTTGCCATAGCTCCCACCATTATTAGCCTTGATTTCATTGGCCACAAATTCAGCCTCGTCTCTTTCATCTGCAGCTTCAAAAGAAGTCACCAAGTGTCCCGCTTCTTTCTCTGTCCAAAGATTTTTGTCCTTGCGATTTATATTTTTGGAAATAACGCCATAAGCCGCATCCAAAATTATTTGGCTGGAACGATAATTTTGTTCAAGATGAATCACTTTTGCTTCCTTGTAATCTTTCTCAAAATTCAAAATGTTTTTAATGTCAGCTCCACGAAATTTATAGATACTTTGCCAATCATCCCCTACCACACACAAATTGCGATGCTTGCTGGCCAAAAGATTTATCAAAAGATATTGTGCGCGGTTGGTGTCTTGATATTCATCCACCATAATATATTGAAATTGATTTTGATATTTTTCCAGCACTTCGGGAAAATTTTTAAAAAGATGCACAGTGAACATAATGATGTCATCAAAATCAAGTCCGTTGTTTTCCTTTAGCCGCGATTGATACAGCAAATATGCCTTGGCTGCCGTTTCTTCATAATATCCATTGGCCTGATTTTTGAACTGCTCAGCGGTCATCAGTTCATTTTTTGCTTTGCTAATTGCTGCCAAAATGGCACGCGGCGCAAATTGTTGAGGATCTATTTCCAATTCTTTCAAAACACGTTTCATCAAAATTTGCTGGTCTTGATCATCAACAATATGAAATGTTTTTGCATATCCCAAAGCCTCAATTTCACTTCTAAGAATTTTTGAGCAAATTGCATGAAAAGTTCCAACAGTTGGCAGATCATAATTTCCATACAGACTATACTTAAATTTTGCATCGGCATCTGGATGCAAAATTTTCATAATCCTTTCGCGCATTTCACCAGCAGCTTTATTGGTAAAAGTCACCGCCAAAATATTCCTTGCCGGCACGCGGTAATTTTTTATCAGATATGCCACACGATGAGTAAGTGTCTTGGTTTTGCCAGATCCCGCCCCCGCAATCAAAAGCATCGGTCCATCAGCGGTAATGACAGCTTCTTTTTGTTGATCATTAAGCCCTTCTAAAATATCTTGCATATTTATTCAACTTTACAAACTTTATAACTTTATAAACCTTACAACTCAATCAACCCATTGTACCACACCGAAATTTTTATGTCTTTGTCGCTATTTTTCAACATTAAAACCAATCTTCCTTTTATTTTCTCTTTCTGGGTCAGTAATTAATTTTGTGATTACCTTGAAAATTGTGGAGAATTTCGCGTCATATTTACCTTCTAGTTCTTCAATCTTTATTCGCAACTCCTTATTACTAATAATCATTTCTTTAATTTTGGTAAAAGTTCTTATAATTTGGATGTTAACTTGAATAGCTTTCTCACTTTTCAAAACACTTGAAAGCATTGCAACTCCCTGTTCAGTAAAAACCAACGGAGCAATTCGCATACTTTTCTTTGCGCCAGGATTGGTTATCACAATTTGTGATACCCAATTTTCAAATTCTTTTTTATTAAGTTGAAACATAAAATCCTCAGGAAAACGTTCTGTGTTACGCCTTACAGCCTGGTTTAATACTCTTGTTTCAACGCCATAAAGAATTGCCAAGTCCCTGTCAAACATAACCTTCCTTTCCCTTATCAAAAATATTTTCTGTTCAATAATTTCCTGCGGAACCAATGATTTTGCTTCTTTTATGTTTTTCATTTTTATTTTTTAAAATGTTATAGTGATATTATAACACCTTAAAAATTGCAGTCAAACGCATTAACTAATTTCCCAAAACTTATCAAACATACTTTTCAGCATCTCAACAATAAACTTATCTTCAATCAAAATCGCCAGCGGTGCTTTTGGCTGCCAAATGATAACTTTGTTGGCAAAAATTTGAAATGAAGTCACGAAAGGCCAAGCACCTTTCAATATTTTTGTTTCTCGAAGTTGCTTTACGTCATCTTGTTGAAACTGATTTGCAATCTTTCCAGGCAAAAGAAGACTTTTTATCAAGATATTCTTTTTCATTCTTTTCTTAATCCATTCATTTTCCGCACCCATTGATATAAAGCCCACAAAATCCTCCACATTACCAAAAAATTGAATTTCTTTATTCTCTTGCTCAAGTATCCCATTAAATATTTTTAGATATTGTTCCTTGCCTTGAATCACTTTTATCTTGGTTGCTGATTCTCCTTGATGAAACAAGGTGAGCAAATCAGGTAAAGATGAGGACAAGCTATGATCAAGCTGCTGCATTTTTTCCCTTTTTTCTCTCAATTTTTCCAGCACAACCATTGGAGATTCGACTGAAAATTTTCTTGCATACTTATTGCTCTCGCCAAATTGGGTAAGACCATGCTTTTCCAAACCAGTAATCACCTTGTACACATTCGGTCGAGATATCTCAAGCTGTTTGGCCAGCTCAGAAACAGAAATGGCACCTTTTGCCAGTGTAATTGAATACAAACTTATTTCTCCCTCATTGAGCCCCAATTCCTTAAGAGAACTGTAAAGATTTTGTTTCACTTCTTCTGTTTCCATATAGCTATTTTAAGCGATTTATTATGCATATTTGTATATTAATTATATACACTATTTTATACTTTGTCAATATAAAGCCTTTTTTATTGACAAAGTTGTAATTATGCGCTATACTACACTGTTACGATGAATTAGCAAAGCAAGGCGTAACAAAACAATAGATCTTTAAAAATCATCCAAATAATAGTCGACGGACTAAAAACGAAGAGGAGAACGCCATGAAAACTTCAAAACTGGAAATTAAAAAAGTAGAAAGACTGTCCCTATTAACAAGTGTAGCTCCGCAGGACTATGTGGAACGAATTCATTTTTTTTATAGAGAAGCAGTTGCACTGGTACTGCTCACTCTCAGTATCGATGAATTGAGGTCGCTACTGAAGACAATTGAAGATAAAGGTGGGATTATCTCCTCGCAACAAGCAGCAAAGATTAACGTTATCTGGAAAGAAATGTGCGTAGCAACTACGCATAGCTGGTATGATGAAGAAAAAAACATCCCCGAATATCTCGAGGGGGAAGAAAAGAAGATGTTTCTAATGGAACAAAGCCTAGTCGCAGAAAGCCAGCAGTGTGAAAAGAATGCAAGAAATAACAACACTGAAGTTTGCAGGAAGTGTATCATGCAGGCAATTTATGCAAGAAAAAAATCTATTGAGAGGAGGATAAAAATATTGGAAAAAAAAAGCTTAAGTCCATCGTGACTTTGCCCACACGGTTTAGCCCTGATAGTTGGTAACTATTAGGGCTTTTTTCTTTTCCAATTTTTGCATTCAGCATTTTCTAAAACCTAGCACCTGAAACCTACAGCCTATCTGCAAGTTTCTTCCAATCCTCAACTCCCAACTCTTGGGCTCGCACGCTAGGGGAAAATCCAATTGAACCAAGTTTTTCTTCAATTTCCTTTTTATCAATTTGGAGCCCGTTGGAAAGATTGTTGATCAAAGTTTTTCGCTTGGCAGAAAAACCAGATTTAACAACTCGAAAGAATTTTTTCGTCTTTTCTTTGTTGTCAGTTGTAAGTTGTGAGTTGTGAGTTATCTTTATGATTGCACTATCCACCTTCGGTACTGGCTCAAATGATTCCTTAAAAACCGTAAACAAAAATTCAGCCTTGGCATAATATTGAACTGAAACTGCAAGAATGCTAATTGCACCAGGCTTGGCGCAAATTCTTTCAGCCACTTCTTTTTGCACCATAAAAATAACTTCACTTGGTGGGATTTTTGTTTCCAAAAACAAACGAATGATGGGCGCTGTGATGTAATATGGAATATTAGCCACCACTTTATAATCCTTAGTGTTATTATCTTTAAGCTGTTGTTCCATCAGCGCTGGCAAATTCAGCTTCAAAATATCATCGTGAATAATTTCCACATTCCTATTGTCTACAAATTTGGTATGCAATGGTTCAATTAGTCTGTCGTCCAATTCAATGGCAATAACTTTTTTACAAACTCCCGCCAACAATTCAGTCAGCGCGCCTTGTCCCGGGCCAACTTCAATCACCACATCGTCTTGTGACAAATTTGCAGCCTTAATAATCCGACCCAACACGTCAGCATCTTTCAAAAAATTCTGCCCGAGAGATTTCTTAGCTTTTATCATAAAATAAAATATCATGTCATTCCCGCGTAGGCGGGAATCCAGGATATTACGGTAAATTATCGATATTATTAAAATTTTATTATTGCAGTGAACATTATTAGCCAAACCTGGATTCCGGGTCAAGCCCGGAATGACAAAAGCTTGTTTAATTTTTTAGTTCAACACCTGTTCAACTTTCACATTATGAGCTATACCCTGACCTAAATCAGCAATCTTGGAAAATGAAACGTAATCCAAATCGATAATCCGCTGTGGCGATTGTGGACCATAATCATTTATTTTCACAATAACTGATTTTCCATTGTCTATATTTGTCACCTTTGCATATCCACCCCTTGGAATCGAGCGACTGGCATTTAATGCCCCCCACCCAGAAGCATAATAACTGGCATCGCCCCTGCTAGCTTTTCCAACTTTAACATATGTTCCCTGCGTCACAATCTCATTGATAGGCTCTTTGATGACATTACTTTCCAAAACTTTTCGTGAAATTTCTTTTCCATCATTATACACGACTTTATATTTCACTTCTTTTATTCCAACTTCGCCTTTTTGTGTTACTTTTTTAATCCTCCAACCAAGCTTATCATCTTCATTAGAAACTGTTTTAAAATCAATATCAATATTTTTCATTTCCTCCCTGATAAGCACGTGCGTGACAGTTATTTTCATACCCTCTTTCACAAGAGAATTTCTAGCAGGAACAGTAATATCGTCTTGTCCTAATTCGATTTTTTTATCTTCCCAAATTGCCTGCTCGACAGTTCTTTGCAATGTATAAATTTCATCAGTTTTTCCGCCTTCCTTTATTATAATTTTTTTTGCTCGCACAATAATAATTTGTGTTCCGGAAAATATTTTTTCATTTTTTACAGGAAAAACAATATCATTTGCTTTCAAAGTAATTTTTTGTTCTTCTAAAAATTCTTGCACGGTTTGAGCGACTGAAGAAACCTCAAATTTCATCCCCTCATCTTGCAGCACAACGCGTTTGGAGACTTTTTCAAAATCAAAATCATTTTCTTTCGCATTTGCAAAGGAAAAATTGATACAGAAAAAAAATACTGCCAAAATAAACAGAAGTTTTTGAGTATTTTTATTTTTTTTGAAATACGTTTTCATTAATGAAAAATTACTAACATAGAATTAATGAGGCATAATGAATTTTAAAAAATTAAGTAGTTACGCATTTCGAAACATTTCTTTTTTGGCCAATAGCTGGCGAGAGCGGCTTTTTGAGCTTTTGGATAATGAGTATTTATCCAAAAGCGTGCCAAAAAAGAAATTGTTGAGAAAATGCGTAAGTCCTAAAATTATTATATGTCTTTAATTCTACAATCAAAATACTTTTATTCCGTTTTAAACCGATATTGAATTGCTTCCGCAATATGCATCTGAGTTATTTTTTCACTGTTTGCAAGATCAGCAATCGTTCTGGCAATTTTTATTATCCGATGATATCCTCGAGCACTAAGTTTGAGTGAGCTGACAGCACTTCGCAAAAGATCAACACACTGCTCATCCAATTCGCAAAATGTTTTTATATGATCAGATGACATCTCACTATTAGAAATAATGGGCAACTCCGAAAAACGCTTGCTTTGAATAATCCTGGCACTCTCAACTCGCTCGCGAATTTTTTCACTTTCTTCCTCAATGCCTCCTTCTTGCAATTTATCAAAACTAAGCCGAGGAACTTCAATATGCAGATCAATGCGATCCATAATTGGACCTGAGATTTTTTGTCTATATCTGACAATTTGCGCAGCCGTGCAAGTGCACATTTTTTCCGGGTCAGTCGCCATTCCACAAAAACAAGGGTTCATCGCCGCCACCAAGATAAAACGTGCGGGAAAGTGTAGCGATCCTTTGGCTCTTGAGATTGTTATCATACCATCCTCAAGTGGCTGGCGCAAATTCTCAAGCACATTTTTAGGATATTCTCCAAATTCATCCAAGAAAAGCACGCCGCGATGAGCCAAGCTTATTTCACCAGGCTTAGGATAACTTCCTCCGCCAATAAGAGAAACGCTACTTGCACTATGATGTGGCGCTCGATATGGACGATTGACCACTAGTGATTGTCCTTTACGCAATTTTCCAGCTACTGAGAATATTTTTGTAATTTCAAGCGCTTCAGTCAAAGTCAGTTTTGGCAAAATAGTTGGCATCGCCTTGGCAAGCAAAGTTTTTCCACTCCCTGGCGGACCATTTAAAATAACATTATGTCCACCTGCTGCCGCAATTTCCAGGGCGCGCTTGGCGTGCTGTTGTCCGCTAATATGCGCCATATCATTTATATGTTCACTATGCAAAAATAAACCCTCTCCATCAATTTTTGGAAAATAAGTGATGTATTTATTTCCAGCAAAATGATCAGCCAGCGCGTACAAGGTGTCCACTGGCACAATGTTTATACCTTTAACTACGCTAGCCTCCGCTGCATTTTCAACTGGAACATATAGTTCATTAAATCCTTTTTCTTTAGCGAGAAGCGCAATTGGCAAAATTCCTTGAATTGATCTGACTCGTCCATCAAGTGAAAGTTCTCCCACAACCATTTTTCCATTAAAATCAAATTGCAATTGTTTTGTTGCCAGCAAAATACCAATCGCAACTGGCAAATCATAAATAGGACTTGCTTTGGGCAAATCCGCTGGTGCAAGGTTTACGGTAATTCGTCCACATTGATGAGGCGGCTTGAAACCACTATTCTTAATAGCACTGCTCACACGATCGCGCGATTCCTTGATAGCTGTATCTGGAAGTCCGACAATATTGAAATTATGCAGTCCTGCCCCCAAGACATCAACTTCAACCTCGACAACCTCCCCATCCAAACCGATTGTCGCGGCAGAAAATATTTTTGAAGACATAAACTATAAATTTCCAATAACCAATTTTCAATTTCCAATAAAATCCCAATGATTCAATGACTAAATGAAAATTCAAATTCGAAAATTAAATTAAAATTTTAAATTGTGAATTTATTATTGTAATTTTTTATTCTTTTGATGCGTTTTTTCTTTCAACAAGGGTCAAAAAATATATAGCAGCAACAGTTATCGTCTCAATAGGTAAAAAATCTATTCCTGGGATGGAATCAGCAATTCCGCCCGCACCCAAAACTGCAATTTTACTTAAAATTTTATTTGCACCTTTTTTCTTTCCACTAGCACCAACAAGCAGCAGCATCATAAATATAAAAATAGAGCACAGCACGGAGAAGAGAATCGACAAAACCACCGTTGGTCCAGCCACGAAATCAAGCAGATCTTTAAGCAAGGCTGCTCCCATTGCCGCCACAAACGGCATATCGCCTATGAAATTTATTTGTTTTAGCAAAGAAAGTGCGCCCACTGGCGTTGCAGTTTCAGCAATTTTTTTTGCAGTATCAGCCGTATCCTTAACACCCCCAATTTTTCTGCCTTCATTTTTACGGGCTTCATCAAGTCTTTCTACAGAATTATTTTCAATGTTACCTTGAGAATAATTACCCGGATATTGAGCATCATTATACTTGTCGGGTCTTTGTGGAACATGCAAATCGCCAGGATGCGACTGCTGCGCATTCGGCATTTGTGAATCTTTACTCCGCGCTTCCGCCAAAGCACCAGAATGATCTATCCCAGCATTATTCATTAGATACTATCCAACGATCAATACCAATATTCAAAAATATTTATCACTTGATTGAAAATCAAGATTTTTGAAAATTGAAAATTGAAAATTGAAAATTAACAATCTATTCTCCTTCCTCTTCATCAAAATCCTTTTTCGCCTGCTCAATTTCCATAAGCTGACGAGGATCAGAAGTTATAATTTGATCTTCGGCATAAGAAGCAATGACTTTAATTGCAACGTGCTTTGCGCCGGCAAATAAAATACCTTCCCCAACATTACTTTCCAAAAGCAAAAATTTTTCTTGCTCTGTTAAATAAAAAGTATCTGAAATTGTATCAATTGCGGCAGGAGATTGTCTAAGCAAAAGTTGCAATGATGAGTTTGTGACAATCGGTTTTCCATAACGTGAACTCATAAAATCAGCGATATCCTGAGTAATTGTCGTGAGTCCCGTATAATATTTGCGACATCTTTTTGCAATCCCAAAAAGGAAAGATGCGGCATCCTCATTTTGCATCATTACCCAAGCTTCATCAACAACCACTATTCGCTGCTTGAGTGTTGAGCGCATTTCATTCCAAATAAATTGCAAAATGGTATACATTGCAATCGGCCTAAGTTGTTCTTCAAGATCACGAATATTAAAAACTACCAATTGATTATTGATTTGGACGTTAGTTGGATGATTAAGCACTCCAGCAAAAATTCCTTCTGTATATTTTTCCAAACGCCGCGCCACTGATTCTCCACCTTCAGAGTTTCTAATAACCGCATACAAGTCTGACATCGTCGGAAAAGAGTTTGAATTAAAAGACTTAAAATTACTTTGTGGTGTGATGTCTCGCATCGCATATGTTTCGCGAATTGCAATATCCAAAATAGAATCCTCTTCAGGAGTGACTGTCCCCAGCATAATATGCAAAAGTCCAATAAGACTTGCAATATTGCTACGCAAAACATCTTCAGGATCTTCATCCTCTCCAACTTGCGGCAAATCAAATGGATTCAAATGAAAATTTGAATTAAGCGAAAGCTTAATAAAAGTTCCACCGACTGTTTCGCACAAATATTTATATTCGTTTTCCGGATCAATCACGATCACGTTTGTCCCAACCATTAATGATCGAAAAATTTCCAACTTTACCGTATAACTTTTTCCTCCTCCGGACTTGGAAAATACCACCATATTTGCATTTTCCATTTTGAAACGATCAAACAAAATCAAACTATTATTGTGACGATTGATGCCATATAAAATTCCTTCATTTGAAGAAAGATCCGCAGACACAAAAGGAAATGTTGTTGAAAGAGGCGAAGTGTTTAAATTGTTGGCAACATCAAGTTCATCATTTGCAAGTGGCATCGTTGAAGAAAAACCTTGTTCCACTTTGAGAACTGCTGGTTTAACGTATACCAATTGAGCTTCGAGAATAGATTCGATTTGTTGATGGGCTTTTTCCACCTCTTCCATACTGCTTCCGTATAACGTCATATACAAACCGAAGCGAAAAAACTTTTCCGTTCCTTGTTGCAATTTGTCTCTGAGTTCTTCAATATCTTGCAATGCTGTCTCTAGAATCGGATCACGAATCTTACCACTTTGTTCTTCAATGTGTATCTGGGATTGAACTTGCGTCGAGCTTTTTCGCAGCGTCTTTAATATTTCCGTAGTTTCAATCGGATGAATAAACATTGCAGTATCCATCGAAAAATCGATATTAATAATCGGTGAAAACCAGTTTGAGTGCAAATATCTCGGATAAGCAACCACAAAAAGAGTTCTGGCAAAGGTTTCTCCGATTTGCAGATTATTCGAACTTATTTTCATTGCCGAGGGAGCAATCAAATCCTTGATCGTTGCCACACCACGTTGATATAAAGCTTCACCTTGCAAGATAGCTCCTGTAGGCGCTGCCGTTTTTTTGTTTTTATTTATTCCAAACATAGTTTTTATAATTTCTAGCGAGCACGCAAGGCGAAAGCTTGCTTTCATCTTGGGCGAGCGACGAAATTTAAAACACAATAGTGTTTATAATTTATAAATTTCAGGCAAATATTGTTTTTTTGCGGCTTCCGTATGAGCAGCAGCGAATGTAAGGCAAGTAAAAAAAACAATATTTGCCTGAAATTTTAACTCCTATCTTATCTTAATTCTACTTTATCGATATCTTTAATAATAGAATTGTTATGTATTGACGGATTGTATGAATTATACAAAAGTTCTATCAGTTCTTCAGTTTTAAGTGGAGTAACTTTTACACCTGTTCCAGAAAGACCTGCACTGATATGATCCACACGCTGCCAAAGCTGATTTTTATATGTATCAAAAAGTTCTCTTCTCTTGGCAACTGCCATCTGCGAACTCGTTGCTCCGAAAAGACGATCGATCAATCCACTTTTAACACTTTCGATTGGGGCAAATGGCACTACTACATAAAAAAACTTAGACATAATATTAGAAACATCGGCCAAATTTTTTATAAAGTTTTGATATTCCGCCAATTGCAAACTAAGAAGTTCATTGGTAAGTTGTGTCTCCTTTTTTTTCAAATAATTCAAATATGGATTTATGTTTAATTTTCTTGAACTCACAATCACCTGCATCGGAAAATCCAAAGAGTTAAGAAAATTTTGGTATTGACTAATGATAGAGTCTTGTTCTTCTGTTGCCTTTAGATCAAAATTTATTGAAGAAACCAAAAGCACAGCTCTCAGCGATCCATTTTTGAGAATAATAACTCCGTCGCGCACTTCCTCCACGTCAACATATTTTTGAGTGCTAAGTCCTCCAGTTGCTCCACCTGTTAAATTATTTGAATGCAATGATTCCATAGAATGATTTCTCCTTATATTTAATATTTTTTTGTCGGTACTTGCTTTAACATTTTTTCAAGCTCCGTATTTGATGTCATTCCTTCACTATCCAACAATTGTGCCAAATCCCTTAATGATTGAGATGAAATATGCTTGTCAGCAACAACTGCTGTCGCAGTTTGCGTCTTTACAACTGCGTTAACAATTCTTTCTGGTGTCCTTTTCCAAATATAAACCTTGGGTCTGAAAAAATACATAATTCCAAAAATAACAAAACTCCCCAGTGGCTGTCCATATGGTCGATAAAAAGCCAGAGCCACAAACAAAATTGTCAAAGGAATTCCAAGAATAAAAAATACTGGAGCAGGAACCATATTCCACAAAACAAGCAAAATAATGCCAAGCCCAATAATCCAACCAAGCTGCTTAGCAGTCAGCGGTCCAGCAATCTTATCTTCAACATCTATATATTGTGGAACATTGATTAGCATTTTTGTTTTTTTATTCTTTTTAATTTTTTGTCATTCCCGCGTAGGCGTGGTCTCGATGCCCCTTGAGGGTAAATCCAGAACGGAGCCTAGATTGTGCATATGACTGGATTCCGGATCCCTCCAAAGGCGGGCACGGCAAGTCCGGAATGACAACCATCCTATTTATTGAAAAAATTTCGCAATCTGCGTTACCAGCACCATTGAAGACATCGCTATCAAAACCCCAAGCAAAGAATATTTAAATATTTCCTTTCCCTTATCAATTCTATCTTCATCACCAGCTGAAGTTAAATACATAATCGCCCCAATCACCAACATCACCAACGCCACAATACCCATCGTTCCCAAAAGGAAATTCAAAACGTTAACAGCAATTTGTGAAAGTGTCAGTGCGCCAGCTACCGACGAAGCTCCTCCCCAACCAATAATATTAGCAAGTTCTTTCAAAAGTGACGGCGCCGCAACTCCCAGTGCCAAACCAACCAGAGCCATTGTAATTGCGCCCTTTCCTTTTTCAACCATTCCTGAATTTCCAGCCGAAGTCAAAATCATCACCGCACCAATCATAATAAACACCAAAGCTAACACCACAATAATCTTTTGAATTGCTACCATAATTCCGCCCAAAAATCCTTCCACGTTTGTAAATCTAAGTGGATTTATAAAATTAGTTGGACCAGCAACATTGTTATTCGAACCATTCGTCTGAACAAGTGCCCCATTACCTTTTACAGGAGCATCCATTGGACAACATTTTACATTGACATTGCTTGCATTCGCTCCAAGGCACTTATTAGCCACGCAGCCAGTAGTTAATGTTAAGGTTGTTGTGTCCGTACATTTATAATTTTTATTATAATCTGTACACAAATCAGCAGATGCACCTTGAACCCCTAGAGTTAAAAATAATCCAAAAACTAAAAGTGGCAACAAAAAAACATTTTTCTTTTTTCCGCCAAAGGCGGACCAGCCTTTGGCTGGCATTTTTTCTATATTCATCTTTTTTGTTTTAAAAAATAATTCTTCAATTTTATTTATTCAAAATAGGCTCCACGCGAGTACATTCAAAATTTCCCCAACTACCAACTCCCTGAATTCCTAAATTGGTATACGAACCTATATAAGTTATCGTCGTATTTATAATAAGCCAACCCGCAAAAATAATTGCAAAACCAACAACTGCATTTGTTATGGCTCCCTTGGCTTTATCAGCAAGTCCCTTATCTCCAGCAGAAACAACATACATCACACCGCCAATAGTCATAGCTAGCAGTGCAACTCCAATTGCAAGCTTCATCAAATATTGAATAATTCTATTCATTCCAGCAATCAAATCACAAAGAGTACACATATCCTGACCTGTGCCGCAAGTAATCACAGCTGCATTGGCATTGCCAACACCAAATAGCATTGTTCCAAAAATCGAAATCAGAAACAATGAAACGAAAAAGGTTTTATCAAATTTCATACTTTTTGTAATTACTATAATATTCTTATCGCGTCGTGCTCCCACCTGACAAATAATTGATTTTATTTTTTGCCAAACTCAATGCTTCGCGTAAAGTTACATCACCTCTATTAACTGATTCTATCATATCGGAAAAAATTTTATCTACTGCATCAGGATCACTTTGATACCAATGCTTGGCAATAAGATTACCCGAGGCAAACGGTCCTAGGTTAGAATCTGTTTTTTGAGACTCAATTATGTCCCTACGCGCTGCAGGCTGCTGCGTTCTTTTCAAATAATCCATTGCTGGATCAAAACTGATTGGAAAATCTTTACTATTTTTTGTGGTTGCATTATACAAAGTGATTGTGCCGGAATTTTTAAGCGTAAGAAATCGAAGGAACTGCCAAGCTTCGTGAGTTCTCACTTCGTTTGAAACTGGTGCAGCAGCAGGAGACCCCCCCACATTCGAAACTGAAGCAACTTTATTGCGCGCAACTGCAAAGCCCCAATAATTTGCATACGTTACAGGCTTGTCAACATTTATTTGTGGAACCTGCGCAACTGAAAAATTCAATTTTGGATTCTTATTTCTTATTTCCGCCATCTGCCAAGAGTAATTAAACATCATAGCCACGGATCCTTCCGCAAAAGCATCCACTGAATAATGTTGCCTGTTGTTCCAAGTATAAGCTTGATTAATCGTGTTGGAAGCTGTGCTTAGTCTCGCGAATTGAGTATAAAATCCCAAGGCTTGCTCTCCTGCTTGAAAGACATTGCCGTCCTTGCCAACCACACCTTCATCCATTTTAGCCAACATTCCTTTTTTCGTTGGAAATTCAACTCCGTTTTGCAACATCAAAAGACTCAACAAATCAGAGGCTCTATTTATGTTAACTCCGGTTCCGATGGCAGCGCCTGATTGATCAAAATTTCCATTTGCATTAAGTCTGGTCATCTTTTGCACATCAGCTTGAAATTCCATCCAGGTCTTGGGTGGCGCAGTAATCCCGGCAGCATTAAACATATCGCGATTATAATAAAGCTGCATTGAATTTATGCTAAGAGGAACAGCATAGGCTTTTCCACCGCTCATAAAATCACCTGCCACAACATCTGGAAAATTGTTTTTCATATCTTGCTCACTCACCAATGGTGCTGGTGCGGGCTCCAACTTGTTTTCAAACGAAGGCAACCATCCATTTCCTATCAAAAAAATATCCGGTCCTTGACCTGAAGCCAATGCATCAAGAAGTTCTTTCTGATATGAGTCTTGAGAAAATTTTCGATATTTTATTTCACCAACATATGGATTTATTTTTTTGTATTGATCAATAATTCCAGAATAAACCAGCGAATCATCAAAAGTTCCCCAGATTTCAAGATTAACAATATAACCGCCCGTCGAAGATGTCCCACAACCTGAAAAAATCGGTATTATCGCAACCGCAAGAAATGCCAGGAAAAATCTAGTCTTACCCTTAATAAGTGTTTTTATTGTCGAACGAAGCGAGCGAAATAAATCTGGCCTAAAGGCGGATTTATTTCCGAGCGAGTGATGACAACAAGTATTTATTTTTATTTTTTTCATATGCATAGTATTTTTTGTAATTTTGTACTTTTGTATATTTTTGTAATTTCGTAGACCTATTTTACTGCAACAAATGCATAATGAAAATCACCAGCTTCGATATTTTTTTCCACGATGAATTTTTGATCACCAAACATTTTTTCCAAAGCAATTTGAGGAACGCGAATATCTGCAGCTGGACCAACTCCTGAGTCTTTTTGATTCCATTCAATTGCAATAACCCTTCCACCGCTTTTAAGCACGCGATATGCCTCAGCAATAATAATTTCTTTTTTCTTATTTTGAAACAAAACATCTTTCAAGACAACCCAATCAGCAGAATTTTCCTCAAGTTTTGTTCCGCCTTCTTTTTCCAAATTTACCCGCTTAGTTATGATATTTGCAACTCCAGAATTTTTAGCTTTCCCCGTAACAGTCTCCAGAGCTTGAGGCAAAACATCAAGCGAATACACTCGCCCATCTTTTCCAACAGCCTTGGCAAATGGAATTGAAAAATATCCAGGCCCACAGCCAAAGTCAACCACCACACCTCCACGAACAACATCAAGCTGTGCGATGATTGCATCTGGATCCAAAAATTTTCCAACTTGATTTTGAGTTTCTTCCATAAGAAAAATATTTTGCTAATTGACTACATATAGTTTACAACAAAAACATAAAATAACAAAATGGAAATTAACCAGCCACTGACAACAAGCAACACACAACCAAACCTGGACTTACCTTTTCTTAGCTTTTGTTTGTTGTCAGTTATTGGTTGTTTGTTGTATGTTTATATTATGGAGAGGTGCCAGAGCTGGTAAAGTGAAGTAGGGGCAACCCTACCGGGAGTTCGAATCTCCCCCTCTCCGCAAAATTTTCAAATAATAAAAAGATTCGAAGGGCGCGAGTAGGATGCGAGGAATACGAGCATTCTGAATGCAAACGCCCAAGACTTCTAGTCGGAGCGAGAAGGAATCTCTCCCCCTCTCCGCAAGCGTTTTTTCTTTACACAGGGCAAAAATAATGCTACGATGCTCAACGTATCTATTAAATATGTTTATTTTATGATATCAAGTGCTCAACTCCCAATTTACATTGCAATTTCTGGAATTTTTTTGGCTGTAATAAGCCTTATTTTTGGTATTTGGACAATGCTAAAATTAAGATCTACTCAAAAAAACCTCGAGATTCTTTTTTCAGGAAAAAAAGCTGTCGATTTAGAATCAATTTTATTAGCTCATACTGAGGAAATTTCCGCTATAGACAAAGAAATTCAGGAACTTTTCGAAATTTCCAACAAAATTCACAACCTTTCCCAACGCAGTATTCATAAAGTCGGAATCATTCGGTTTAACCCATTTAAGGACATTGGCGGTGACCAAAGCTTTGCAATTGCCCTTTTGGATGGCAAAGACTCAGGAATAACCATTTCATCACTGCATACCAGAGAAGGCACTCGTATTTATTCAAAACCTATCACAAAAGGAGAATCAGAGAAATATACCTTAACTGAGGAGGAAAAAGCTGCCATCAAATCAGCCGTGACGATTAAACCCAATAAAATCTAACGCTCGGAAAAATAAAATGGATTTTGCAAGAATATTGTTTTTTTGCGGCTTCCGTATGAGCAACAGCGAATGTAAGGCAAGTAAAAAAATATATATTCTTGCAAAATCCATAATTCGAATAATTTAACAACATAAATGACTGAAGAAGCAAAAAAAATCGTAAAAGTTCCAACGAGCATCACTGTAAAGAAATTTAGTGAACTTTTGGGCTTGCCTGTTTCTCAAGTGATCACAGAACTTCTCAAAAACAACATTCTTGCGACTATTAATGAGGAAATTGATTTTGACACAGCAACTATTATTGCTCAAGATCTTGGCTTTGAAACAGAAGCAGATCTTGTTGTTTTAGACAGCGAAACAATCACCGTTGAAAAACTGATTGAAATTTGCAAAAAAGAAAAAGAATCCGGCAAAAATCTTCGCTCTCGCCCTGCAGTTGTGACTATTCTTGGTCACGTTGATCACGGCAAAACAACTTTGCTCGACACAATTCGAAAGGCCAGCGTAGCTGCCAAGGAAGCCGGTGGAATCACTCAACACATCAGCGCCTATCAAGTAAAAAAGAAAGGTCAACTCATAACCTTTATCGACACCCCGGGGCATGAAGCTTTTTCTGGAATGCGAGAACGAGGAGTAAGTATAGCCGATATTGCTGTGCTGGTTGTCGCTGCTGATGATGGAGTTCGTCCACAAACCAAGGAAGTTATTGAGTATCTAAAAGAAAAAAAGATTCCAACTGTTGTTGCAATCAACAAAATTGACAAACCTGATGCCAACCCGCAACGAGTTAAACAAGAATTGGCTGATAATGGAATTATCATCGAACAATGGGGTGGAGATGTGATGGCAGCTGAAATCAGCGCGAAACAAAACATCGGCATCGATGATTTGCTTGAAAATATTTTACTTGTGGCTGAAGTTGAAGATTTCAAGGCCGACGACAAGAGAGATGGTTTTGCAATCGTGCTTGAATCAAATCTTGATCCACAAAAAGGCCCCGTAGCAACAATATTAGTTAAAACAGGCACATTGAAAGTCGGTCAGGATGTTACCGCTGGAACAGCATATGGTCGCATTCGAAAAATTGAAGACTTTACTGGAAGAAATTTATTAATTGCTGGACCGTCTACTCCTGTAACCTTGATGGGTCTTAACAGCACGCCAAACACCAATGATGTGCTTCAGGTTGTGAGCGGAAAATCAATTGCACGTCTAAAATCAAAAGAATTTTCAGGCGGACTTATTGAACGCAAAGAAAAGGTTACTTCGCAAAAATTAATGCGAATTATGGAAGAAGACAAAATTCAAAAACTCAACCTTGTGCTGAAAGCAGATGTTCAAGGTTCTCTTGAAGCGATCGAACAAATCATCTCAACAATCAAAACTGATGAAGTTATCATCAACATTGTTGAATCAGAAGTTGGAAACATTACCGAATCTGATGTTAAGGTCAGCGCACCTTCACAAGCTGTTATTTTTGGTTTCAATGTAGAAACAACGCCTGTTGCCAAGAGGCTAGCTGAAGGAAGTGAGGTTAAAATTAAAACTTTCAAAATTATTTACGAACTTGTTGAAGAAGTTAAGAAAATGGTGATAGATATGTTGCCACCAGAAATTGTTCGCACTGACTTAGGAATGGTTAACGTTTTGGCAATTTTCAAAACT
>LBTZ01000005.1 GCA_000992325.1 Parcubacteria group bacterium GW2011_GWD2_38_11 | reverse complement strand
AGTGAGCGAAAGCTCTAAATCTTTTCCAGTGAAATCACTAATTGGGTTGATTTCATCGAACAATTCCCGAAGACCTCTATCCAAAAACCACTGATACGCATCGATCTGAGCTTCAATCAGATTAGGAAGCGACACCATCAACTGCTTTTTGAAAAACTTTCTTTTAGACAGGGATGAAGTTGAGGCATAAGTCTCCTTCACCTTTAGTGCTTTCTTCTCTTTTACCATAGAAACAACTCTCACTAGTTCTTATCGACAACGTAAATTAATTACGCATAGAAAAGCTCGGTAGCGAGTTTTTTGGTTAAGACTATTTAATTAAGTTGTATTTTTTTAGTCATTTAATCTTTGACAAAAAGAGCCATTTTAAAGCATTTTAACACTTTAATTTGACAAAAAGTTTGTGCGCTGTTTTCACTCAAAAACAATGCAAAAAGTAGAAGTTCTTTCCTAAAGCTAGAATGTACAAGTAAGTTAACACATATTGAAAAAAGTGTCAATAGAGCTGAAGTTCATAAAGTTATAAGGTTTATAAGGTTCGTAAAGTGAACCCAATAAAAGAAAAAGCCCGAAATTATTCAGGCTTTTTATATCATTTTTCAAAAAATTTTGATTAAGTCAGCTATCTGACTTAAGTCGATGAAGCTGCTATCTTATCAAGCTCTTCCAGGAGAAATTGAAAAACCATATGTGGCATCATATTTGCATGCTCCACTGCAGCCCTGACCAAGTCCGCGATACTTATCGGCATTGGTTTTAGCATAATAAGGCCATTACTATCCAGTCCAATTTGAACATGCATTGGTCCAACATCTGTGAGTATATAAACCCCTGCCGGAAAGTCAGGATGCAGCCTGTTATTTTTGGCAAAAAGCACATGCTTGTTTGTTGCTCTCAGCAGTTTATGTAAAGCAATATGTCCATGTTCACTTTCAAGAAATTCCTGAATATCTTCCGTGGCCCGCGCTATCTTTTCCTCAACATTGCTTTTATCGCATCTCTCCGCCGCTTCCAGCCATTTTTGGCTTTTTTTCATGAAGATCCCTTCCACTTCCTTGTCCACTTGCATAGCTCACTCCTCCTTGCGATTTATTAAGTACTAATAATTTAATATCATTTTAAAATATTATTGTAAAGCAATAAAGCATTGACTAAGTACGGGTTTACCGATAGATTAAACTTATAAATATCAAAAAAAATTGCTTTTTTACATTAGAATAAACTCTAAAGGAGGTTTATATGGGAAACGATTACGACGATCTGTATCGCCGAGATTCAGGACCAGAGCCTGAAAGAGAAACCAAGATACATCTTGAATTTGAATGCGGAGGATGCCACAGACAAGTCGACAAATGGTACACAAGAAGCGTTATCAATAACACGCCCGGATGTGAAAAATTTTGTCTTCCCTGCTTATCAGAACAAGATCATCAATGACCAATAATCAACATAAAAGCCTGCCCCGAATGGAGCAGGCTTTTAAAATTTGCGACTTTATAACTTTATGAACTTTACAACTTTATAACTAATTTCTATTTCTTTTTATTCTTTTTTCCTCCAGCGGCCAGGATTCCGGCGACTGCGCCGAGAGCCATACCGATACCGGCAGAGATTGCTGCGGCTTTGGCTGGATTCTTTTTCACATAAGACTCAACTTTTTTTGAAGTTGCATCCATTTGCTTTTTTATTTTGTCATACTCTTTAAGAGCCATTTTTTGAAGTTCAGCTCCTGAGGTTTGTGCCTTTTGCACATTTTTTTGAACTGCTTTTTTAATCACAGCCCCTTTCACTTGTGCCTTCTTCACATTTTTTGCGACAACTTTTTTAATTTGCTTCTTGTTCATTTTTTTAATTCTACGAATTACAAACATCTTACAAATTTACAAATATACGAATTAGCATTTTTATAAATTAATAGTTGATTTTTGTATTTTCAAGAAAATTATTTTTAAATTATTGATTACTATTCTTATTTCCTACTAACTAAGTAGCCTATTAATAATGCAACTCCACCAATTACTACATATCCAAGTCCTGGAATATTTTTGCCTAGGGTTGCATCAGCATATGTAGACAGACCTGTCAGAAAGTATGTTGCTCCAAGTAGCATCACAACTCCTCCAACTGCCCTGCGCTTCATTTGCTTTGTCCAGACGCGAACACGGTTCGTCACATTCTCATTTAATTGCTCGAGTATATTTCCCACGAATCCGTGAATCAGGGTTTTCCAGTCACTTGGATTTTCATTTTTTTTGCTTTGTTTTGCTTTTGTTGGCATTTTTTTGCTTTATTAAAAAGAAAAAAGACGTGGTTTTTACACCCGTCCTTTATTACTCTATAAGTATAGCACTAATTTCATCAAAAGTCAACTGGATTAAATTTTTTAGAATTTCGCCCATCCAAAGATTTCAGTGAAGTTTCCGATAATAATTTGAATGATGTTTTCTCTTTTCCTTGGTGTAAGCAGTGCAAAATCATTGGAGATTGCAATATTGCCAGATGAGTCAATTGATTTAACTTTAAAATTATACACTGCTCCTGGTTTAAAGATTGTAACAACGCCAACGTGACTGGTGGTTAAGTTGTCTGTGATTTTAATTTCTTTTTCATCCCCGTTTCTGCCTTCCTTGTAAAGGATGCTTGAGGTGGCTTGCTCATCAGTTTTCCAGGAGATAATAGTCTGAACTTTGTCTGATTGAGTCAGAGCGCTATCAGTTCTAACATTGTCTATTTTTGGAGAATTTTCATCTTTGCCTGTGATTATATCCCGAGCAACTTGGACCGACTGTGTTCCCTGTTCATCTCTAACGCTAAGCGTCGTGCGATATGTTGTTCCAGAATTTAAACCGATGATTTTTATTTTGTGATCAACTGTGAGATCAGATTCTCCCTGTGTTCCTGAATTATCATTGTTTTGCGCATCTTGATATGCCACAGTAGCATCAGTTGGAACGTTGGTAGTAAATGAAACTAAAGCGCTATGTTCAGTTATTTCACCTATTACTATGTTTTCAATTATCGGAGGAGACTTGGGATCAAAAGTTTGATCAGAGGAAGCATAAAGTTTTCCATTTTTGTCCTTACCTTTTACCCTAAAGTGGTATGTATTTCCTTGGTTAAGACCGGAAAGATTCAATGAATGATCACTAGTCAGCGATGCCGATTCCTTTTTCTCTCCATAACTTGTAGATAAACCATATTCCACAATTGAAGTTGTTTCGGTGCTAGTTTTCCAAGTGATGGTTGCTTGTCCCAATTCTTTCGACTGAGCTTTTATAAAAGATATCGATGAAGGTGAAGATGTAACAAGACTGTCTTGCGATGATTGAGCAATATTTCCAGCTGCATCAATAGAGGAAACAATAAAGACGTATCTAGTAGCTGGAATAAGGCCGCCAAGCACAACCGAATGCGAGGTTACATAGTTATCTTTATCACTATTAACAACACTGTCACTCGCAGCAACTTCAGAAACATCTGAGATGCCATACCTGACCGTACTATTTCCCTTTTCATCAGAATCCCAACTTATTGTAGCGCTCTCTCCATTAATAGCAGAAATTTTAATATTGGAAATTGTTGGAGCAGTCGAATCCATTAGCTCGCCTATTCCTGAGGCGGTATAGTTTTTTTCTTTGGTTGTGAAATCTTTTTCACTGGAAGAAATTACGTTTTCCAAATTATCCTCACAAGTAACTTTGTAATAATATTTTGTCTCGAAAATAAGACCATTGAGTTGAATATTGTGACCCTTGTTAAAAATTTCTGTTCCTTCCTTGGCGGGAACAGCGGTGGGATTTTCAGATTCAGTTCCATATTCCACAAAACAATTAGCATTTTGATCAGTATCAAATGAAATAACCGCTACTGTGTCGGTGATTATGGATGGATTAGGATCAGCGAATGTAATTGTCGAGAGTGGATCGTGCTGAAATTCAACATCTTTCAATGTTGTGAATGTTTGCTGATCACTGCTTTCAGAATTGGTATTGATATCATCAGAGGTCACTTTGAAATAATAATCCTCATCCGCATCAAGATCACCCAATATAACATAATGACTACGATCATAAGTTAAAACCTCCACAATCTCATTATATGGACCACCATTGATGGTTGTATAAGAGACCTTACTTGTTGCAGGTTCATTGGTTGTCCAAGAAACAACAACTCCGTCTTTCGTTACCAGTGGAGTTTCAACATCAGATATTATAGGAGGATCACTGTCTTCAGTCGTAAGCAATTCATAAAACATACTGGCATTGTTATCAATAGAAACATTACTATCGCCATCCACGGATTTTACATAGAAATAATATCTAGTGTTTGGAACCAATGGCAGATCGTTATAAGTGGTTATGGTTTGAGAATGAGAATATTTTCCAGCAACTGGGCTGCCAACAAGTTCAGGAGTTCCAAATTCCTTAGGGTTTACCAATACTCCATCAGATATAGTGTTTGAATAAACAACATAACTCGAAGAGTCCGTGCTGGTTTTCCAATCAATAGTGGCTTGATTGTTCGAAATATTAGGAACCGTGACTCCTGAAATTGCAGGACCAGGCAAGGTTTCAAAAGTAAAATTTTGAATAAGAGTCGAGCCTGGGTTATCTTTGTCATTTTGGCCAAGATTTCCAACACTGTCATGAGATTTGACGCGAACATTATACGTCGTGCCAGGATCAAGATTGGTAAGCACAATTTCATGAGCCATTACCATAGAAGCTAATCCTCTTTCAGGAAGATAAGTAACGTTTTCACTATAACCCACACTGGAATCTGAAAGTTCGTCTGTATTCCAAGTTATAGTTGCGCTGGTGGTGTTGATATTGGAAATATTTACATCTGATAAAGTTGGAGGAGTTTGATCTGATCCTCCTTGACCATTGGGATTGTCATCCACTGCTGAAGAATATTGAGAAACATTTCCTGCTGTGTCCCTAACAAGAATTTTGTAATAATAATGTTTACCATTATCCAGGTTTAAATCAGTGAAAAAATTAGTATTGCGATCGACAATAGAATCCAGAAAAGCATAGACGGGTGTGGCAGTTTCATCAGATTCCAACCTGTCGGCGCGATAAATATCATAACCTGCAAATCCACTGCCAACTTGCTCCACTGACACAATATCCCAAGCAACAAACTCGCGGTATTCGCCTGAAGCCTCGTTGGAAGTATCGTAATACACAATATGACTTGGTTGAGCTGGGGTTGTTGCGCTGACGTCAGTGTAATTATCTTTTTCATCTTTCACTCTCACATAAACAGTAGCCGGATCAGAAGTTAAATTGCTGTAAGTTTTCTCATTGTCCACTGGAAAAGCTTCAAAAGATGCATCCCTGAAATCCGAATAATTTGAATACGCAATTTGATAAAGAGAATCATCGGCTGGAGTGGTGAGTGTCAAATTATCTGAAGATTTGGTGTGATCGATGACAACACCCACATTGGTTGGATTTTTAACGTCCAAAACAAAGTTGGCAGAATCGCCGTAAACCAAATTATTAGCAGCTTCATTATCATCCACGCCAACTCGAACTTTCATATTGGCATTGTATTGATTTGGATAATCTGTTTTTGGCGTCCAGATGGCAGAATATGCAGTGAAACTTCCTTCTTGCACTGCAATCAATCCAAAGTCACCAGCTATAGTGTCAGCATTGACCCAAGTTTCACCTCCTGGGGTGGTGCAAGAAGCTGTGCAATATTCAAGATTAGCATCCAAGAAACCATCGAGAATTCCGGTGGTGGTGTCTGGGTCTTTTACTTCATAGTTCACCGTCACTGTGCCATCAGAATTTTGACTTGCGCTCACGTTTTGCACCTGCGGCGGCGCGTTAACAACATAAGTCAATGTGACGTCAGAAAGAACAGGAGTAACAGCCGTACTATCATTTTCCAGCCAAACAACATATTGAATCCATTGATCATTGTCGCCTATTATATGAATTGGATTTGCAGTTTCTCCCGTTGGCTCGGTTTCATAAAAATCAGATGCATAATCAATATCAGCTGTTGTAGCGGCGCAGTTTACAGGGCCGCACCAACCACTGCCAGCTGCCCAGTTCGGGGTGCCAGCGTTGTCTGGAGCACTACGCATTTGAAATCTCACATTTGCACCTGACGGCTCATTTTCATTCCACTGAATTCTTGCAAGTAAATTGGTTGCGTCGCTAGTGTCATATGCAGAACTAACAATTTTATACAACCCCACAGGATAAGCTGTTGACGCTATCGTCACATCAGAAACACCAGGCATATTGTTCAAATCGTCATAGGAAAAACTGACTTGATATTGAAGATATTGTTTCCCTCCAAGAAAAGACAAACTTTGTCCATTAGTAACTTCTGTCCAATTTCCACCATTGGTCCAAGTTCCGTCAGGCGTGGCAGAATCCCCCGCTCTTACATTCATAACAATCAAAGAGTTTGCCGGCCTAGGGCTTATGCTCGTGGCAGAGGAAACTTCAGTCCAAGAAATTGCGCCGAAAGAAACTTGCGTTGCATAAGTTTTTACTGGAGAAATTGCGCTGGCTGAATATGTATACGCCTTAGCACTTTCGATTGAAAAAATAAAAAAAGCACTGCAAAAAAACATTGCAAATGAAAATATTTTTAATTTTAATTTATTTTTCAAAAACATTTTAGATTACTTTTATTTCACACATCTGACCCTGTTCCAACTAGTTTTATACCAAGACCCTGCAAGATTTGAAAAGCCATCGCTAAATCTGACATATAGCACCTTGTTTACTGCAGCTTCTTGGGAAGCAAGATACAAACTACCACCAACATCGAACGCACCGACATAACTCGCCTTATTACTATAAATACACAGAAGCTCATTTCTGGTTGGTAACCTGCCACCAATTGCTTTGCATGCATTTCGCGCAGGATAAAGAGAAAAATCAACGCTATTATCCGCCACCAAGCTATCATAGCCATCCACCGGCAAGCATTGTGGAGCGGCGCAATCAGTGTCGCTTGTTTTCCACGTCCATTGACCAGGATGAGCACCATCTCCGGTATCTTCCCTATATACTGTAAATCCACTGCAAGGCCCCGCAGTCCAAGGATTGGCGCAAACATTGGCATTACACCAGCCATTTGCACATTCAGCAGCAGTTGCGCAAGTTCCACCGTCAGGTTTTTGCGCATAAATTGTTCCAGCTGCTCCCGCACCACTCACGTAAGATTGCGTCTTTGCAAAAGCATTAAAATCCGTGTCAGAAGTTGTCACAAAAGAATCAGCTATGCCAGAAATTTTCATTTCTCCGCCACTCGTATCCACACCAATGTCTTTAGAAAAAAACTTGGTCCAACCACTTTGATTTGTTGTATGATTTGCTGTTGTCACCGTGTCCGCACCACCGTTCCAATCAGTTTGCAGCCATCCAAAAGTTGCACCTTTTCCTTGATGAGTGTTGATAAGCTGAAATCCGATTATAACAATGAACACAAATATCGAAGTGAAAGATGTACTGAAGGTGAAAAGTCTGACTTTTTTTTGATATTTTTTTAGTTGAGTATACGACTGAAATTGAAAACTACATCTTTCTCCTTGTTGTTTTTTTGGGGCTACAATTCTGAGATGATTATTTGCCGCTGATTTGAAAAGTAAATAGAGATAATCACTGAAGAAAACTTTCAGGGCGGCACTGCTTAATTTTTTTGCCCAAACTTTTTTTCCCACAGCAAAACTAGGGGAAACAACTTCCTCTTTTTTATGCAAATCACGATACGAAACAACACCATCACAATTTTTTTTGTTTGATGTTTCTGTTTTTTTATTCTGAAAAAGCATCTTTATTTACAGTTTGCAATAAGCCCACCTCTTCAGGGCTAATATTTTTTAAGACTACTTACAATATAACATATTTTGGAGATTTATAATAATCAAATATCCCATATATTATTGTTACTTATTTATATCAAAAGATTTACTTGTGTAACAAAAAAATCTCCCATAAAAAGGGAGATTTTTTGTGAAAATAGAAAGATATAGCAATGCTATTACTAACTATTTGATAGAAATAAGTTCTACATCAAAAACAAGAGTGGCATTTGGTGGAATAATCGCACCAGCTCCACGTGATCCATATCCCAATTCAGAAGGAATTGTTAATGTTCGTTTTTCACCAACCTTCATTCCCAAAAGTCCCTGTTCCCAACCAGCAATTACCATTCCTTGTCCAATTTGAAATTCAAAAGGAGTGCCACGATCTACACTTGAATCAAATTTAGTCCCGTCAGTC
The DNA here is from genome assembly GCA_000992325.1 of Parcubacteria group bacterium GW2011_GWD2_38_11. Taxonomy (GTDB): domain Bacteria; phylum Patescibacteriota; class Minisyncoccia; order Moranbacterales; family GWC2-37-73; genus UBA12068. The sequence continues at coordinate 34,436 of LBTZ01000005.1, read as the reverse complement.
AATTTTCCAGTGTAATGTACAGCGATATTGTCACCTGATTTGACCACTTGATCACCTGTTCCCTCTTGAGTTGTTTTGATTTCTAATTCCATAGGTTTTTTTGTCTCATTAGATTGATTATTTATTGATTGAGATTCCTGCGAAACCACAGCAGTCTTTTCATCTTTCACTACTGGAGCATTAGCAGTTTTGCTACGAGTCAAAGTATAACCCAAAACTATAGCCACCACTACAATCAGCCCCATTAAAATTTTTTTATTCCCCATATTTTATTATTAAAAAATTACCTAAACATCCTATCATAGATCCAAAAAATGAAAAAGGGCTTGGCTAATAATTATTAGCCAAGCCCTTATACAAAACGTTTTATGTTTTTTATTTGCTTGAAGATGGGGCTTCCCAGATAATTTCGCCATCACTTTTTTGCACACTTTTAATGTCGGCAAATCCCCAACCAAAGGTCACCGAGTCCGAAAGCGAAAATTGTATCCCTTTTTTCCTACAATACACCCGGCATTCCTTTATGATGACTTTGCGATCATTTTTCGATTGCACAACGGAAACGCCCAATTTCTCCGATTTAGGCACATACTCCAGTGAAGTCTTTTCCTCAAGACAAACCACGCAAGGACCACCATAAATCATTCTCTTCGACATAATCGACTTCCTCCTTTTAATGTTCTGCTTTTAAATTTCACATTGAAAAAATTAATTCAATTCGATCCCGAGAAATATCTCAGCATCAGCGCTTCGAAATATTGTACCGCTCATAAATTCTCCTGCCAACATCCGACAAACCCAAAATTCATCACCCGGGATCATCAAATCTGTGGGGATATTTTTTTTCGGAAACCACATAGGAGAGGACATCTCTTTTGTTGTAACCTCCTTCCCCATGAAATATGGTATCAGATAGGCGTGAAGAATTTTTGACTCTTTCCCTTCACAATTAACAATGAACTCAGCTCTTTTTTCAATAAGCTGGGGCGCAGTTCGCGGACTTGGGTTTTTCTCGGATCGTTTCCATCCTCGTCATTAATATTTCCGCCAAAACCACTAAGATTACAAATCCAGGGTTTTTGATTACGGATACCCAAGAGTACCTCATCTCTCCGTATGGGAAAACCAACAACCAAAACTCTTGATTTCATATCAGATACCCCCCTTTTTTTAGTGATAACATTATATTTTTAAATTACTTGATTACTGATTATAAGACATATTTCAAAAAAGTCAAGCACGACCCCTGGACAAAACTTTATTCTTGTATATAATAATAAGAGTTAAAAACATCCAAAGTAGAAGCGGGCCTGCCCGCCGAAGCCTTGGCGCAGGCGGGTGTCGTATAGTGGCTATTATATCAGCCTTCCAAGCTGAGGAGGGGGGTTCGATTCCCCCTACCCGCTCATAGATAAACAAAACAGACCTTAGGGTCTGTTTTGTTTTCTTTAAGTGCGGGTAGGGGGAATCGAACTGGCAGAAGTGAAATAACAAGCTAATATTCTTATGTCTTTTTAAATTATTATTGCTCTTATCCTTCTTTAATGCCATAATCTTAATAGTTTTTTAACATAAAAATTCGGAGTAGGAGGTTTAATTATGAAGAATATCACTGCAACTCAAAACAACGAAAAACAAACAGGCTGCAACATTTACTTTGAACAAGACTACCAAAAAAACAAACGCAAAGAAAAGTCATTAATATCTTCCAGCTTCTTTCTCTGCTGCTCATTAGTTTTTGCTCTTGGGCTGCCCACAGGATTGTTTGCAAAAAGCATTAACGCCAAGTTGATTTTAGCTGTAATTTTTTTCTGTATTATCTATCGTTATTCTCGCAACAAATTAGCTGGTAGAATTGTTTATGGCGGCATGGAAAAACCATTTGCTTTCTCCCTTGGTGCAACCATATTTTTCTTAGGCTCACTCTTCTCTTCTCAAAAAATGGATTACTTCGGGTTTGCTATTCTTTGTTACATTTTTGGTATTTATTTTTTTTACCAAGGATACAAAGAAGGTCCCCTTTACGGCTGGGAGAATTTCTTTCGCAGATTAAATGAATAAAAAAAATGATCAAAGAATCAAAAAGCCTCCATATTTTGGAGGCTTTTTTCTTTTTCACTTTTTAAGCATTTGCCTGCGCAAACCTTGCGCTAACAACATGCCAGCAAATGTTTTTCATAAATGCATCAATATAATCAGCTTTTTTCAAGCCATATTGAATCATATAAGAATGTTCAAAAACATCCATCACCAAAAGTGGTGTTGCGCCAGTCATATGCCCATCGTTGTGCTCATTAATCCACACATTATACATCGTGCCAGTTTCGTCATCTTGATATAGCACGACCCAACCAATTCCCCGCATCGCGCCAGTTGCACGAAAATGCTTTTCCCATCTTTCCAGTGAACCAAATTCCGCAACAATTTTTTTGCCAAGTTCACTTTCCATTTCTAACGCCGAACCACCCTTCATCATATTTTCAAAATACAACTCGTGTAAACGCATCCCATTAAATTCCCAACCAAATCTGCGCATCACCTCGGCATATTCCGGTGCGCCCGTTTTATCCTGATCCAAAAGATTCACAATCAGATCAACCACCTTATTTGTATTTGCCACATAACCTTCATACAAAGTGAAATGATTTTTCAGTAATTCATCTGAAAAACCATCCAAACCTAGCAGATGATCAAATTTTTTTGCTTCGTAAACCATAAGTAAGTTTATAAAGTTCGTAAAGTTATAAAGTTCATAAAGAAAATTAAAGCCCTAGAAACTTTAGTTTAAAAAAAATATTATACTTCTTATTACTACACGAGAAAGTTATTTTTTCTTCCCAGCAATAACTTTTTCATAAATTTCCAGCATTTTTTCAGCACAGATGGAAGCTGTATAATTTTCCTTGGCTATTTTTTTGGCATTTTCCGAAAATCTATTTCTAAGTTCTGCATCATTTATCAATCTTTCGACAGCATTTACAAATTCATCTTCATTTTCTTTTACCAATAATCCAGTGATTTGATTGCCAATTATATCTATCGCTCCAGCTGCTGCCAGGGCCACAACCGGAAGACCCAAACACATCGCCTCAGTTAAAATCATTCCCTGTGTTTCTGATTTTGAAGCATAAACAAAAATATCAGCAGCTGCAAAAATATTTTTTGTAATTTCTCTTTTCACAATCCCTGAAAAAACAACCTTATTTATCAATCCAGCATCAACAATCATCTTTTTAAGTTTTGGCAGCTCCTGCCCTTCCCCAGCCAAAATAAATTTTGTTTTTTCATTTTTTTTCAAAATTCTAATCACTGCTCGCACCAAAAATTCCACATTTTTTTCTGTTGTTAATCTGGAAAGAAGCAGCAGCGCCACTTCATCATCTTCAATGCCAAATTGTTTTCTCGTTCCAACTCTATCAGTATTTTGAAAAAAACTTTCTTCAACTCCCGTTGCAACTGCTTGAACATTTTCATTGTGCACTCCCCAATCAGTTATTATTTTTTTAACTGATTTGGTTGGCACAATAATTTGATCACAGCTGTTTGCATATCTCACAGCGTTTTTAATTGTCCACCAAGCTGCTAACTTACTGGGAATAAATGGCGCGAAGTGCGCATATTGATCATATAATGTGTGCCAAGTGAAAATGAGCGGTACATTTTTTTTCTTTGCCCATCTTTTTGCTTGCCAGCCCAAAAGATTTGGGTGTTGAGAGTGAATCACATCAATTTCCAAATCAGATAAAATCCTATCAATGCGGTAGGAATATGGAATTGCAATTGGGAAACGAATGTTTTTAAATTTCAAATCCAATGCTGGATATCTGAAAACCCGCCTATCAGACGGGCAGGCATTTTGATTTTCATCAACATACCCCCTAAATTCAGGCGCAAAAACATACACGGTATGACCGAGTTTTTCAAATTCCCTGCGAAAACTTTCAATTGACATTGAAACACCAAAGGGATTAGGAAGATAATTGTTTGTAAATATCGCTATGCGCATAAAGCGTAATTTCCAATGATCAATTCTCAATTTTCATTGAATTTACAATAACTCAATAATCAATTCCCTGTTTGAAAATTTTGAAATTGAAAATTAATTGTAAATTGGAAATTGTGAATTGAAAATTTAAAGTCAATAATAAAAACAAAAAATTGCCTGAAACTAAAAGTTTAGTTATCCTCCAAAAACCTCAGTATATCCTCGAACACGTGCTCATTTTTAATATCCGAAATAAAAGTGTGATAGGCTTTTTTAATATATATTTTCTTTTTTATTTCAGACCCAACTTTCTTATAAATATTTTCCATGCTGTTTTTCTCCACAATATGATCATGCGTTGATTGCATAATCAAAACTGGTTGAGAAATAACTGCAAGATCTTTTCTCATTTCCCTTACAATCTCAAATGCCTGCAAAACACTTGCGACGGGATAAGTCTGATATGAAATAAGGCGAGTAATTGTCGTTGAAAGCCCAAATGTCGGCGGATAAAATTTTCGCCTATATTTCTTTTTTAATTTCAACATAATCTTAATAAAAAACAATCCCAAAGATTCAAACCGCATTTTGTAAGGAGTTGCCATTATAACAAGCCCTGCAATATCTTTTTGCTCTTTGGCAAAAAGCAATGCCAAGTTTCCTCCAATCGAAGTTCCGCCAATGTAAACCTTATCGCAAGTTTTTTTTAATTCCATATAACCATTTTGAACATCCCTAAGCCAATCTTGCCATTTCAAATCTTCCAAATCTTTTGGCACAGTTCCATGACCAGCAAGTTGAATCCCTAAAACCGTATAACCACTTTCATTAAGATATTTTCCCAGCCGACGAACTTCATATGGCGTACTTGTCCAACCATGCACAAGCAAAACGCCTTTGCCATTATTGCCCACGAAAAAAAACGGCTTATTGACCAAATGCCGCTGTTCTTTATACAAAAGATTAGGATCTGCAAAAATGATATTTTTTGCCTTTTCTGCAAATTTTATAATTCCTTTTACCATATATTTCTATTATTAAGCCTACCTCTTTTGCACCCTTTTTGCAAGAAAAAAGCTGCGTATCAGCAGCTTTAAAAAAATACGTTTTTCAATTTTATCTATGCGTCAACATTTTCCTTCAAAAGTTTTTTGGCTTGAAAATTTTTGTATAAAGTTATGCCAACATATGAAACAACGGCCACTGCAGCGATGATCCAGCCAACCCAACTGATATATTGTTTCATTTCTTTCCACAAATAACCATAGAAATATCCCATCGCAACCAATGTCCCACTCCAAACAAAACCGCCAAGAATTGAATACTTCACAAATTTTTTGAAATCCATTTTCACAATACCAGCTGCTGCAAACGTTGCCCAACAAAGTCCCGTGGTTGATTTAACTGCAAAAATGGTCTTCCCTCCGTGCTTTTCAAAATATTTTTCCATCCGCAAAACCAAACTTTCCGTGATGCCCATATATTTTCCAAATCCCCGCACAAAGCCCATTCCCCATTTATACCCAGCTCCATACAAAAGAACATCTCCGATAATATCCCCCAGAATTGAAAAAAACAAAACTATTGGCCAAGAAAAAGCTCCCAACGAAGCCAACATCGCAGCAATAATAGTAGCCACCGGTCCTTCAATAATCATCAAAGGCAGCATCGCCCAATAACCATATTGCCGCAAAAATTCAAAAATGTGTTGTCCTGCTTGTTCCATATTTTCAATTATAAACTAGCGCCAAAAATATACAAGCAAATCAAAAACGTATACAATCTTTCCCATCACCAAACAAACAAAAATCTCCGCATTAAAGCGGAGATTTTCTTTGTTTGTAGCGCCAAGGGGAATCGGACCCCTGTTACCAGGATGAAAACCTGGTGTCCTAACCACTAGACGATGGCGCCAAATATTTATATTTTTTCAACCCTATCTAATAACTCTTTTTTTCTAAAACTATTTTTCTTCAAATCGATTTCTCTAACAAGTGCTAATTTTTTTGTCCTGTAAGCCTCGTAATATATCAGCTCAAAAGGAATTAGATGCTTTATTGATTTTGTCTTACCTTGATTGTGCTCCTCAAAACGTCTCTTTAAATCCTCAGTACTTCCAATGTAATGATATTCTTTAACCTTACTCTTTAATATGTAAACATAATACATATGTTTTGACAATTATACCAGGATGCCACCCAAAGGGTGGTCAGCCTTTGGCTGAAAAACCTGGTGTCCTAACCACTAGACGATGGCGCCAAATGCTATTTTTCAAAAAAACAAAGAATCAAAAAATGATTCTTCTCTCACCGATCACTGATATAATATAACAGAAACAAAAAAATAATCAAGTCCACCCTATTTTAAATCGAATTTTGCCCTGAAAAAGATTTTTTTATTTCTTTTTTTCTTCTTCCTGCACCACTTCCAATAGCTTCTTTTTAGCTCTATTAATAAGTGTTCCGACTGTATTTAAAGGTTTTCCAAGAATTTTTCCCATCTCTTCATACGAATATTCATTAAAATATCGCAGACGCAAAACTTCCTGATATTTCGGGGGAATTTTTTCCATAGCCCAACTTATCTCTTTCACAATCTCCTGATGTTCCATTTTTTCCTCAGGACGCTCATCATTGGTTGCGGTTTCCATTTTATCTTTACTTGTTGAAATATCATCCCAGGAAATAGTATAGCGCTTACTTTTACGCTTCAGAAAATTCACTGATTCATTATGAGCGATGCGATATATCCAGGAGGAAAATTTTCGCGTAGTGTCAAAATTTTCAATACTCTTATACGTTTTGGAAAAAACATTTTGCAAAATATCCTCTGTCTCATCCCGATTGCCAACCAGGTGATAAATATAGGTAAAAAGCTTTTTTTGATAGCGGGCGAAAAGTTCTTTGTACGCTTCTATATTTTGCGTGTGAATAATAACAATAAGTTCATTGTCACCCAAGTCTTTGACACGCTCCAAATCAGAATTTCTTCGATATTGAGAATTGTTAATTTCAACTGGAAGTTTTGCTCTCAAAAGAGTCTCGGAGCCGGATTCTTTCCAAGGCAAATCAGTCTTGCGACGAAAAAGTATTATTTGCATACCATCGCCTCGTGCAATTTTGCGCGAAGCCGGCCTGCGGGATAGACTTTTCATTTTGGCTGCCATATGATAGTATCGTTTAACGATTACACATAGGGTCATCTCCGAAAAAATATATCAATCCAAGGAGCTTTAAAGGAGACTACATAGTATAATAATACAATCAATATGTCAAATACATTTATTTTAGCAATTGAAACATCTTGTGACGAAACAGCCATCGCCATTTTATGCAGTTCAAAAAAAGGACTTGAGATTCTTACAAATCAGGTTTCATCTCAAGTAAAATTGCACGCCAAATGGGGTGGAGTTGTGCCAAATCTTGCAGCTAGAGAACACTTGAAAAATTTCCCCAAACTTCTAAAAATGGCCCTGGTGGAAGCTAAAATTACACCGAGCCAACTTGATGCAATCAGTGTCACAAGCGGTCCTGGACTCATTCCTGCGCTTCTGGTGGGGGTTAACTATGCCAAAACCCTCTCCTATCTCTGGGAAAAGCCCCTGATTGGAATTCACCACATCGAAGGACACATCTACGCTAATTTCATTAGCGGAATTTCGAATTTTGAATTTCTAATTTCGAATGAAAATGAAAAATCAAGAATCAAAAATATCAAAAAAAATGCAGCTTCCATAATTGAAAATTGTGAATTTTTGCCCCAAGCTTATCCCGTCGGGGAGAAAATTGAAAATTCCGATACGATTTTCCCTGTCCTAGCATTGGTCGTATCGGGAGGTCATACACAGCTTGTTTTAATGAAAGACCATTTGAAATATGAAATTATTGGACAGACAGTTGATGATGCGGTCGGAGAGGCTTTTGATAAGGTGGCGAGAATTTTAGGAATTGGATATCCAGGAGGACCAGCTGTCGCACGATGTGCGCAGAATTTCCAATTTCCAATTTCCAATTTCCAAACAAATTCAAATGACCAAATTTCAAATGACAAAAAAAAATCAGATGACCGATTACTGATGACTGATGACAAAAAATTAAACCTGGAAAATAATGAAAAATACAACGTAAAATTTCCGCGACCAATGTTAAATAAGCATGGATTCAATTTTTCTTTTTCCGGACTCAAGACCGCAGTTTTATATGAAACCAAAAAAAATCCAGCATTACTAAAAGATAAAAGATATATTGCCGAAGTTTGTCATGAATTTCAGCAGGCCTGTATCGATGTTCTTGTTTCAAAAACAATCAAGGCAGCTAAGCTTTACAATCCCAGAACAATTCTACTCGCTGGTGGCGTCAGCGCTAACACTGAACTTCGCGCACAACTTGGCGACGCTATTGCGGAATTCATACCTGCTACATTATACAAAATACCTGATATATCACTGACAGGAGACAATGCTGCGATGATTGGGGCTGCTGCTGCTTTTCATTGGCAATCTATAAGCGACGCACAAAAGACAAAAGCGTTAAATGGCTGGAAAACACTTCAACCCGATGCTAACTTGAAAATGAAATAGTTTTATGCAACAATATAGCTAGATAAAACTATCTGCAACTTAAAAACAAAGGAGGGTATTGTGATGAAAAAGAATGCAGGATTTGCTGAAGTACCAATAAATGTTACGAGGCTTAACGAGGTTCTTTATGAAACATACTACTCCAACAAAAAGGAGATTGATGTGCCTAGTCGAATAAAAGACATTTATTCTTTTGCAACTATCCTAAAGACAAATATCACAGGAGGGAAAGTGAACGACTTTTTAAAACAAATACGGAAACTTTTCTATTCTAAAGAAAATACTCAGAATCAAATCCTGATAACGGACTTCATCAATGACACACTTGAACCGTTTGAACTGGCAACACTTGCCGAACAAATAAAAAATGCTTCCAGGAGAATCCTCTCTCCAAAAATGAAACTGGTCATCATTGCAGAATTGCATTGATGCCGCACAAAGGGAGTCGCACCGCGACTCCCTTTCTTCTTGTCTTTCCTTGAAAAATATCTCTTATCCTGATATCATACTTATATATTAAAGCCTTTTATAGACAAGAATATGAATAAAGAACTTCCAAAAATATACGAACCACAAAAAGTTGAGGATGAAATTTATGCGCGCTGGGAACAAAGCAGGTGTTTCCAGCCAGAGGCTGGTCAGCCTTTGGCTGATAATCTCGACAAGAGAGAAACTTATTGCAACGTGCTTCCCCCACCAAATGCTAACGGCGAACTACATATTGGTCATGCTAGTGGATACACTGTAATGGATATTTTTGGTCGCTATGCTCGTATGAATGGCAAAAAAACACTGCTCCTGCCTGGGAAAGATCATGCTGGAATTCAGACTCAGGTTGTTTTTGAAAAAAAATTATTAGCCGAACAGGGACTTTCTCGCCAAGAAATTGGGCGTGAAAATTTTTACAAAAAAACTTACGAATTTTGCATTGATCGTGCAAATTATATGCGCTCTCAAGAAAAAAAGATTGGCATATCTGCTGATTGGTCACGCGAAAAATTCACGCTTGATCCTGACGTGCTTAAGATTGCTATGGAAACATTTGTGAAAATGCACGAAGACGGGCTTATTTATAAAGGCAAGCGAATCATCAACTGGTGTCCGCGCTGCTCCACTGCTCTTTCTGATGTAGAAGTTCTACACAAAGAAACTCCTGGAAAATTGTATTTTATTAAATATCCATTGGAAAATTCAACGGAATTTATTACTGTTGCCACCACGCGGCCCGAAACAATGCTTGGCGACACTGCTGTAGCAGTCAATCCAAAAGACAAGCGCTATTTGAAATTAATTGGAAAAAATATTGTTTTACCGCTGCAAAATACGATTATTCCAATTATCGCAGACAAACGAATCGATTTATCATTTGGAACAGGAGCTGTAAAAATAACCCCGGCGCATGATCCGCTAGATTGGCAAATCGGAAAAGATCACAATCTCGAAGAAATTCAAATCATCGACGAAAAAGCTGCGATCACCGAGCTTGGTGGCAAATATGCAGGACTGACCGCTCACGTTGCGCGCGAAGAGGTGCTTAAGGATTTGGAAAAATTAAATTTATTAGAAAAAGTTGAAGAGCTTGCGCACAGCATTTCAATCTGTGAGCGCTGCAAAACAATTATTGAGCCTTTGACTTCGAGCCAATGGTTTATCAATGTTGATGCTAAAAACTTTTCCTTAAAAAAGAAAGCTATTGAAGCTATCAAGAAAAACGAAATTGAAATTTTCCCAAACAATTTTCAAAAAATTCTCATTGATTGGTTTGAAAATATGCGCGACTGGTGCATTAGCCGTCAAATTTGGTGGGGACCTCAGTTCCCTGTTTGGTATAGAACCAACTCACAACTGACAACTGACAACTCACAACAAGAACCTGAAATGTATGTTGGACTGACACCACCCGAGGGTGAAGGCTGGGTGCAAGATGAAAATACTTTTGACACCTGGTTTACTTCAGGTCAATGGGCATATACCACTCTCAAATCAAAAGAAGGTGATTTTGGAATGTTTTATCCTTCAGACACAATGGTGATGGGGCGAGACCTGCTTTTTTTCTGGTCATCGCGAATGATTATGATGAGTCTTTATACTACAGGCAAAATACCATTCAAAAATTTGTTCTACACGGGACTCGTGCTCGATAAAGAAGGTCACAAATTTTCCAAGTCCAGAGGAAATGGAATTGATCCACTTACCGTTATTGATAAATTTGGCGCCGACGCCCTGCGTATGAGCCTTGTTATGGACAGTGCTCCAGGACAAAACTCTCGCCTCTATGAAGAAAAAATTGAAACCTTCAGAAACTTTGCCAACAAACTTTGGAACATTTCAAGGTTTTGTCTCTCGCAAGAAAATTTCAAACTAGTTAAAACGATTTCAAAAGAAGATATCAAAACACCAGCAGATGCTTGGATAATCAACTGCCTAGACAAGACCACAATAGAAATTGACAAACTTTTTGCAAATAAACAAATTTCAGTTGCAGCAGATATTTTAAAGTCATTTACCTGGAACGATTTTGCAGATTGGTATTTGGAAATAAATAAGATTGAAAAAAATCAAAAAGTACTTGGATATGTTTTAGACAAATTATTGCGTCTTTGGCATCCTTTTATGCCATTTATCACTGAACATATTTGGACACTAGCTAAGCAAGAAAAAATGCTCATAATTTCAGCCTGGCCAAAATCAAATCCTGAATTATGTTCGAATATTGAAGCACGTGAATTCGAAGCTATTCAAAACATAATTACAACAATTCGAAATGTACGCACGGAAAATAAAATAGAACTTGGCAAGAAAATTACCATCACAATAAATTCAAAAAACGAGAAGCTTCTCAAAACATTTCAATCAGAATTTCAAGAAGACATTTTGAAGCGTCTTAAAACTGGCATTGAAACTATTGGATACAACAAGTCAGAAGAAGAACTAAAAGATGAAATCAAGCGAACACTCGGCGAGATTAATCTCTACATCCATTTAGCTGATGCAATCGACACCGAAAAGGAGACCGCTCGCATCAAAAAAGAAATTGCAAATCTCGAGGGATTCATTGCGGGACTAGCTGGAAGGCTTGCTGATAAAAATTTCACTTCTAAAGCACCAACGCAAATTATCAATCAACAAAAAGAAACGCTTGCAAAAAAACAAGCCGAACTTTCCGAGCTTCAAAAACATCTAGATTCACTATCATAAGCAATTCAAAAAATTTTATGGCTCAACTCGAATCATTTTTTTGGGGAATAATTGCAGCGCTTGGCGCACTTATTGTGGAACTGATAGTTTTCATTGGTTTTTCAATGCAAACAAATCAAACAAATGCCATTTCTTTTTTGGATCTTTTTATAATCCCCCAGTTTATTATCATCGGAGTTTGTATTGAGGAGATATTCAAATATATTATTATTTCCAAGCGCATCGAAATGTTTTCTATGCAAAGATCATACTTGGTAAATTCTTTTTTGGTTGGACTGGGATTTTTTTCAGTTGAAATAGGTTTGATTATGGCGACCGGCGTCGCCCCAGAGACTAAGCTTTTAATTGAAATTGCTATCATTCATATCGGAACAGCAGGTCTTATTGGCTATATGGTAGCAACAAGAAATCCAAAAAGGATGAGTACGCTGATTTATGCCATTATTTTTGCCGCCTTTTTTCACGGTGCCTACAACCTTTTAGTTTTAAATCGCACTTTTGTTTTGAACTACGCAATTTTTGGTTTACTCGGGCTATTGGTCTTTATTAACATTGTAAATCTCATCAGAATCAATGCTCGACTTGCCCCGTTAGAAATATGATAAGGCGACTTTTAAATGTATGCTAATTTAGAATATAAAGATAAAATGCTGCAATATTACTTATTGACATTTTTCTAACAGGGCTTGCGCGGGACTGAAAACCATCATATAATATTTATATAAAGCTTAATTTTTAAACAGGGGGAAGTCAGCGATCTTTTGGTCAATGATTTACATAAAAGTCTATGCTAAAAACAAAAAAATCCTTTTTTGAACGTGTAACTGGATCAACATCATTTGAGCCAGATGGACGAGGAGAATCTTCTATGCCAATTTATGCAGAAGAAGAAGAAACTGAAATGATTATGCGAGCCGAGCCTCAGCGTCCTGTTTTTGCGGAAGAAGAAGAAAATTTTTCTTCTGACGCAGAAGGACAACTCACAATTGATGTGTATCAAACTGACACTGAAATCGTTATCAAGTCGACCATTGCAGGTGTGAAACCTGAAGACCTTGATGTTTCGATTAACAACGATATGGTTACCATTAAAGGTGAACGAAAAAATGAAGAAATTGTAAGCGCTGAAAATTATTATTACCAAGAGTGTTATTGGGGTCATTTTTCTCGTTCTGTCGTTCTTCCTATTGATATTATTTCCGATAAAGCAGAAGCTTCGCTTAAAAATGGCATCTTGACTATTCGCCTACCAAAGGCAGACACAACTAAGATCAAACGAATTCAAGTTCGCGGATTCTAAGGCAGGTTTTAGGAATTAGGAGTTAGAAATTAGCAAATAAAAACTCAGCTTATGGCTGAGTTTTTATTTGTAACAAGAATCCCCTAATAACCTAATTCCTACAACCTAACTACTAATTCCTAATTCCTCCCTCAATACCCTTGTGATAATCCAGAAATTGCAGTATGCTAAATCTATGCGTAAATACTCCTATACAGCATTTTTAATCATACTTTTGCTTGCAACTAACAGCGAGACAAAAATTGCAAAAGCTCAGTCTCCTGCTGGACAAATTAACAATGCAACAACGAACGTTTTAGCACTCACCGTGGATCAATATTCAGATCCGATCACCAAAGAACTTTTTGATGAATGGGTGTATTATAGTAATTCTTTTTCATTATCTTCCAATGTTAAAGGTGAATTTGAAAATTCCTCTTTCTGTCCAGTCAGCAAAATATTTTGCGAACTAACACTCACAAATATTCAACGTAGACGTTTATTACTCTCTTCGCAATCAAATATAAACGAGCAAGTGATCAAATCTCATCTTGAAGATTTGGCAAGAAAGGTAAATCGCGACCCACAAGACGCAAAATTTAAAGTGGAAAATGGCAAGGTTGTCACTTTTGAAGAATCCAAAAATGGAATCACGCTCGACATAGACAAAAGTCTTAAGCTGCTCCTGCAAAATTTAAACAACAATGATTATTTGAACTCTCCTCAAAACATAGTTCTGCCATACGATTCTAAAAAATCCACCACCAACTATGCCGACGTGAATGATCTTGGTGTTTCCTCTCTTATTGGCGAAGGAACTTCCAATTTCAAAGGTTCTCCCAGTAATCGAATTTTCAATATCAAAGTTGCAACCCAGCGATTCAATGGGCTGTTAATCAAGCCAGGAGAAGAATTCTCATTTGTAAAAAATCTCGGAGAAGTTGATGGCGAGCATGGATACCTCCCGGAACTAGTAATTAAAAACAATGTGACCGAACCGGAGTTTGGTGGTGGAATTTGCCAAGTCTCAACCACAGCTTTCAGAGCTGCAATATATTCCGGTCTTAAAATTACCGCGCGTAGAAATCATGCTTACCCAGTTTCCTATTACAATCCGCAAGGAATGGATGCTGCTGTTTATGTGCCAAATCCTGATTTAAGGTTTGTAAACAACACACCAAACCACATCTTGATTCAAACCAAAATAGTTGGAACTCAACTTACTTTCAGTTTTTATGGAACTGATGATGGAAGAAAAACAACAGTTGATGGGCCATACATCATTGAAAAACAACCAGATGGATCACTTAAGGCTCGCTTTACCCAGCATGTTTTTGATAGCAATGGCACAGAACTTATTACTGATGTTTTCAACAGTTCCTACGGCTCACCATACAGATATCCTCACCCAGGTGGTCCAACATTAAGCGCAAAACCAGCTAATTGGTCAGAAGATGAATGGAAAGCCTACAAAAAAATGCTCAAGGATATGGCTAAAGCTCCCACGAAGGCAAAGAACTAACACTTCCTGACTGGATTGACTAAGTATAAAAAAGCTGATATACTTGGCTAGTTGTTAAAAATTTGGGTTATTAGCTCAGTTGGTAGAGCAGCGGCCTCTTAAGCCGACGGTCGCAGGTTCGAATCCTGCATAACCCACATTTTTTAAAAACTCTTTTCTTTTTAAGGGTTTTAAAAAATATTTGCATCTACGCCCCCATAGCTCAACGGATAGAGCAATAGCCTTCTAAGCTGAAGATCTAGGTTCGATTCCTGGTGGGGGTACATGGATAATTTAAAATTTAAAAATCAAAATTTAAAGTTAATGAGTGACTTCGTCACATCTTAATAAACTTTTTCATTTTGAGATTTACATTTTCCATTTTTAATATGGCGGGCATCGTCTAACGGTTAAGACATCGGTTTGTGGTACCGAGAATCAGGGTTCGATTCCCTGTGCTCGCCCTAGGTTTTTACAATTCATTTCACAATGCGCTCTTAGCTCAGCTGGATAGAGTATCTGGCTTCGAACCAGAGGGTCGGGGGTTCAAATCCCTCAGAGCGCACAAAAACAAGAAACTGACACCCCCAAAGGGTGTCTGTTTTTTGTTTTGTTTTCTGAGGGATTTGAAGGGTATTTTAAAAACGCAAACGATTTTGCGTTTTTTAAAACCCAGGCTCCGAAGGAAAACTTTCTCCGCGTAATCGCGAGAAAGTTTGGGTGAGGAGAAATCCCTCAGAGCGCGAGTACTGAGGGATTTGAACCAGTGGCAGTGAGCTATAAAATTTTCAGCAGAAAATTTTAGCAGCGAACGCCGATAAATGTGAGGAATACGAACATTTAGCGCCACTGCGGGCGAGGAGATTGTGAGCGACGGCGAACAAACGACGAGTAACCATAGCAAGAGCGCACAAAACAAGGAGGCTCTTATTTTTGCGTTAAAAGTATTTTATCAATAATACCTTTTTTGAATATTGGGTCTAATTTTTCCCAAGTTGTTTCATATGAAATCGGTCCGTTTTCAATCTGAACTTTAATTTCATTCTCTTTTGATTTTTCACCAAATGCTTCGGCAACCAATCCAAAAATAACAGTGGCTATTACACCATCATCCAAGTTTAGAGACTGAACTTCTTCAAACTCCCTTCTCTTTATCTCATTTCCCTTCTTTCCAACAAGCCATATTCGAAAATCAGCTGAATTAAAAGGAATCTCAACTGTATTACTCTCAACTGAAAACATTTTAGTTTCATTCATATAAATTTTTATTTATAAACAAAAAAAGATGGTTTTCACCCATCTCTATCTTATTATTGTAGCACACTTTTAAAGAAAAAGCAAGGATACTTGAAATTTCTTTTTAATACGCCTTGAAAATATCTCTTGCTTGTTTTTGTTCGTCAGCAATATCCTGCTTTCTCATTTCAATATCCGCAAGTGCTTTTTTGAAATTATTCTCATTAAAGATTACCCCCTTATTTTGCGCATTTAAATATTCCTGCTTTTTTTCCGGACTCCATTCCCCGCCGGATAAACTCCTTTGCCATATATAAGCACTCAAAATAATCACAGTCACCAAGAAGACAAGAAAGATGCTCTTATACCTTTTTCGCCAAAAAAGTCCAATTGCAGGAATTATTTGCATTTCCGTCACCGTTGCTTTTTTAAAATTCAGTTTAAAATCAAATTGCATATTTTCGTTTGATTAATTTGTATAAAATACTGTATCAAGAGAGGCACTCAAGGAATCATTTGCTGAAGATTTTGAAATTTCTTCGCTGCCGACCAATACGGGCTTAGAAAACATTCCGACATTTGAAGTATTTCTATTAAGTTCCTTGGACATATCCTCCTTATTAATTTGAACAGCTATAATATCAGAATAATATTCAAATTTTTCAAGACGAGCAACAAATTCCACAATGGAATTATAACTCCCAACTAAATTTATTTTTATCTGCAAATAATCTTGACTTGGCAAGCCAGTAGCAAGCGTTTCGGCAGCTGGCGAAACCACTTTTGCTGAAGATTTCTTGGCAGGCGCGCTTTCCTGCACTGAAATTGTTATTTCGTTTTTAGTATTTTCCGCCATCTTTTCAAGCTTTTCAATGAGCACAACTGCTTTTTCCTTGTCTAGCAGAGCGTTTGTCAGATCAACATCATTGATAACCGTTTCATATTGCTTTTGAATTCTTGGCAATTGTTCAATGTGCAATCGAACACTCTCCTGGTTCATCGCCTCTTCCTGAATCTGATTGTTAATATCTTCTATGCGGACAAGTAGTGGCAAAATTACAAGATAAACAAGACTTGCGACAATTGCGGCATACGCTAACAGAGATATTATCTCACGTTGTTTGTTTAAGAAATTTTTCATCCGGCAATAGAAATCCAAATGAGCTTTGCTCAAATAAAATTCTGATATTTTTTATTTATAATGTATTTTTGATAACTTTGCTCATCTAACAATTACTCCGTTCTTTAAAACATCACTTCCGGATTCATTATTGTTTTTTTAGACAACCCTGATTTATTAAAAAATCCATTTGAAAATCAATGTCATCTTTCACAACAAGATTTGATAACGGCACATTTATATTGGCAAAACAATCATCTTTTTCTAACCTATCTTTGAAACTCAAAAGCATATCACGATTTTTAGCTTTGCCAACAAGAAAAATATTAAAATCCTTTGTCGAAAAATTGGCAATAAAAACTCCTTCTGGCACAGCCACGCCCAATTTATTGAAAATTTCCGCCCAGTAAAAATGACCAGCTTGGATCTTTAATAACTTTGAGGCACCAGCATTAACTTGCTTAAATTTTTCCTCATATGAGCTAAGTTCTTGATATTTATCCTGAGACTCAGCTAATGATTTTGCAGCAATAGAACTATCCCGCTGAATAGAAAGTAAGTAATAAATATTTAATAAGATCACTATAAACAAAATAACCGGAAGTAAGAATAAAAATTCTTCACGCAAAATATTTTGAAACATTTTTTTTCGTTTCAATTCCGTTTTCCTTTGTTTTGGTAATAAATCAAGATAAATCTTCATAATGTAATCCTTTAAGGGCGAGGCCCGCTGCCGTTGAAAATTGCAACGACTGATTTTTTTCAATTACTGGTAAATTTTTACCAAGCTTCATATTTATCCAAGGGTTACCCAATTGAATTTCCCGTCCCAATTTTTTGGAAAAATACGGCAAAATACCCTTGGTGTTTGCCCCACCGCCACAAATAATTATTTTATCAATACTATTTGAATATTTGAGACCTGTTATGAAAAAATCTATTGAGCGTTCTATTTCCTGCGCAAAATTTTCCAAAACTGGCTGAGTCGCTTTGAAAAGAGCATCATTTTTAAAATCATCCCCTATACCATAAGAAATCTTGATTTTTTCCGCTTCTTCAAAACCAATATTCATCCCTTTAGAAATAACATCCGTCAGTGATTGCCCGCAAAGAGGAATGCTGGATGTAAAACAGGGCAGCCCACCTTTAGTAACAGAGAAGCTTGTTCTTCTGTCTCCAATATCCACAATGAGCACTGTTTCTTTTTCATTTTTTTCCAAAAGTAAACTCCGGGCTTGAGCTATGGATTCTATTTCCAGCCCAACAGGCTCCAGACCTGCCAATTCCAGAACTTCAATAGTTTGATCGACAACAGCCTTTGCAATCGCCACAACCAACAAATTTATTCTATTTTTTTCCAAAAGAAGCGTCTCCGGGATCAACTGCCAATCGTAATAAACTTGATCAAGTGGTAGTGGAATGTTGGCTTCCATTTCCCATTTCACTGCCTCATTAAGTTCGTCGTCACTCATCTGAGGAATTGAAACTATACGAAGAAATGCTTTCGTTTCAGGCAAAGAACAGATAACCTTTTTGGTTTTTATTTTTTCTGGACCAGCCGCTTCAACTGCCTTTTTGATTGCAGTCACTACCTGATCTTTTTGCTGTATTTCCCCGTCACTTATTGCTCCACTGGCAAGCATAACAGTACTATAACTGGCCACATATTCGGATGTACCATCGTCTTCAAGTCTAATCACCTTAACCGATAAATCGCTAAGATCCAGTCCAAAAACATCAAAGTCATTATTAAATATTTTTTTATTGAGAAAAGACATTCTATTTATGCAGCATACAACCTATAGCATATAACATAAATGCAAGATGCTAAAAAATGCTTACTACTTATACTTTTTATTTGATATTTATTTTAATATTTCTTTATACATTATACATCATACATCATACATAACCTATAGCTCATCCCAGAGATCTATTGCATACTCTGTCCCAGTTGGAAAATATGGCGGTGGACAATCCAAAAGTTTATTATTAAAATTATAAGTTCTATCATCAAAGCCACTGGTTCCATTGAAAAAGAAAGTCTGCAGATATGATGATATTGCTCCATTAAATGTAAGGGAATTTTTTGTTCCCGATGTTCCCCCAACTATACCCACCAAGCCTGTTTGAGCAAGTAAGGCAGCGTCAACAATAAAATCCTCTGGGCAAGAATTAAGGATTCTTATATCCCTTTGCGCCACCAATCCAAGCATATTGACACAATCATAAGCGGCAAGTCGTAAATTATCATCACCTATTCCAATATAGATATCTGCCTGATTTCCCCCGCCAGACAAATTAGCAGCAGCAATAGTAACTCTTTTGTTATTTATAGAGCCCTCAACCCAAATATTATCCTCCACAAAAATTACTCCATTGTTAATAATTGGATAATTTGTCACGCAGGTTCCACTACAAGTATCGCAAGTTCCACTCATATCATTTTTCCAATATTTAGAAATACTATGCGTAGTCTTATTGGTTTTATTTATTGCACAAACATCGTAAGTTCCATCACTTTTTAAAGTAATTCTTCTTCCTCCACCTGGTTTACCATCACTTAGTGCTATAGCACCAAAATATTGTCCATTACCTGCCTGCGCCTGAACTTTCATATTATCAAGATCGGTAGCCACACCAGAAAAACTAACTTCAGGAACTGGGAATTCTCTGCCTCCGATGAAAATATCACTTCGAACTGGAACGGTTCCTGACGGCCATGGATAAGCTGGTGCCAAAGGATCATCCTCTCCGGCTGTTGTATGTACTCCAAAATCCAGCGCAGTTCCACCTATAGAAGTATCGTCAAATCTTGCTTTGGCTGAGCTAACAACATTATAAGCTAGTCCATCAAAACGAATTCCATCATTAGAATGAATTTTCCCATACACTGTCGATTGGTCTCCAAAATGCAAAAAACTATTGGATAAAAAGGTATATTCACTCCAAGAAGGTCTGCGAAATCGCACCTGCACAGTGCGTTTAATATTTGGCTTATTATTGGTCCAACCCGTTGATGTAACAGTCACAATTGTTGAACCGTCTTCTGGAGGAACAACATTTAATTCATATTCTCCGACAGGCATATTTTCTGAATCATTAAATGTACCAATATATGGATTATTAATTGGATCTATACCAATAGGAAGTCCGTCAGCATCTCCATTAGCCCAAAAATCTTCAATCTGAGCAGCGGTTTTTCCAGAAACTTTATGCGCCAAATACCATCTATAATAATAAGCTCCCGCTTCAGCAACCTGAAAAGCTCGCTCACGCTCAACCCTGTCCTTACTATATTTTATTTGAGAAGAAATATAGCCAAGAAGCGATGTGAGAATGATCGCAACAATAACAACCATCACCAAAGTCATAGCCAGGGCGCTTCCCTTTTTTGTACTTGCCCTGTTAAATTTTGCCGTAGGCAAATTATTTAATTGGGTTTTTTTGAATCTAAAATTAATCATAGCTTAATGAATTCTGTCGTAATCATTTAGGTTTCTAAGTTCTACAAAAGTTTCTTGCTGAATGTTGTCTGGTGCTCTGTCTGGATCAATATTAATTTTTAAAAATATTTTTACCAAACGAATTTCTGAAACATCTGCTGGAGTATTAACCGGCGGATCAGTAGGATCTCCGGTATACGCACTATCATAATATGAAAACATTTTATCAGTAGTTGAGTTTATAATGTGATCAGCCAATTGGAATATTTCCCCATCATCTGGATCGTAAGTCACAGGAAAACTTTCTGATGGATTTCTGATTCCCATAAAAACTTTATTGTCCTCCAAATAAATATGCAATCTTTCAGTATCACCATCCTTATTATAATCAGAATATACCACCAAATCATTATCATCAGCTGAAACGATTGGATACGACCCCGCATCTGATTGTCTAGCTCGCCTCAAATATTGAGTCAAATCTCCCATACTACGCGAAACAATAAAAGATGACTTGCCCATTTCCAACGTGTAAGCTTTATTTTTCATCGTTTTGGCAAAAACAAGCACTGTTGCTTGCGTGCCCAGCAAAAAAAGTGCAATTGCAATAATTGTTTCTACCAGCGTAAATCCTTGTCTTACACTAGACAGTGATTTTTTAAAAAAAGTTTTTCTTTTTTGCATTTTATATCCTTGATAAACTAACTGCGATATGAGTTAATTTATCAATTGTAACTGCTTGTGTATGCTCCACATAGCCATCGGCATTAATTTTAAGAGTATACTCTTTATTCTCCAAAATTGTTTCCCCATCCGGATAAAAAACTACCCCGCTTAATGAACTTAGCTTGTCTGTGAACACATCTGTCGCTCCATCAGTAAGAGTCACCTTAGCTCCTGCAATTGAAGCAGCGGGAACTTCAGTATCAGTAATTTTCAAAAATAAAGCGTTAATGTTTTTATCAGCCACACGAAGCGTATATGTTGTAATGCTATCAGGAGCAAGAAAAGCTGGGGAAACAGATGGATCATAATCTATAAACTCATACTGATCATCGGGACTCATTAAAATGGAATAATTTCCCGAACTTATATCGGAATATTCCTTTTCTCCAGTAGTTGCATTCGTTGTGCCTGTTGTTTCTGCCATACTAAAAATTTCAACTTCGACTGCATCATGACCAATAACCTTTCCTCCTCCTATAGTAAATCCGAGATCACCCACTGGATTACCCTGATAATCAGCGGTTTTAACAATAAGATCTCCAACTTTGTTTTGCAAATAATTATAAGTATTAAGAAAACCCTCAATAACATTTATATGTCCATAAACAGGAATGAATGTTGAGGAAGAATCCATAGTCTCGATTGTTTCATAACCGCTTTTTGTGATTGACAAGTGAGTATCACTGGATATTTTTGCAACAGGAAGCATAATGTGCCCATTGACATCGGTTTGTATCGTATCATTAATTGGGGGAGACATCGTGTTGTTTGTTATATGAACAGATGCTTGCGAAACCGGAAGCAAGGTGGTGCCATCAATAACATTAATTGAAAGTGGCGATCCTCCCACGCTAGTTTCCAGCCCAGGTGGCACAAAACGTGACGATGAAGACACGCTTTGCAATTGCCCATTACTATCATTCCAAGAAACGACTACTCTGACAATTTTGTAATCATTTTGAATTGTATCTGCTGGCCATACACCGTCCAAAGGATCATCAACATATGCAACCGAATTAGAAATGTGATACGAGCGTCCATTCGCAATCGCATCAGTTTCCTGCGGAAGAATACCATCAACATCAACGCTTTCCTCTATCCCAACATCATTATATTCAAGATTTCTAACGATCTCCATTCTTTCATTAAGAAATGCAACAGCAGCTAGCCTATTTTTTGATTCTATAATATATTTTGTTCCGAAAGTAGAAACAGTATAAAAAGCCGTAAAAGCAACCGCAGCAATAAACATCACGATTAAAACCTCCACTAAAGAGAAGCCTTTTTTTATTTTTTTTATTTTTCTAAAAATTTTCACTTTGTTTCAATTTTATTTAACACTATCCATCATACTATACATCGGTTGCAGCATCGCCACAGCAAAAAATCCGACAGCAGATCCAATCACGACCATCAATACCGGCTCAATAACGGCTGATAAATTTTTAGTAATTTGATCAACCTCATCTTCATAAAATTCAGCCAATTGCAATAATACTGTTTCTGTTTTACCTGTTTCCTCCCCTACTTGAACAATCTGGGAAACCAATATTGGAAAAATATGTTTGTTGTCAGCGAGTACCTTGCTCAACGCAACACCTTTTTGAATATCATCAATACTATTCAGGAGCGCTTGCTGATAATAATAATTAGTAAGAGTGTGTGAAATTATCTTAAGTGCGTCAACACTGCCAACTCCACTTTTCAGCAAAGAACTGAAGATTCTAGCAAATCGTGCACAGTTAACTTGTTTAACTAGTGGACTAAAAATTGGGAAACTAATAGCAACCCAACTCAATGTTTTTTTACCAATCGGTTGTCTCAAAAACCACTGTCCAAAGATAATAAATGTAACCAAAAAAATTGCGCTCGCAAGTCCATTATTACGAAGGAGGTCACTCAGATTTACAATGAACTTGGTCATAGCTGGAAGTTCAGTGCCCATATCCTTAAAAACTCCCAGAAGTTTTGGCAACACAAAGGTAAGCATAATATATCCGATTATAAGCATAACCGTAAGAATCACTCCCGGATAAATCATCGCCCCTTTAACCTTGCTCTTAAGATCATGCTCTTTCTCCAGTTGAACAGCAACTATTTTTAAAACCTCATCTAGATTACCGGCAGTCTCTCCCACTTTTACCATATTAATAAATAGTTCCCCAAAAATATTTGGGAATTTAGCCAAGCCCTCACTCAATGACTTGCCTCCCTGAATCTCCTCATATATTTCCAATAAAATCTTTCTAAATGTTTTGTTTTGAGTTTGCAATGCCAAGTTGTTTACTGCGCGTGATACCGTTAATCCTGAAGCAACCATAATACTGAGATTTCTTGCAAAAACCATTTTTTCCTTGAGCGGCACGCTTTGAAATCTATCCAGAAATTTAACACTGACACTATTTACATCTATTTCTTTCACCAGTGATATTGAAGTGACCAAAAAACCCTCGCTACGCAATTGTTGAGCAAGATTTTTTTCATCTTGAGCTACAGCTTCACCACCCTTGGTTTCACCGCTATAACTCTTGGCAGTATAAATATATTTAGGCATAAGACTTAGCATGGTAGTGATTAGGAATTAGGAATTAGGAATTAGCCAAATAAATAAGGCCTAATTCCTACAACCTAGCTCCTAATTCCTATTCCTTAGTTACTCTCATTACTTCTTCAATTGAAGTAATACCTTGGATTGCTTTAATGAATCCATCCTCTCCCATTGTACGCATACCATTTTCCCTGGCTTTTTTTTCTATATCATCCGATGAAGCATTTGAGGTAATCAATTTTCCAATTGTTTCATCCATTTCCAATACCTCATAAATTCCCAATCGCCCATGATATCCTTCATTGTTACATTGCTCACATCCTTTGGCGCGATAAAAATTCAAATTTTTCCAAGTGCTTTTTGCAGTAACCTTCTCTCCAATTTCAGGAGTCTTTTTAAGCAATGCTAAAATGGAGTCCATATCAAAACTAGCACTAAGAGTTTTTACCTCTTTTTCATCAAAGGTATAGGCGACCTTACATTCATTGCACAATTTTCGAACAAGTCGCTGACCAATAACAACATTCACAGTCGAAGCAACCAAAAAGGCCTCCGCACCCATATCCAAAAGACGAGGCAGCGTTCCTGCAGCACTGTTGGTATGCAAAGTTGAAAGCACAAGATGTCCTGTCATTGCTGCCTCTACCGCAATTTGCATAGTTTCTCCATCACGAATTTCTCCCACCATTATAATGTCTGGATCTTGACGCAAAAGACTGCGAAGCGCGGCGGCAAATGTCATCCCAATTTTAGCATTAGTTTGAGTTTGATTAACTCTAATCATTCGATATTCAACAGGATCCTCCACCGTACTAATATTAACCTCAGTGGTATTCAAAATATCCATAATCGTATACAATGTTGTGGTTTTTCCACTACCAGTTGGTCCAGTCACCAATACCATTCCATTAGGACGCTTAATATGCTTATGAACAACCTCTAGCGCATTACCAGTAAGTCCCATCTTTTCCAAAGTAAGACCCTTTGATGATTCATCCAACAAACGCATTACAATTTTTTCACCTTCAAAAACAGGGAGCATACTTACACGGAAAGAAATTCGATAGCCTTCTTTTTCAATTTTAAAACGTCCGTCTTGTGGCAAGCGATGTTCATCAAGTTTAAGATTGGATAAAACCTTAATACGCGCAACAAGACCCTCCAAAACTTGACGCGGGAGTGTCATTGCATCGTGCAAAACACCATCGATACGATATCGCACACGAACTTCTTTTTCGCCTGGCTCAATATGAATATCGCTAGCAGACTGCAAAATAGCATGTTTTAAGAGTGTGTCTACTATTTTAATTATTGGCAAATCTTGTGCAATTTTTTCCAAATTTTCCGCGTCATTTCCAGCGGAAACATCTTCCGAATTTTTATTGATAATATCCCCAAACTCAGCTTTTAAACTTTTTTCGTATTGTTTAAGAATCGCCTTGATACTCTCCTCATTAGTAAGGCATGGAATAATCCTAAGCCCTGTTTTTTTCTTGATAAAATCAATAGTTTGAAGATCCTCTGGATTTTTCATTGCAACTTTCAAATCATTACCAATTTTTTCAAAAGCAATAATGCCATATTTTTTGGCAATCGGCTCAGGAATAATCTGCAAAATATCAGCAGTAATAGTTTCCTTTTCCAAGTTAACAAAAGGGATCCCTAAAAT
Source organism: Parcubacteria group bacterium GW2011_GWD2_38_11 (assembly GCA_000992325.1). Lineage (GTDB taxonomy): Bacteria > Patescibacteriota > Minisyncoccia > Moranbacterales > GWC2-37-73 > UBA12068. The sequence continues at coordinate 9,149 of LBTZ01000005.1, read as the reverse complement.
ATATGAATAAAGCTTTCGAAGCTCTATTTCATTCATTAATTTTTTTTCCACCAACAAATCTCCCAATTTTTGATTGGTTTCCAATGAAATTTTGAAATTTTCTTCTACTATTTTAACATCCAATAAATTGGAATCCAAAAGAAAATCCTTAAGTTGTTTATTTTCAATTCTCATTTATTTTTACCCCGTTAAATTCTGCCGTAGGCAGACCATTTAACCGGGGTTATATTTTTGTTTTTGTATATTTGTATTTATTCGTAATTTGTAGAACTACTTGATATTCAAAATCTCTTTTACTTTTGCGGTAACTTCTTCCAATTTATAATCAGCTTTTACAAGATACGTTGTTGCCCCTAATTCCAAGGCTTTTTCCACATCTGAAATGCTTCCGAGATTCGTTAACAATACAATCGGAATGTTCTTTGTACCCTCATTTGCTCTAACTTCTGTCAGAACAGCATAACCATCTTTCTTTGGCAAAACAATATCCAACAAAATTAAAGCAGGTTTTTCAGTCAGTGCCATTTTTACACCCTCTTCACCATCTTCAGCGCATTTAATTTCAAAACCTTCAGTAATAAGATATTCACTAAGTGCTTTTTGCAAAACAAGATCGTCTTCTATGATTAACAGTTTTTTCTTTTCCATATACGCTTAGTAGCTATGCAACTTATTAGTGAATTAGACATTATTATGCTTCTTCATTCAAAAAGCTGTCAGCTATTTGTTTTTTAAATTAAAAATACTATCTATTTATTATCAAGCCACCACCGTTTCTTTTTCTATAGCCAACGGAACTGAAAAATAAAATTCACTGCCGACATTTTCAATTGATTTAAACCAGAGTTTTCCTCCTGATTGTTCGATAATATTCTTGGCAATATAAAGACCAAGTCCTGTCCCATCAGTTCTATTTTTAATTGAATTATTGCTGCGGAAAAATTTCTCAGCAATATTGTCCTGTTCATTTTTTGGAATACCAACTCCATCATCCCTAACACAAACCTGAGCAAAACCATCAACATTCTCAACAAAAATTTCAACCTTACCCTTTCCATCAATATATTTAATCGCATTGGAAATAAGATTATCCAACACTACTGAGAGGCGCCTTTTGTCTGCAAAAACCATAAGTTTATCGACATTACAAGATGTCACTAATTCAATATTTCTAGCCTTGGCAAAAATCTTTTGTGATTCAACCGAATCATTTGCCAGATCGCAAAAATTAACATTTTTCTTATCTAGTGCCAATTGTCCTTGATCAATTCTGGCTACGTCCAGCAAATCATTGACAAGTCGTCCCATCTTTTCACTTGAACGAGCAATTTCATTCATTATTTCAGTCTGCCTAACGCTAAGCCCTGTGGAGAATTTTATCAACAACAATTCTATTTGCCATTTCATCTCGGAAATTGGAGTTTTAAGTTGATGCGAAGCAATAGAAACAAACTCTGTTTTCATCTTATTAGCTTTTGCCACTTCTTCCACTGTCCTTATAATTGAATTTCCAATTGTAAAAAGCAAAATCACCACCAGAGATTCACTGATCACCACGACCTCTGGAGAATCATAATGCGCAGAAACAACATATATTCCAGTCATCGCAGCAATAATAACTAATCCCATTATGATAAACAAAAAACTTGGTGTCTGCCAAACACTCACCCCAAGCTCATCAGCTTGTTTTTTCAGATTAAATTCATCATAAACCCTTTGTTTCAAGTTAAACATTGATACATTTTTTATATTAGTTAACCCACCCACTTATATCTAATATGATAGCACAAAACTACACAACAAGAAACAACAAAAAACAGCCAGCCAACGCCAGCGGTTTTTTGCATTTTGGATTTTGCATTTTGTATTTAGTATTTCCTAAGAAGCTAACAAGCTAAAGCCTAAGAAGCTGTTTTAGACTTTAAATTCGACAACCTCCCCATCTGTCATAACATAATCCCTTCCTACAGTTTTGACGGCGCCAAGCTCCTTGGCTTTGCCCCAAGAACCAATCTCTAAAAGTTTATCCCACATAATCACATCAGCCCTAATAAACTTTTCTTGAAAATCAGTGTGGATTGCAGCCCCTGCCTCGGGTGCGGTTGCACCCTTCTTGATTGTCCAAGCCCTTGTTTCAATTTTTCCAGTAGTGATAAATGTTTGCAGCCCCAACAAGTCGTACGCCTCAACAATCAAATCATTAATATGCGAAGTTAGCTCCATTTCAGCCTTCTCATCCTCGCTCATCTCAATCAATTCTTCCTCAATTTTAATGTCCAATTTCACGTGCCTTCTGTTTTCCAAAATATCAGGCAATTTTTCATTAACATCAGAAACATTATAAACATACAAAAATGGCTTCATTGTGAGCAATTGCAGCTCTCGCACGGCAATTTTGGTATTTTGGTCTTCAAAATCAATGTCTGTCATATTAGCCAAAAGACCTTTTTCCAGTGTATTTTTGATTTTTTCCGCTATAACAAGCTTAAATTGGGCATCTTTGTCATTCCCACGAGCATCTTTAGCTAATTTTTCCATTCTCTTGGTTACAGTTTCAAGATCTGCCAAAATAAGCTCAGTATTGATGATTTCAATGTCCTCAAGTGGATCAACTTTGTTATGCACGTGGGTAATATTGGAGTTCTCAAAAACCCTCACGACTTGAGCAATTGCGTCAACTTCCCTGATATTAGCCAAAAACTTGTTTCCCAAGCCCTCGCCCTCAGAAGCTCCTTTTACAATCCCAGCAATATCCACAAATTCCACCACTGCTGGCACGATTTTTTCCGTTTCTGACATTATCGACAGTTTGTCTAAGCGCTCATCCGGCACTTTTACCACACCAACATTGGGTTCAATAGTGCAAAATGGATAGTTACTGATTTCTACCGGATTTTTGGTCAACGCCTTAAAAAGGGTGCTTTTACCCACGTTCGGCAATCCCACAATTCCTATTTGTAAAGCCATAAATATATAGGTTCTTAAAGTTAAAAGCTCATAAAGTTTATAAAGTCAACTCAAAATCAAGTCACACATCCTAAACATCATAATGCAAAAAACCAAAATAAGCAATAAAAAGCGTTGACATGCTTAGAGATATCAATATATGCTCACATCACAAGTTAAATACCATACCAAACAGGAGGATGCTATGAATAGTTCATTGAAATTAGGCGCTTATTCTAGGAAAGAGAGGCTCCATCTTGTCATCAGGGATTACAGGTGCTGGAAAGCAGTTGGCTACGCCCTATTGTCTGGGCTAACACTAGCATCCACCGCAATTATGTTCACATTGGCACTTGCCCTTTGCATTAACGGAATACCATCCAATCCATCAACTTACATTTTTCCAATGTCAGTTATTTTGATAGCTGGAACATTTTTATCGCCTGGAACATTTCTGGAATTTCTCTGCGCCGAAAGTGAGCATTCAACCATTGCTGAATTTTCTGCCGAATCTATCCAGCTTGATTTGAAAATCATAAAAAAGCTAAATCCTTGGCAGATAGGCATCGTTTTACCGTTCACCCTATTCATCTCTACTTACCATAAATGCAAGCAGGGAATTTACTACCTGGCATGAAAAATTCATGCACAACTTCACTCCTTAAGGGGGTCGACAGTAATTGTCGTCCCTTTTCTTTTTACTGATTATATGTTATTAATACTTGATACTTAAAACATTTTGAAATATATGCTACGCGATCACATTCTCTGCCACTATGGTGAAATTGCCCTTAAGGGCGGAAACCGCAATTTCTTTGAGCGACAACTAATTGAAAACATCAAGACCCAACTTGAAGCATTTTGCCCGAGCAGTTTTGAATATATCAAAAAAATGTCTGGCGGAATTTTGATCAAGCTCAATGAAAAAGGAACGGGGGAAAATAAAGAAATAAGAGATGCATTAATGCACACTCCCGGTATCGCCAATTTTTCTTTCGCGACCAGCGTCGAACAAAATATAGAAACGCTGAAAACTTCTTGTTGGGATCTGATAAAAAATCAGGAATTTAAGACATTTCGTGTAACCACCCAGCGATCAAACAAGAATTTCCCAATGACTTCGGAAGAAATTAATCGTGAAGTTGGAGGCTATATTTATGACAAACTGGATGGAAAATTTGCAGTCCATATGAAAAATCCAGACTGCGAATGCAAAATTTTTATTCTCAATGAATTTGCACTCATATCGCTTGAAAAAATTTCTGGACTTGGCGGACTGCCTGTTGGCACAGGAAACAAAGCTATGGCGATGCTTTCTGGAGGATTCGATTCACCCGTGGCTGCTTTTCAAATACTAAGACGCGGAGTGCAATTACGTTACGCTCATTTTCACAGCGCGCCATACACATCGAAAGCTTCTATTGAAAAAGTTGTTGCCCTAAGCCAAGAGCTCAAAAAATTTGGAAGCTCCACAAAATTATATCTAATTCCATTTGCGGATGTGCAAAAGGAAATTATGATGAAAACACCAGAAAGATTTCGCGTAATTCTTTATCGTCGAATGATGCTGCGCATCGCCGAAGTCTTAGCCAAAAAAGAAAAATGTTTGGCACTCATTACAGGAGATTCAATTGGACAAGTAGCCTCGCAAACTCTTGAAAACATTTTAGCAGTCAGCGAAGCTGCGACTTTGCCAATCTTCAGACCACTAATCGGAATGGACAAAGAAGAAATTATGCAAAAAGCCAAGACTATCGGCACTTACGATATTTCCATTCAGCCACATGATGATTGCTGCACTCGTTTGATGCCAAAAAAACCAGAGACGCGAGCAAAACTTTGGGAAATTCTTGAGGCAGAAAAAGAATTAGACATTCCAAAAATTATCAGTGAAACATTAGAAAAAACCGAGCTTATCAAGTAATAAAAACCCTTTGCCGAATAGTGAAGGGTTTTTATTATTTGCAAAGTTTTTTATTATCTAGTGAAACGAGCGAAATGATTGTCAGCAGACAAGCATTTCCGAGTGAGCGACGATACCAAAAGGTTTAATACCTCGAGGCTTGCCTCGAAAGCCCAAGGGGTCCAGGGCTTGCCCTGGGGTATTAATACCCTTTTATTGTTCATTTTCTGCCTTTTTATTTTTAATGTCCACGTCTTCATCATCCTGACAGTTGTTACACTTTCTCACCTCTGTGGCCTCAAAAGAAGAATCTCCGCACTTCCTGCCAATCACTTTAACAATTTTTCCTTTTTTCTCCAAGGATGAATCTTCCCAACCAGTTGCATTATCCGTAACAGTCCAATCCTTTCCATTTTCATCCCTCACAATTAATTTTTCCTCATTTTCATCAATTTCAATAATTTTTCCAGCAAGCAAGCCCTTCTCTGGTTGAAGCCAAAGCTCATTGAGTGCATTATGTTTTGATTCGTTATACAGCGGAATTGTCAACGTCATAAGGTTATCAAGTTTTTTTGCCATACCTAGAGCAAAAAAAACACTACCAAAAAAAACGCTCAGAGCGACACTGCCAAACACAATCCAACGTCTTTTATAGCGATAACCATTCTTGGTGGACTTCCAATTAAAATAAGCCACAATAGCAAACAGACCCAAAAACAATAGCCAGAAATACGGCAAAAGCATTACCGCTGAAGTTAAGAGATTTCCCTGTAGATGATTAACGATATCCAAGTCTCCGGAATTTATAATGTGCATAACAACGCTAAAGGAAAGACTGCCCAAAATAACAGAGAAAACAGAAAATGTCCAAAAAGCAGAGTCTTTAAGTAAAAAATGCCATCTTGGAACTGGCGCGATGTGCTCGCACTTAATTTTTCCAATAATACTTTCGCTAAATTTTGTCATTTTTTTAGGTATTAGGTGTTAGGTTTTAGGTTCTAGGGTTTGTGCTTCTCGTTTCAGTGTTTTTTCTTTGAATTGTTTTTTTGCCCTGTTTATAAGGGTTGCCACTGTTCCCATTGGTTTTTCCAAAATATCAGAAATTTCCTTATAATCTTTTTCTTCCAAAAATTTAAGCACCAAGACTTCCCTATATTTTTCATCCAACTCCCCAAGAATACTTTTGACTTCCTCTCCGGTATATTTCCTTTCTAAATCCCTGGCAATATCAAGATCACTGGCTAAAATATTAAGCAACTGCCCATCCCCTTCATATGTCACCGTCTTTGGCCTGGCCGTTATTTTTCTAAAATGGCTAATGACTTTGTTATGAGCGATGCGATAAATCCAAGAGGAAAATTTCAAATCAGGATCAAAATCATTCAGGTTTTTATAGGCACTAATAAAAACATCCTGCAAAGTATCTTCCACGTCTTCCTTGGATCCGCCGGAAATTCTAAGGATGTAGCGCGCAAGCTTTTCCTCATACCTTTCCACCAAAACTGAATAGAAGTTCTCGTCTTTGAGCGTTAGCACGACGAGTTGTTCATCTGTTTTTTCGGCTATATTCAATTTTTCCTTATCTTTGATCATTCTCTTCTTAGCGCGCGTGCCTAATTACATACGCAATATTTCTTTTTAAGCTTTCAAATAGGCACAACGCAATTTATATTTACAAAATGATGCGAGGCAGCAAAGCCGATATTCTTGCCACAACTTCATAATTAATCGTCCCTGTTTTTTTTGCTATTTCTTCTGCTGTGATTTCTGCTTCCCCTTGTTTTCCCAGCAAAACAACTTCCTCCTCAGCCGTAACATCATCAAGATGTGAAACATCTGCCACAAACATATTCATTGCCACGCGACCCAAAATTTTACAACGAGTCCCTTTTATCAAAACCTCGCCAATATTCGACAAACCCCGATCATACCCATCGCTATAACCCTGTGGAATAACCGCGACTTTCGTTTCTCTGGTTGTAATATATGTCAATCCATAACCAATGGAATAATTTGCTGGCAAAGTTTTAACCTGCGCAATATGTGTCACCCAACGAGCGACCGGTTTTAATTTAAAATCATCTTTTTCAAATTTCTTTTTCAATTCCTCCGATGGCCACAACCCATAAAGACCGATACCGAATCTTATCAATGACGAGTTTCCTTGGTTTTTTTCATATACCAAAGTTCCTGCTGTGGAAGAAATGTGCGATTTTATATCTTTAAATCCCACACTGGCAAATATTTTCAACGTCTCTCGATAGGCATCAATTTGTTTTTGAGCGTGCGAAAAATCACCCGTATCCTCAATATTGGCAAAGTGCGAATAAATCCCATCCACCTTCACATTGCCAAATTCTTGAAGTCCCTGGGCAAAAGATTGTGCGTCTCCAACAAGTACGCCTTGCCTCCCTAGATATGCATCAATTTTAATATGCACAATGGCAATTTTGTTGAGATTTTTAGCAATCTCATTTATTTCGCGTACTTGCTCTAAATCATATACAGCCAAAATTCCATTCAATTTCAAAGCGTCTTCAATTTCACCATTCGCCACATAGCCCAAAACCAATATAGATTTTTGGGAAACTTCTCTTAATAATTTCAGTTCCTGAACATCATCAACCTGAAAATAATCTGTATAATTTTCAAGAACTTGCGCAACTTCATTTTGCCCGTGCCCATAAGCATTAGCCTTAATAACACAAATTATTTTTGTTTCAGGATTAATATAATTGCGGATCACTCCGAAATTATGCAACAAATTTTCTTTGGAAATTTCAATATAAGAGAGCATAATATTATAAACACCAAGATATGAGATATGCTAAAGATACAATAACCAAGATACAAACATCAAACAATACTCAAACATCAAAATTCAATAATCAAACGGCTTGTTTTGGAGATTGGAATTTGAAATTTATTTGGTTATTGTTTCTTGTTTCTTGGTTATTTTAAAGCTACTCCTATTTCTTGACTGTTAGTTATTAAGTATTTTACTTAGTGGACAAACATCATGATTATGCGCTTTTGCTGGGCAATATTTACGACCATACTCAATCAAACGGTAACTGATCTTGGGCCATTCCTGCTTGGGAAAAATTTGCATCAAATCCTTTTCGATTTTATCTGGATTTTTTTCGGGACTTAAACCCAACAAATTAGCAAGTCTTCTCACGTGTGTGTCAACTGCAATGCCCACATACACCCCACAAGCGCTCCCAAGCACGACATTGGCAGTCTTTCTGGCCACACCAGGCAATTGAATCAATTCTTCCATTGTGCATGGGATTTTACCTTTATATTTTTCCTTAATTATCTTAGCACTAGCTAAAATATTTTTAGCTTTGTTATGATAAAATCCTGTCTGAAAAATGTCTTGTTGAAATTCAAGTTGATTAGTTCCCACATAATCATCTAAAGTCTTATATTTTTTGAAAAGTTTAGCGGTTACTTCATTTACTTTTTTGTCCGTGCATTGTGCGCTCAAAATCACTGCCACCAAAAGCTCCCATGAATTACTAAAATTAAGTGCTATTTTTGCATCTGGAAAAAGTGCTCGCAGCTCTCGAGCCACGATCAATGCAATTTTTTTTCGATTGTCGATTTTTAATCGATAACTCATGTCTGATTAATTTACAATTATGCTTTAATCTAAGCACGAAAAGGGTTTTTTTACAAATTGTCGGGGCGCAGGGATTTACGCGTCGCTCGTTCGTCGACACTCACTAGCTCCTTGCCCGCGGTGGCGCTAAATGCTCGTATTCCTCACATTCATCGACGCACGCTGCGATTTCGTCCTGCTGAACGAAATCTTGCTTAGCTTCTGCCGGTTCGAATCCCTGCATTATGCAAAGCGGGCGCAGGGATTCCTCCTCCTCCGAACTTTCTCGCGAGTACGCAGAGAAAGTTCTCCTCCGGAGCCGGGGTTTTCAAAAAAGCAAAATCGTTTGCTTTTTTGAAATACCCTTCGAATCCCTGCGCAAAATACAAACAAAAACAGGATGACTTTTTGAGTCATCCTGTTTTTGTTTGTATGTCGGGGCGCAGGGATTCGAACCCTGTCTAAATGATCCCAAATCACTCGTGCTACCGTTGACACCACGCCCCGTTAGAGATTTCACAATTATTATCCAACTTGAATATTATAATTTATCTCTCAAATTTTACAACCTACTAAAAACTTACTCTTGAAATCTCTAACGGGGCACGCCCCCACTCTCAATTTCAAAAAAGAATTTCAGCCTATTTTTAACATATCGCTTACCCATTCCCGATTTCAAATATTTTTCCCTTG
>LBTZ01000004.1 GCA_000992325.1 Parcubacteria group bacterium GW2011_GWD2_38_11 | reverse complement strand
TCCCCGGAGGAGCGAAAAAAGGCGACTGGGATGTGGGCATTGCAGTGGATGCAATCAAGCTTTCCAAAAATTTAGATGTAATTGTGCTGGTTTCAGGCGACGGAGATTATATTCCACTTGTTGAATACATTCAAAGCACCACAGGTTGTCGCGTCGAAGGAGTTGCTTTTGGCGAAAGCACGAGCGCAAAACTTGGTGAAGCCTTGGACAGTTTCACGGACTTATCCGAGAACAAAAAGAAATTTTTGATTTATACTGGAAATAAGAAGTAGCCACCTCACTGTAAACCGATACGAAACTACGAAACACATTCGAATCTACGAACAAAATATGCCTCTTGCAGCGTAGATAGTGGGCATATTCGTAGATTCGTTTTTCATTTGTAGTTTCGTATCGGTTCTGAATTGACAAAAGGCCTTAAATAAGCTATTGTTTTGAGTGTTGGGGAGGTTAATAAATTATTTAATTAAACCTTTAATAGCGCCTCATTTTGGTAATTTTCCGTCAGGCAGACAAACCACAGTTAAAAAATTAAGTTATTGATTTTTTGACTGTTGTTTTTCCGCTTTTTGCGGACACTTGCTTAGTTGATGTTGTTATTGCAGGTCAATGTGTTTATGGCACATAAGAAATGGTCACTCCAAATTGGAGGACGCGAGCTTGTTATTGAAACTGGTCTCTTGGCCAAACAGGCAAATGGAGCGGTAACTGTGCGTTATGGGGACACGGTTGTTTTGGCAACTGCAGTGATGAGCAAAGGCGCATCAAGAATTGGTGGATATTTTCCACTTATGGTTGATTACGAAGAGCGTTATTACGCAGCTGGAAAAATCAAAGGTTCTCGCTTTATTAAACGTGAAGGACGACCTTCTGATGAAGCAGTTTTGACCGGAAGAGTTGTTGACCGCACAATTAGGCCTCTTTTCAATGCTCGTATGCGAAATGATGTGCAAGTTGTTGTTACAGTGCTTTCAATTGACGGAGAAAATGATCCAGCAATCGTTTCAATGATTGCTGCTTCAACCGCACTTTCAATTTCAAATATTCCATGGAATGGTCCAATTGGCGCAGTTCGCGTTGGACGCCTTAATGGAGAGTTTATCCTTAATCCTGTTAATGGAGAAGTAACCGATGGCGATATTGACCTTATTATTGCCGGAACAAAGGATAAAATTAATATGATTGAAGCTGGGATGAAAGAAGTTCCAGAAGAAGATGTTGCAAAAGCTTTTTCTTTTGGACATACAGCTATCCAAAAAATAACTGAACTGATTGACGAAGTTGTTGCAGAAGTTGGAGCTGCCAAGGCAGAGCCTGCTCTTTTGGCAGCAGATCCTGCAATTGAAAAAGAAATAAAAGAACTTTATCTTGCAGAAAATCTTTCAGAAATCCTTTATCACAAAGAAAAATTTGTGATTGAAGAAAAAATGAAAGTTATCAAAGAAAAAATCAACACCATCCTTAAAGAAAAATATCCCGAAGACGCTGACAAACTGAAGGAAATTGCTGAACAAGTTTTTGAGGAAACATCTGATGAAATTGTGCACCAAAACATTTTGGAAAAAGAACAGCGCCCAGATGGTCGCAAACTAAACGAAGTGCGAAACATTTCCTGCCTTGTTGGTCTTCTTCCAAGAACACACGGCTCAGCAGTTTTCACTCGAGGTGAAACTCAAGCTTTGACTGTGACAACACTTGGCTCTCCTGGAGATGAACAGTTTATCGACACTATGGAAGTTGATATCAAAAAAAGATACATCCACCACTACAATTTCCCACCATTTTCAGTTGGAGAAGTTCGTCCAATGCGTGGACCAGGTCGTCGAGAAATCGGACACGGAGCATTGGCTGAAAGAGCTCTTGTGCCTGTTATCCCGGCAAAAGAAGCTTTTCCATATACAATTTTATTGGTTTCTGAAATTTTGGAATCAAATGGATCGTCATCAATGGCTTCAACTTGCGGTTCAACACTTTCTCTTATGGATGCTGGAGTGCCAATTATCAGACCAGTAAGTGGAATTGCAATGGGAATTATTGTTGGCAAAGACGACAAATTTAAAGTTTTGACAGACATCCAAGGACTAGAAGATCATTATGGAGATATGGATTTCAAAGCAGCAGGAACTGTAAATGGAATTACAGCCCTTCAAATGGATGTAAAAGTGGATGGAATTACCGTTGAAATGCTTACTGCAGTATTAAGCCAATCCAAGATTAATCGCGCTGAAATTTTGGATATTATGCTTTCTACCATTCCAACTCATCGAGAAAATATGTCACAATATGCACCGCGTATTATCACAATGCATATCAATCCTTCCAAAATCAGAAATGTTATCGGAACTGGAGGAAAAATCATCAACGAAATTATTGATGAAACCGGCGTGCAAATTGACATTGAAGACGATGGTTCAATTTTTATAACGTCAGTTGACGAAGCTTCAGCCAAAAAAGCAGAGCAATGGATTGATAATCTTACTCACGAAGTAAAACCAGGGGAAGCTTTTAATGCAAAAGTAACGCGTCTTATGACATTCGGTGCATTTGCTGAAATACTTCCAGGACAAGAAGGATTGATTCATATTTCTGAATTTTCAGACAAGCGCATTGATCACATTGAAGATATTGTAAAGGTTGGAGATATCGTTCCCGTGAAAGTAAAGTTGATTGACGATCAAGGTCGCATCAATCTTACTGCTAAAATTAATTAGCAAACAAAGAAATTCTTGGCAATATTATAGAATTGTTGTAAAATAGAAGCACATCAAAGTGCTTCTATTTTATTATAAAAATACCCCAGTTAAATAATGCGGATTACCACAATTTAACGGGGCAAGAAAAAATGACCATACAATCAGGATCTTCATCTCCTTTCCAAGGCGGTTCGAACGACCAGACATCAAGCACTCCTCAGGAATTTTCTTTCCGAACAATGCAGGATGATCTATTGGCTTTGCAAAAAAAAGATACTGCCAGTACTGACAAACCGTCCGAATCACCGATAAAAACGCAACAGCCGAGCAGTAGCGCACAAATCAAACCAGCTCCTACCGTAAGCACGCCGCAAACAAAAGATTTTGCCGCAAAGCCAAATCCTTTTTTGGATCAAGCAACTACGCCATCTACGCCGAACAAGGAAGTTCCACTTCCAGAGAAGAATATTACCCAAGAAACAAAGATAATCGAAGTTCCGACAGCTGAAACAAATTATTCCCATCCAAACAATTCAGCACGGAAGATTATTATATTCGTAATTATAATTTTAGCTATAGGAATTGTCAGCTTGGGTGGCTACTATTTTTGGCTGACTCAATCTCCTGAACAAACACAGGAAGTTGCGTTGCCGGTTGTTGAAACGCCGGCATCAGTCGAAGAGCCTGTGGTCATTACACCACCTGTTGAGAAATATTCCGCAACAAAACCTAATTATCTTGCGATTGATTTAGCAACTTTATCCACCACAGAAATCCAAGCTTCCATATCCGCAGCGGCAAACGACATCAAAGATCTGCCCGCACAGGCTCCTTATGAATTTATAGTAGTAGACGCCAACAACAATCCGATTGCTTTCCCGATTTTTGCTACCGCCGCAAAATTGAATTTCACGCCAACATTATTAAGCACTTTGGGTGAAACCTTTTCTCTTTTTATTTACAATGACAACGGCAACATAAGACTTGCTCTTTCCATGGAGACAAACAATGTGGCTGTTTTAGCAAAAGAATTGCCTCAGCAGGAAAAAACTTTCACAGCCGACGCATCCCTGCTTTTCCTTGGAGAAGCGCCAGAAATCATGACCGGCACATTCAATACAGGATCTTACAATAATTTCTCCATCAGATATCTCAACTTGAACGCACAGGAAAACCTTTCAATCGATTATACAGTTACTGATTCACAATTAGTCATAGGCACAAGCAAAAATACCTTGCGCGCGACACTGAACAAGCTGCGCCTTTCAACGACTTCAACAACCATTGGGCGCACGGATGATGGTACTCCTGCCGATAAATCATCAATAACCATAACGCCTGGCGATGGTCCATCGCTAGCGCAAGCTGATTTCGAGGACAAATTCAGGGTCTGTGCTCCTGGGTCAAAATACACAAACAAAAACGACGACTCTTCTGTCGTATATGAGGAAACTATAATTGGAATTCAGGAAAATTATTGTGCCATAAAGTGGATCGGGATAAAAATGGAGAATAGTCCTGAAATGACTTGCTTATATGATCACACAAACAAGAATGAATCACCCCTTGGAATTCCAGCGGCTGCGTTCGTAAGTGAAGAGAAATTCGACACCCTTTGCTCCGGACCACTAAAAGCCATTATGGTAAAAGCTCTTTCAGGAGAGGCGTCTTTCTAGTCTGACTGTGGATAACTTGTGCATAAGTGTGGTCATTTGTGGGTAAAAAATTAAATAATTTACTTTCGCAAACGGCACCGATTTTTTTATTTTTCAAATAGATCAAAAATAAGTGCCAATGTGTCATATTTATACCGCCATAGAGCCATTATTACGCCACATCGTTGACCGGAGGCATATTTTCTGCTATAATTGAAATATCAAGTGAACTTTAACAACTTCATCCACTCGGTACTCACGTTCCAATCACAATTTCCCCCTATTTGCGATTGGAACGTGAGTACTGTCCAAAGTACTTAGATTCATTGTAATCGAAGTCACCCTTATTCTGAGAAGGGAAACAAAACAAAAACAAAAAAACAAATTTTTATACAAAAACAAAAAATAAAAATTTACAGTTCTTTCAAACCCATCAAAGGCTTTATGCCAGAGGATAGGTACTTCACATAAGTATGTCAAATAAAAGCTCAGAATGATATACGAAGCCGTATGTATACAAAATACATATAATTGGTAAACAAGAAAATGCCTTCACCCGGGCTATACGTTTCAAATTTATATGTTGATACATACATAACACTCGGCGCTGTACGCCATTTATATTATATTCGGTGTCTAACAGCGCCGGGTTTCCATACCTTTTTTCTTCAAGAAAAATGCAATTGTGAAATCCGGTTTTACACTTACCTTTCTTTTGAATACTTAAAACCCCTTTTGATAGGGATTTTTTATGTTTAAACTTAATACCAACAAAATAAATCTTTCTATTGGTGCACGCGGGGAAAAAGCCGCGGTAAATTATCTTACAAAACTCGGCTACAGCATATTAGAGACCAATTTTTGTAATAAAACCGGACGAAGACTTGGAGAAATAGACATTATTGCCAAAGATCAAGACGAGATTGTTTTTGTTGAAGTAAAGACAAGAATTGAATCGATAAAAGGATCCACTTTGCCAGAGGAAAATATAAACAGAGCAAAGTTGTATAAGTTAAACAAAGCGGCAGCTTTTTATATCTCAGGAAGGCAATTGTTTAATGTTTCTTATCGTTTTGATGCTATCACATTAGTAGCTGACCTAGAGACAAATTTGGCCACAATAAGGCATTTAAAAAATATTTTTATCTAAAATATAGACATTTTCCTTGTTTTTTGCTATTCTTTACGAGTAACAAACACTATATCCAAAAAATAATCACTTAAATAAAAACATTATGACTCTTGATTCAAAAATACTGGCTGAATTAAAGGATAAACTTCTTTTGGAAAAAAAACGCGTAGAAGAAGAGCTTAATAGAATTGCCAAACCAACAACAAGTGCTGGTGATTTTAGCACTAATTTCAGCGAAATAGGAACCAATGAGGACGAAAATGCCTCTGAAGTTGAAGAATATACCGACAATTTGGCTTTGGAAGCCACTCTTGAAAAACAATTAAAAGAAATTCTTGAGGCACTTGAAAAAATGGAAGCTGGTACTTATGGAAAATGCGAAAATTGTGGTACCGACATTCAATTAGAGCGATTAAAGGCTTATCCGGCTGCAAAAAATTGTATTCATTGTTAATATTTATCCAAAAACAGCATCCGGAGTCGCTATGTTTAACAAAAAATTATCACTACATCCTTCTTTATTTTTTCTTTATTTATCTTGCGGTTCAATCTTTTTTGTTATTTTAGATCAAGTCCTTAAATATAAAATCCGCCACTTAGGCGGTTTTTACATATGCAATAAGGGTATTTCTTTTGGCTTTTTATTGCCTCACTTTCTTTTTTGGCTTATTTTGGCCATTTTCTTATTATTAAGCGTTTTTTATTTAAAATATCTCTCCAAAAGCAATCCTGTGCAACTTTTGCCTTTATTGGGAGCCACATTACTATTAAGTGGAGTTTTTTCTAATGTCCTGGATCGTTTTCTGTTTGGATGTGTAACTGACTTTATTTCACTGGACTGGACTATTTTTCCCCTTTTTAATCCAGCGGATATTTTTATTTTTGTCGGGAGCTGTGTCCTTTTAATCTTTTTTTATAAAAAAGAAGGCTCTTGCTGTGTATAAGTGGTGCATAAATACCTTTATCCTCTTTATTTCTTGTGGATAAACATCTGGTAGTCTTGTGCACAACTTGGTGCTTTAATTTATTTGCAACCAATTATTGTTTTATCCACAAACATCTTTGCAACTCACCACATCCTTATTCACATTCAAAAACATCTTTTTTCTTTTAAACACCCTTTTTTATCTACTTATACACAAATTTTAACTTACTAATAATAATAAATATTATATATTTATATAAAATACAATTAATACATTAATACCGAACTCTTTATTTTTAGAAAAATATATAAGAGGGGAATTATATGACACACTGACCTATTATTTATTTTAGAAAATAAACCCTTAATTTTTTAAGAAAATAGGGTAATAAAAAAGTGTTAAGAGTAAATATACTTATACACGAGTTATACACAAATAATGTTTATTGTGTAGTAAGATATATTTTGTGAATTATGTGTAAGATGTTATAATTTGCGTATAAATAGAAGTATAAGATAAATGAAAAATATTAAAATAAATAAGCAGCAAGCGGTTACAAGTATTTTTATATTATTTTGTTTGGCGGGTTATGTTTTTTTTCCAGCTAATGGATATTTTCAATATAAATTTGTAGCTTTGATATTTTTAGTTGCACTTCCATTTTTATATAATAACTTATTTTTAAAAAAAGAAAATATTTTAAAAAATATTTTAATTGGTGATTGGAAAAAGAATTTATTGTATTTAATGATTGGTTTATTCTGTTCTTTTTTAATAATGGCTATTCTTTTTAAATATACAGATATTGGGAATCACTATTTATTGTCGATACTTGTAAAAACGGATTTTAAGCAGTTTTTATTATATGAATTTACGGGCGTTGCTTTTACTGTTACTATGTATGAACTTTTTTTTAGGGGATTTGTGATGTTTTATTTTTCTACTTTTTTAGGGAAATGGGCAATTGTAATACAATTTTTGTTTTTTATAGTTTTGATGTTATTTTTGAATTTACCTTATTGGTTTTATGTAACATATTTAGTATTTAACCCTTTTGCAGGCTGGATTGCATATAAAAGTAATTCGTTATCCTATTCTTTTTTTGGACAATTATTTTTCATTATTATAATTGATTCGACTTTTATTGCTTTAACTGTAAAATAATAGGTATGCAAAAAACAAAAAATAAAAAATATTTGAAAATGGTGGCGTTATTTATGGAAATTATTTTCATAGCAAGCCCGTTAGCCGTTTTTGCGTCAGGAACTGCATATGATACAGATAAAAATGTGGTAGTAAGTGGAAATAATATAGCAGTATACCATTTTCCATTTGTTAATATTGAGCCACCCGCTCCTGCTGCTCCACCTGCTGCTGGTTCTTTTTTGTATGCTAGTTATACAGCACCAGTAGGCACTCCTTTGTATGATGAGTTTGGAGCCTTAACAGGATGGGCAGCACCAACAGTAACGCCTGCAACCTGTTCTGATACTGCGCTTGATCCTTCTAGTGTTATAAATACAGGGACAAGTCCTGCTCTCGGATTTTGTAATGGGATAGTTAAGTGTAATAATGCTGTAGATATTACTAGTGTTCAGGATTGTCGAATTGCAAATAATTGTACCGCTGTAAATGCTTGTGAAAAAGCTATTGCTGATGGCTATAATAATAAAATTATAAATGCCCTTAAAATAGTAACAAATGAAAAAATAACAGATAATGGTTTAGACAAGACAAGGGCAAATAATGCGCTGGAAGCATGTGGAGGAGATTTGGCATGCATAAATAATGTGTTATCAATACTTAAGGCTGATGGGGGTTTTACTAAAAGCACCACCACCGATCCTGATGCGCTACTCACTTTTGGAGACTTGAGCGATGCTATAAATGATTCACGGGATGCCGGACAAACACCCGATATAAATATTAATCCGATGGATACTGACATTTTAAACGGTGCTGACAACGCTGGTAGTTTAATAAATAAGCAACCAAGTCCATCGGTAGCTGTTAATTTTTCAGGAAGTTCTTTCCAGGCGGGTTCAACAATAACAGCAACTGCAATTCCTGGTTTTTTTAATGAAACCTCTGATCCAAAAAAATTATATTTTACTTGGTATTTAAAAAGAGAAGGGTGTGAAAATAAAAAAAATGTTATTAATGATGTGAATCTTAAAGCCAAATGTGACCTTGATGATGATAATAAAATAACCGAAAATGATTGGAAGATAGCAGCCACGCGCATTATTGTTGGAAAAAGATTTGATCAGGGTGGAGCTGACTATATATCAGCTATTAACGAGAATGTGGCTGGATATAAAGCTTGGCCATCTCCAGTGGTTTCTGATAATGAGTGGAAAATAAATTCTGGAGAGGAGGAAAATAAAGATGATGCTCCAAATTGTTATGTACGCGAAGGAGAGTCAGGTCTTGATTATGAATTGAGAAAAGTTGAGCCAATTTTTGATAGTTGTCCAGATGGTTATCATCGTAGTTGTGCAACCACACTTACGGCTAGCACTTGTGGTGTGCTTAATCCTTCCTATGATCAACTTGCCGCAAATATTGCGGCAGCGGCAACGCCGCCTGCGGCATATACAATCAGTAAGTTAGTTACAGAAAATATTGGCAGTATATGTGTTGACACAGAAATAAGTTCAGACAAAAATATTAATGAAAGTCTGCAAAAATGTAAAGTAACTGATCTTAAAAATTATAAAACAGAGATTGATTGTCGCGCGGATGACCAGACTGCTGTATGTGTGAAAAATACGGGCAATACTATTTTTCCAGAAAATGCTTCGGATAGTAACCCGGCTAAAGGCGTAATTTTTGCTCCCTCTCTCCCTATTACAAGTAGTGATAATGCGAATATTTGCCAATATATTTTCAAGCCAACACCCTTAAACACAACAATATCATCACCTGTGCCGGAATTTTTAAATGAAAAAAACAAAATCTTTTCCACTATTGAAGGGCAATTATGTGTTACTACAAAAAATAGTATGACAGATAGTGTAAATGGAAATTCGACACTTAAGCCAACCTGTGGCTTTAAGCGAGGTGCTAATATGTGTAAACATCTTTTTGCAAAAGTTCCAGGAGAAATGACGGGTGATGGAAAATTTACATTAGCAGAAAAGAAATTCTGGGGTGCTGATCCGGCAAAAATTTCCACGAATGGAATACAAAAGGATGAAGAGGCCGTCATCGGTTTGGGCGTGGATAAATTTAGCTGGATGTTTTCACCTGGAGATCAAATTGGTGTGGTAGTGGAGGGAGATAGTGTTTTATCAACAGATCATGCAGATTCAACAAACAAGAGAACCTGGGCATTTTCTAAGGGTATATGCAGTGATCTTGATAAACTAAATAAAGATGAAAATAATGTAGGTTTTTATGTGGAAGGCTCGGGTGTGACAAAAAAGGGATTTTTGACAGCTGAATTCGACCTGGATAATTGTTTAGAGGAAAATTTAATAACGCCTGATGACGATGGCACTTCGGGCTTAAAAGTGGAACTTGTGGCAACACCAGAAAATCCAATCAATGACCCTAACGGCAAGGGGGATATTTTAAATGTTTCAGCAAATGCATCAAACCTTAAAGATCCCAATAGCCTTGTATATAGCTGGTCAGTGCAAAAAAGCAGGGATGGCTCAGATGCTCCAATTGATACAACTAGTTGGGTTGATATAACAACAGGTATGGAGAGTACAGGTGCTCTTTTTACAGACGCTATAATAGGTATGGATAAAAAAGAATTAGCTGTGTATTTAAATATGGATGATGATTTTATTAAAAAAGGATTATTGGATCCTAGCAAGTATAATGGAGTTTTTTATCTGAAGGTTCGTGTAAAAATAAATGGTACTGCAGCTGATGGAGGTCAGTCCGCACAAGGCGATGTTGTGGTTAGAGTCAGGCAGCAGCAAAATGAAATACGCGTGTATCAAGTTGTTGCTAAAAGTGACGGTGATCTTTTAATGAATAATACCAATGAGACAGAACTTTGTAGTGATCAAGCAGGAAAATCAACTTGTTATGTAACTAAAAATGAAATCTTGGGGCTTATGGTTCCAAATTCAAATGGTGCAAACCTTAGCGGAAGTACTTTTTCTTGGACGGTCAATGGTAACCCAATATCTTGTAGTGCTAGTGTTTCCAAGACTCAATGCACTCAGGTGAATGGAAATGCTCTGTTTTTTCCAATACTTGGTAATCCAGGAGAGGCTGTGGAGGTGGTAGCGAAAGCTATAGACACAAAAACAAACGAACCGATTGAGGTCAGTAGGCATTTTGTTATCATCGAGCCGCAGTTACAGATAATTGCTGCAGATGGAAATGTTTGGCCAAAATTACTCGGGTATTATAAAGATTTAAATGGTAATAGATACCCTGATTATAGCACGCAGGTTTTAGAAGCTAATACTGGTAAGACTATAATGTTGGGAGCCGCCTTTTATCCAGCCTGGAAAAATGGACAAGCTGGATTTGACTGGTCGATTGATGGACAAATAATATCGGAATACCAAAATCAAAATCAAATATTATTTCCCTTGGACAAAATGCCTGGTGAAAGCTACAATATAGGACTTAGTGCTCACTATTTGCTAGGAAATGAAGATCAACTTAATAATATTCGTAAAGCACTTTATAGAAATTGGGGGGTAGCGCCGGAAGAGGCTGTTGAAGAAAATCAAAATGCCAACATTCAACTTGATGTTATTGCTGGATCTGGAGAAGTTGTTGCCGCATCAAAAGCGAATTTTTTTGGTGCTAGTTTGATCACACATTTGCCGGAGCAGTTGATGTTCTTGCTTAAAATTTCTTTAACTTCGGTTTTGTTGTTGATGGTAACTGGTTTGCTGTTTGCCTTTATTCCGGAAACACTTTTCAAAAAAGAAAGTGAATGATGTTTAGTAAAAATGAAAAATAAAATAAAAAAACATAACAAGAAAATATTTTTTGCAATTCTTTTGGCGGGATTGTTTTTTGGTGGTTTTTTAACAATTAAAATAAGTAATGCATTTGCAATAGAAGATCAACAGGCTTGTACGAGAAGTGGAGGAAGCTGGATAAATAATAAATGTGCATGTCCGACTGGAAAGTCAGTCTTATCAGCCACCGGAGATTGTGGAATTCAATCGCAAGCTGATGCCAATGCAATTATCAACGGAACACCAAATGATCAGGGTGTAGATGTTATATTAGATTCCTCAGATTTAAATTTTTCAAAAACACCTGCAACAACACAAAACACCAAAAAATTCAATTACACCCTCCTCGAATCATTCCCTGGTTTTTTTAAAGCAGGATCAACCCTCACAGATCTCCCAACAATGATTCTGGCAATATACAAATTTGGAATCTGGACAGTAGGAATAGCAGGACTGTTTATGTTAGTAGTAGGAGGCTTTATGTATATGGCTAGTGCAGGAAACACATCTACAGCAGGCAATGCTAGAGGAATCATTTGGGATGCGCTGTTGGGCATCGTGGCAGCTCTAGGAGCATATTTAATCCTCTATGTGATTAATCCAGAGTTGACGAAAATTAATTTGAGTTTTACACCGGTGGAGGTAACTGAAACTATGGGTACGCCAATGGGACCTGCTGGTGTTTGTAAGCCAGCAACAACTTCAGAATGTAGTGTTGCAACTCTTACAAGCACATTTGGATCAAAAGCAACGGAAGCATCAAGTATATGTAATGGGGAGAGTAATGGAAAATCAATTGCAAGCACTGTTGATATATGTGCTGATGGAAGTGTTGCATCCTGGGGACTTTTTCAGATAAATATTACCGTACATCCAATTGGAGGATTGCCGTGCCCGAGTGCGTTTACTAGTCAGTACACCGCTAAAGATCATAGTTGTCGAGTTAAAAATGATTCTTATTCAGCAAAGCTTTACGTAGACTGTGTTGTTGCGGCTAAAAATACCTCAAATAACATAGCGACTGCAAACAGCATCTATAATGCCGATGGCAATAGCTGGGCGCAATGGGGTGCGAATGAAAGATCCAAATGTTATTTTAAATAAAATATAAAAACAAAAAATGAAAAAAATATTTATAATATCGGCAGTTTTGTTGGTGGTAGTGCTTATTTTTTTGGGCATCTATAATTTTGCATTTAAAAAAGAAGAGCCTGCGATCATACAGACAACATCCGTAGAAACAAAAAACAGTATCGTTCCGATAAAACCTGAAAAGATCACAAGTATAAGTGACGGTGCGGTCATTGGTCCGATTGTTGATAAAAAAACTGAAGAAATTAAATATTACGATGCACTTACTGGAATTGTTTGGAAGATGGATTCCGATGGTGCAAAAAAAGAGCAGATTACAACTGTAAAAGTGCTTGGACTTAAAAATGCATTGTGGTCAGCTGATCATAATAAAGTTTTGACGACAATACAAAAGGAGGAACAAAATTCATTTTATTTTTATGATCATCAAGCGCAAACAGGTTCGTTATTAAAAAACGGATTGGATACTGTAGTTTGGGATAATTTGGGAACGAAAATTTTCTACAAATATTTCAATAGCATATCCAAAGAAAGAACTTTGAATATATCTAATCCTGATGGTAGTGATTGGCAAAAAATTGCCGACATCACAGCAAAAAATCTTAACATTGCTCCAGTGCCAAGCACATCTCTTATTTCATATTGGAATTCTCCAAATGCCATTGAGGAGACACAGTTGCAGGTGATTAGTATAACGGGGGGAGAAGCAAAAACAATCTTGAGTGGAAAATATGGTGCTGATTATTTGTGGTCGCCAGATGGAAGCAAGGCCATTGTAAGTTCATTGCCAAATAAGGATACTAAAACTGTTTTACTTGGAGTGGTTACGATAGACGGCAAATATCAAGAGCTTAATATTCCAACCCTTGTTTCTAAATGCGCTTGGTCATTGGATAATAAAACAATATACTATGCTCTTCCGGGCGGAATTCCTGCTGGGGTAGTTATGCCGAATGATTATCAGGAAAACAAATTTAATACAGAGGATACTTTTTGGAAAATGGATATTACAACTGGAGAGAAAGAACGCATTATTGAGACCGCTGATATCAAAGGAAAATATGATTCCAGTAATATGTTTCTTTCCGCCACAGAAGATGCACTTTATTTTGTAAATAAGATAGATCAAAAACTATATCGGTTAGAATTGTAGCGTTTAGTTGGTAGTTTAGATTAAAAATGAAAAATAAAATAAAAAAACATAACAAGAAAATATTTTTTGCAATTCTTTTGACAGGATTGTTTTTTGGTGGTTTTTTATTTGTGAGTAATGTAAAAGCAGACAGTAATTGCATTTGTTCTTCAGGTGGTGCAATTCCCGGTGTATATAATAAAGATGCAGAATATGATGTAACAGATTCAAATAGTTGCAAGCAGGCATGTATGAGCGTTAATAATGCAAAATACTATAGTTTTTCAGATGTGGCTAATATTGGTTTTAGGAGGCTGTATAACTGTTTATGTGTAAAGGGAAGTTTGATTCCTTTTTATTATCCTATGGATAGTAAGTTTGACACTAATAATGATGACGCATGTAACCAACAGTGTGCAAATCAAGGAACAGCCTATTATAGTTATTCAGATCTATTAAATCTTGGAACAACTAAGGTTACAAAAACTCCAACTGTGCCTGTTGCGTCAGTACAGTCATCTCAACCTCAACCGAAAAAATTCAACTACACCCTCCTTGAATCGTTCCCTGGCTTTTTTAAAGCAGGATCAGTCCTCACAGATCTTCCAACAATGATTTTGGCAATATATAAATTTGGAATCTGGACAGTAGGAATAGCAGGACTCTTTATGCTAGTGGTAGGCGGCTTTATGTATATGGCTAGTGCAGGAAATACATCAACAGCAGGCAATGCTAGAGGAATCATTTGGGATGCGCTGTTGGGCATCGTGGCAGCTCTAGGAGCATATCTCATCCTCTATGTGATTAATCCTGAGCTGACCAAGATAAATTTGAGTTTCACGCCGGTGGCTATTAAATTTGATAATATTGATGCGAGCAACCCCCAGGGATCAACTATTTGCCAAAAGGAATGTGTTTCCGTGGCTGATATTTGTAAAGAATCCCCCTGTTCTTTGCATAAGCCACTGGCAGAAAAATTACGAACAGCTTTACAAGGGCAAAATGCATGGATAACGGAGGGTTGGCCAGTAACGGTTAATCATTCGAGCTCTTGTCATGGAAATGGAACTTGCGCGGATGTTAATTTAAAAACAAACAAAGGGGATGTGCAAGCGGTAAAAAAGTTATATGACGCAATTGTATCTGCTGGATTAAAGCCTGTATATGAAGACACTGCAGCAGGATGCGTTAAATATAATGCAGCTGGAGTTTATTGTCGTCCATATCCAACTATGACAGCACCATCTTTCCATGTAAATAATACCTAAATTATTTTCAAAAAATAATTTCTAAGTAAAACAATTAAGAAGATACAAATCCAGAACAAAAAGGCCAAATCATTTTTCCAATAAGTTGTATCGAACAATCCGTGCAATATTGTATAAACAAAAAAACCAAATAGTGGTGCGGCGAGAGCTGCGCTTTTTTTGTTTTTTAATAATTTCCAGAGTGTTTTAAAAATAAAAAAGAGTAATACTAAAAAGCCGACAAACCCAATTAATCCAGCTTGCAGCCAGAAAGCCAAAAAGATATTATGCGGCTGTGGGACTGCCCACTCTAAATACGGAGGATAATATTTTTGCATTGCTAAATACGAGGGCTGAAAGTTGCCTGGTCCTATGCCAATAATAAAATTATCCTTAATTAGCTGAGTGGAAACTTTCCAGATTGTTATACGTGAAACAAGGGAAGAATGCTGGGAAAGACTGGTAAGGGTCGAAAATTTTTCCGTGTTTATTTGAGAAAAAAATAAAATAGGCAAGCAAGTAAGTAAAAATAAAACAGCGATAAATATTGCTTTGATCCCTAGAAATTTGTTATTCCGGATCAAGTCCGTATTGGTCTCAGCAAGTTTTTTACTTGATAAGATGGTAAAAATTTGTGTCGAATCTGGATTCCCGCCTCCGCGGGAATGACAAAGTTGCACAAATAAAGTTATTGCAAGAGAAAAAAGTACTGCCAACCAAGCAGCATAGGAATAAGTGTAATAAAGCGAAATAAGGATCATTGTTAAAAGTGTGGTATGTAAGAATATTTTTTTAAAATAATCTTTTTGCAAAATTGCTGTTAGTAAAAAGTATAATCCAAAAAAAATACCCGGAGCTAAATACATTGCCAATTGATTTGGCGACAAATAAAATGCGCTTAAACGGTTATCATAGGTGGTAATTCCAAAAAGCTTATAAAAAATAGCTACTGCCGCAACTACAGCGGCTGAAAAATAAATACTTGCAAAGATTTTTTTTATGTCAGTATCTGATTTTAATATAGTATAAACAGCAAAAGAAAAAAACATAGGAATAATAAACCAACCTTTTAAGATTCCAAGGCCAGCAATCTGATTATCATTAAAAAGCATTGAAGATGACACGCCCAAAATCACTAGTGTTGAACTAAAAAGAAATAATGTAGGAGCGGAGCGCAGCTTAGTTGCCAACGCCTGTTTATTTTGAAGAAAAACTAATACAGTTGCGCATAATGCTAATAATTCTAGAATGTTCGTTGGCAATCCAAAAACGCTCACTTTAATTAGATAAAGAGGTATACAAAGAATTACAAACAAAAAAATATTAATTGGAGTCAGTAGTTTTTTCATAGGAATGGTTTGAAACGCTTAGTGCGAGTATTATCAAAAATAGCGGTAAAATATGTACTGAATATAATGGATTTTCAACCAGTGAATGAACTGCAAAAATAGTAATGCTTGCAACCCCTGCAATAAAAAATGGCTGCGTTTTTGATAGTATCCAAAAACTCTTTATTGTGATTAATAAAAGCATAATAAAAATAACGGTAGCAACAATGCCAAGCTCGGCAGTGATATCCAGATATGTATTATGAGCATAAATAGGCTCGCGATAAGTTGTGCCTGGTTTTACCGTTAGCGAATATGCTCCGATACCAACACCAAAAGGATTATCTTTTATGATTGCAATTGCTTGCTGCCAATTAGAGAGGCGTGCTTGGTTTGAACCTTCTTGAACATCAAAAGAAGATGAAAATCTACTAGCCACTGGATTGTGTGGGGCAATCATAAATAAAAAAACAAAAATTCCAGCGCCAGCTATTATTTTTTTCGCAGTTTTTAATGAAACTAGTGGCAAAACTATAACTGCTCCCGCTATTAGTGCTACGTATCCTCCTCGCGTGAAAGTCAAAGCATCTGCAATAATCAAGGATAGTGTTGAAAAAAGGAGCCATTTTTTGTGTGAAGTGGCTGTTGCCCAAATTGCAATAGAAAAAGGAATAAGCATTCCAAGATAATAAGACAACATATGAGGATCAGGAAAAATTGCAATTGCCCGCATATATGTTGTCCCGCCGCTATTTATTAGCCAACTTGGATAAGCAAGAACTGCAGCTGCAAATGTTTTGCCAAGAAAAAAAGGTGCAATATAGGTAGACAAAAAAAGAGAAACACTGTCAATTCCAAAAATAAATTGAGAAACAAACTGAATTATTCCAATCCAAGCTAAGACAGTGGCGCTGCTGACAAGAAATAAAAAAGCTTTCTTTTGCTTGTGTGTATTATTTAAAATGTTTGCAGCTAAAAAATAAAGTGGTGCCATAGAAAGCGGAAAAAGAATTTTTCGCACCGACCAAGAAGTGTTTGGAGAAAATAAAATAGAAATAATCGCAAGAACAAGCAGTATTCCCAATAAGGCAGTTGTCCAATTTAATTTAAATATTTTTTCTTTATTTTTTAAGCTAACAAATATCCAAGCTAAAAACACCAGTGAAATCAATACTCTTATAATAGCCAGATCAAAACCCTCTCTTGGATTAAGCGCAAATTGAAAAGGCAAAAGGGCGCAAAAGATTAAAAATGTATAATAAAAAATATTATTTTCAGTTATGAATAATTTTAAAACTTGGAATAATCGCATTGGTATTTAAATAGGTATTTAATTTTTTTGGGGTCATACACGGTATATGTTTTTTGTTTCGCCTGTTTCCTCTTTCGGCACGCTCTTGGCCGAAATCTATGGCCAATCGCTCTTGATTGCTATTTCGCAGGAAGCGGCTTCTCAAGAGAAAACAGGCGAAACAAAAAACATATATTATTTTCTAAAACCACATATTGAGCAGAACCAATTTTTTTTGAAAAATAAAAATGGTATTCGCAGTAACTTTAAAAAAAATAAAGAAAAATTTCCAAAATGTTTTTTAAAGTAATAATCCTGGGATGCATAGTAATATTTTTTTTGTTGAGCAGAATTTTTGAAACTTTGTCCGCCGATATGCAAGACGCGGACAGATGGTAGTACTAATACTTTTAAATTTTTTGCCTTGATTCTTTTGCAAAGATCAACATCTTCAAAATACATAAAAAACTTTTCATCAAAACCAGAGATGCTTTCAAAGAGTGTTTTTTTGATAAGAAAGGCTGCACCACTGACCCAGTCTGCTTCAATAATATTATTTTGTTTCCATAATTTTTTGCTTTTAATAAAGCCCAAGTTGTTTTTTATGGTAGTCCAAAGATTTATTTCATAGCCCGCGCTCCATTGCTGCTCTTCTCCAGACGGAATTGTGAGTTGTGGTGCAGCTATGCCTGTGGATTGGTTTTTTAGTGCGGCAAATAAATCCGTGATGTTTCCGCTTTCAATTTCAGTGTCTGGATTTAAAAAGAATAGAAATTCTCCTTTTGCAATTTTGGCTCCACGATTGCAAGCATTAGCAAAACCTTCGTTGATTCCATTTTCAATCAAGTGCACATTTTCAGCTGGCAAGATGCTTGTTATCGGCGTGGTGTCAT
Organism: Parcubacteria group bacterium GW2011_GWD2_38_11; assembly: GCA_000992325.1. Classification (GTDB taxonomy): domain Bacteria; phylum Patescibacteriota; class Minisyncoccia; order Moranbacterales; family GWC2-37-73; genus UBA12068. The sequence continues at coordinate 25,532 of LBTZ01000004.1, read as the reverse complement.
TGTTTATGATGATAATTTCAAATAAGCTGCCAGTAGAATGCGCTTGTATTGTTTGTATGCAACGAGAAAGATAGTGCTCGCTTTTATAATTGGGAATGATAATAGAAATATCCATAAATTTTCAAAACTATTTAAACCTCTAGCACTGAGCCAGTTTAATCTGCGCTATGCCATTCTCTTGAAAAAGGTAATCTAGGCCTTCATTTTAAACTGGATTCACCCTCAGGGGGCATCAAGACCCGCCTCCGCGAGAATGACAAAGAAGAAGTGCTCGAGTTAGTTTAATATAATTTTTTAAAATCTTTGTATGCTTGATGAATTTTTGATGCAGAAAAATCTTTTTTAATGTGTATGCTGTAAAAATTTTTTGTTTTTCGCAGTAGAAGATAGCAAAAAAGCCATACTTTCCAAAAAATAGAGCTGTGTGTTTGAAAAAACAAAAGACCAGATAATACAAGCCAATAATTTTTTGCATCGTTAACAGCGCTTTGTTCCAGGTGCTGAATGGTGGTTGTCGGATCTATTAATAATTCAAAACCAGCCTTTTTTGAACGCAGAGAAAAATCAGCATCTTCGTAATACAAAAAAAAGCGTTCATCAAAAAGACCAATTTTTTTAAAAACCTCTTTTTTGATAAGCATCGCGCAGCCGCTAAGATATTCTGAAGAATAGGGAGAATCGGAAATTTTTTCAGTTAGGTGAATAGCTTTCATTTTCCCCCATTGTATTTTTCCACCAGCAAACCAAACACTTTGATTGTTGTTAGTTAAGATAATCGGGCTTATGATTCCGGCAAGTGGATTTTTTTCAGCAGTTTGTATAAGCGAAGAAAGAGTTGTTTTTTCTAAAATAGTGTCATTGTTCAAAACAAAAACATAGTCCGCAAATTTTTCTAGTGCATAGCGAATGCCAACATTGTTGCCCTTTGAAAAGCCGATATTCTCAGAATTTTTAATGAAATGTGAGCGTGAAAAACTAAGTTTAGCTTTTTCAAAAGATTCGTCTGTTGAGTTGTTATCAACAACGACAATTTCAAAGTTGGAATAATCTGATTGAAAAACAGAAGTAAGGCAATTTGGCAATGTGGCCTTGCCATTAAAATTCAGAATGATAACAAAAATTTTTGGAAAGGTGGAATTCATATTTTTTTTGTCATTCCGGACTTGATCCGGAATCCAGCTGCGCGCACTATTCAGGCGAAGTTCTGGATTCCCGCCGGAGTTTATGCTCGTGTAACGGGTGCGGGCATGACAAGTGCTTAGATTTTTATTTGTTACTCACAATACTGCGCAATTCTTTTATGGTAATAGTTCTGGTGAGCCAGAGCAAAAGAATGTAAAAAATAGAACTTCCAATCACGAGTGTTAAAAAACTGTATGATTTGAAAATAAAAAGGAAGATTGCCATTGCAAATCCGGAAAATAAAATGCGCAGCAGATATTTTGGTGAAGGTTTAAAGCCTGTATATTTTATAGTAAGAACAAGCCCTATGAAAGCAACCAAAAACTCCGTCATCGTTGAAATAACAGCCGAAGCGGTGTAAGAATAAGTTGGAATAAAAATAAGATTAGCAGAAACGTTAAATAATGCGCAACCTATTAACATCCAAAGCATTTTTTTCTGGTTATTGCTAGCGATAAGAATATTATTAAACAGTCCGCCAAAAAAGATGAAAGCAAGTGCAAAAATAAGTATTCGTAGAGTGTTAGCAGCCTGCGAGAAAGCCGAGCCTCCTATAAGATTGATAATTCCTTCTGAAAGAAAAAGGGTGCCAATAATGAGTGGCACAATAATAATAAAGAAAACTTTAATAGTTTCATTTGCCAAATGAGCAAAATGTTTTTTGTCAGAAAAGATATGACGCGAAAACATAGGAAACATAAGCCCAATAATCATTGCAGGAAAGAATGAGAGGTTTTCAATAACTTTATAGGCGGCGTTATAAATTCCAACTTCTGCGTTTGTTTTAAGGACGGATAGTAAAATGGTATCTATTTTGAAATAAACAAAGATCACAATTGCTGAAAAACCAAGCGGTGCAGATTCTTTTAGGAATTTTTTCCAATAAACAAAATCAAATTGTAATTTTAGTGGTATGTATTTTTGTACCAATAATAAGACCACTGCAAAATTGAAAATCATAGCAGCCAGGATGGATAAGATAATGGTGATGAAGCCAAGGTCATTGCGCACGGCAAGAATAATAATGCTAATTTGAATTATTTTCCCCAAAACTTCAGCAGTGGCAACCTTGTCCATAGCAAGATTTTTTTGAAAAACACCATTGAGAACCATATAGGTGGAAGAGAAAACAAAAGAGGCAGCAGCAATAAGAATACCAATTTTTACATCTTGAGAATAAGGCAGGAAGAAGACTAAAATTGGCGTCACCAGAAAAACAGCAATAGATGAGATCAATCGCAAGGAAAAGGCGTTGCCAAGAATTTTTTTCTCATCTGCATCAGCTCTTGAAATGTCTCTAGCTGTGATAGCGTAAAGACCGAGATCTGCCACACTGCCGAAAAAAGCAAAAAAAGCTAAGACGGTAGAATAATCGCCAAAGCCTTCTTTTCCTAGGTAACGCGTGATAAAACCAATCCCTACCAGCGCAAGAATGGTGGATAATATTTTTGTGATTGCATTAAAAATCACATTGTAAGCAATTTTTCGTGCGATTGCCATTAGTTATCTTGGAAGTTACGCGTTTCGAAACATTTATTTTTTGGCCAATAGTTGGCGACAGCAACTCTTTGAGCTTTTGGATATTGAATATTCATCCAAAAGCGTGCCAAATAAGAAATAGTTGAGAAAGTGCGTAAGTCCTGTATTTGTAGAAATGACATTATAAAAACTAGTCAATCAAATTGGCTGGCTTGATGACAACTTTTCTGTTTTCTCCCTCACCGATACTTTCAGTTGAAATTTGCGGGTTTTGAGAAAGTTCCATATGAACAATTCTGCGTTCATAAGTTGACATAGGTTGCATAAAAACACTGCGTCCCTGGGTGATTGCTTCGTTGGCAGCAATTTTAGCTTGTTCTATAACAGATTGATTTTTCTGTTGTCTATAATTGTTTATGTCCAATGTAAATCTGATTTTTTCTGGAATGTGTTTTCTAACGATCAATCTTGCCAAATGTTGCAATGCTTGTAAATTAACACCATGTTGTCCGATAAGAAAATTTGAATCGCTGTCTGCTGCGATGTCACAGGTGACACTATCCTCGTCTGTCGACTCAATGAGCGTAACTTTTCCGGAAAATCCCATTTTTGTGAGCAATTCTTCAATCGTTTTTTTTATGACAGCCGTTGTTTTTTCGTCCATATGATTATATAAAATGAAATATTAATCTTGTTTGGATTTTTTTTCAATAACAATTTGTTGTATTAACATAAACAATGTTCCAGCTAGCCAGTAAAGAGATAGTCCTGCTGGAAACTTAATACCGATAAATAATGTTAGAAAGGGTCCAAGATAAAGCATCTGCTTGCTCATAATTTGTGCCATATCTGGTTGGCCTGAATCATCTTTTTTAGGAGTTACAGGTTGGCTTGCCATCAGCATCTTTGTTTGGAAATATTGCGCAATTGCAGCCAGCACGGCAATAACAATACTTGGCTTGGTCAAATCAACCAAAGAAATAAAGAATTGATTTATTTTGCCAGGGTCTTTTACAAAAGAATAAAGTTGTGAAGGATCAACGACAAGACCATTGCTTGAAATTTTGATTAAAACTTGATAAATAGCAATCAAGAAAACCAATTGAACAATAAGAGGCAAGCAGCCAGAAAAAGGATTAGTTTTGTGCTCCTTATAAAGTTCCATCAGTTGCTTGGTCTGTTGCTCCTTATTTCCCTTGGTTCTTTCTTGAAGTTCTTTGATCTTTGGTTGCAACTCCTGCAGCTTTTTTTGTGATTCAATCTGTTTTTTATAAAGTGGGATCAAAACAGTTCTCAGCAAAATAGTAATAAGTATGATAGAGATACCAAAATCCTTACCAGGAACAATATTATAAAATAGTATAAGAATGTTGTATAAAGGTTGGTAGATAGCTGTATGAAAGAGGGCTAGCATTTTGTTTTTTTGTATCCCGCCTTAAGAAGGGATATTATATGAGTAAATTAGCCTTAGAGAAAACATTTTGTAATTCACTGATAACCTTTGAAAGTTCAATATTTTGATAATCTGATTTAATAAGGACGATTATATCAAAGCCAGGTTTGAGCTTATCAAGATATTCGCTGCAAGCTTTTCGAAGTATTCTTCTTGTACGATTTCGAACGACAGCTTTTTTTGAATAATTTTTACCGACAGGAAATCCAATTCTGGATACAGGTAAAGAATTTTTTGCGAACTTAATGGAAAGACCATCAAATCCGGCATATGCTCCCTTAGAAAATACTTGGGCAAAATCCTCGCGCTTTTTCAATCTGTGTTTGAATGGGAGCATATATATTTACCAAACTGCCATACAAGTGGCATATTTTTTTAAACTGAAAGTTTTTTGCGACCAGCTTGTCTGCGTCTTTTGATTACGGCAACTCCATTTTTAGTACTCATACGCTCAAGAAATCCATGACGGCTTTTTCTTTTCCCTTTTTTTGGTTGATATGTGCGTTTCATAATATGTATTTGATTAATTTATTATTTAGCGGAGTGAGTGAAATGAAAGTGCACTTTCATTTCCGAGCGAGCGACAATAACAAAAAGGTACCAATAACCCTTTTTATTAATATGAAATATCCGTTTTCCTGTAATAGCTGTTTGAATAAAAAATATCACTAAATCTTAGTCAGCAGGATTCTAAGGAATACTATAAATAAGTGTATCAGTCTGAATAAAAAAGTCAACCCGGTCATTTCGAAAAAATGGCGCAACAGAGGTTTATTTTTGCGTAATTGGTTTTTGACAACTATGTTTCTCTTTAAAAAAAACAGTAAGAATGATTGACAAGAGTGGATAAGAAGGGATATTCTAGATTTACAGTGTTAAATCGAATAGTATTTATGGTTAAAGTTGCAAAAATATAGCCGAGGAAAGGGAAAAAACAGACTTATCCACTTATCCACACATTATTAACAGTCGCAGGCTTGAATTACTGGCAGGACCCAGTCAGGCGTGATATAATTTTTTTGCACTATTAATAGAATAAAATTATATACCCGGTAGTGAAAATTTAAAATTTAAAAATTTATTATCTAGTGAAACGAGCGAAATGATTGTCAGTAGACAAGCATTTCCGAGTGAACGACGATACCAAAAGGTTTAATACCTCGAGGCTTGCCTCGAAAGCCCAAAGGGTCCAGGGATTGCCCTGGGGTATTAATACCCTTTATTGTGCCGGGGGATTGATGGGATAGGAGTATTTTAATCTTAATTGGGGGTGTAAAGAAATTTTATTTGAGCGTGTCTCATTTAAATTTCTACTACCGGGTATGAATAATGCAGAACTTTGGCAGGCCGCGCTTGGAGAAATAGAACTTTCTATTTCAAAGGCTAACTTTAGCACCTGGTTTAAAAATACAACAATTCTTTCCAACGAAAATGGCAAGGTCGTTATTGGTGTGCCAAATGGCTTTGCAAAGGAATGGTTGGAAAACAAATACAATACATATATATTCAGGGCGCTGAGAAATTTTCAGGATGATATCAAAGAAATAAGCTGCATCATTTATAGTAATGAGCAAGCGCCGCTTAATGAAATAAAGAAAATGGATTCCGCAGCCCCGGTTTTGGAGCAACAATTGGTACAGGAAATTCAACAGGGTGGCAATTTTGCGCAACGTCCAATTCAGCCGATGATGCATACTGGGCAGACAAATGCTCCCTATGAAAACAATATAAACGCACGTTATACCTTTGAAAATTTTATTATCGGCGAGAACAATGAATTGGCTCGCGCGGCTTGCTTCGCTGTTTCTCAAAATTTGGGAAAAATATACAATCCACTTTTTATTTATGGTGGAGTTGGGCTTGGCAAAACACATTTGCTGCAATCAATTGGCAATGAAGTGTTGGCAAATGATCCATCAAGAAGAATCAAATATATCACCTCAGAGCGTTTTGCCAATGAATTAATTGACTCTATCCGCAATCAAACAGTAAATGACTTTAAATCTGCCTATCAAGCGATAGACTTGCTTATTATTGATGATGTGCAATTCTTGGCGGGAAAGGAAAAAACGCAAAATGAATTTTTCCACATTTTTAATGCGCTTTATCAAATAAATAAGCAGATTGTGATTAGTTCTGATCGCCCTCCAAAAGCAATTGCCACACTGGAGGATCGTCTCAGATCACGCTTTGAGGGTGGAATGATTGCTGATATTGGAAAACCTGATATTGAAACCAGAATTGCAATTTTGAAAACAAAATCTGCAGAAAATAATTTTTACTTGGACGAGGAGGCAATCAGGTTTATTGCTGAAAACGTGAAGAATAATATTCGCGAGCTTGAAGGGGCTCTTAACAGAATTATCGCTGCTTGCGAGTTCAACAAGAAATTGCCAACCTTAAAATTTGTTCAGCAAGCCTTGGCTGAAATAATTTCAAGTGGAAAAAAGAAAGGCGTTCAAGCGCAAAACGTGATTGAAGCTATTTCACAATATTTCAATATTTCAACCAAGGAACTCATTGAAAAGGGGCGCAAGAAAGAAATTGCTTATGCCCGTCATATCGCAATGTATTTGATGCGTAGTGAGCTCAGCGCTTCATATCCAAGTATTGGAACTCAATTTGGAGGGCGTGACCACACAACAGCGCTGCACGCTTATGAAAAAATAAACAGGGAAATGGAAACAGACGAAAAAGTACGTGAGGATGTTGCAGTGCTTAGAGAGAGAATATACGCAGTGTAGGCTCAATAGAGCGATAAACTGATTGTTAATAAGTTGTGGATAAGTGGAAAATAATTTAGAAGGTCTAAGAATATTCAAATATATGAAGCTAACTTGTACTCAAGAAAATTTCAAAAAGGCTATTTATAGCACAGAAAGAGTTGTAGGCAAGCAAATCACTTTGCCAATTTTGGAAAATATCTTGCTTGAAACTGATAATGGAATGCTTAAAATTTCAGCAACAAACCTTGAAATTGGGGTTTTTCTGAAAATTGGAGCAAAAATAGAAGAAGAGGGGAAAATAACCGTTCCGGCTCGACTACTTAGCAATTTTGTGAACAACATCCCAAATGTTGGAACCGTTTCACTTAGTGTTGTTGATCAAACTCTGCATATCGAAAGTGGCTCATCTAAAGCACAAATAAAAGGATTGCAAGCTCAGGATTTTCCGATTATTCCAGAAATGGAAGGAGAATTCCTTTTTTCTCTGCCTGCTCAAGAAATGAAAGAAGTGATTCCACGTTTGGCTGTTTGTGTTTCGCTTGATAGCACTCGTCCTGAACTTACTGGTCTTAATTTCGTGCTGGACAAGCTTGAAGTGCGATTAGCTGCTACGGACAGTTTTCGTTTGGCTGAGGCTGTTGTAACGCTGATAAAAGACAATTCACAAGCTTATGATTTGTTTATTGAAAAGACAAATTCTGTTATTGTGCCACTTAACACAATTTCAGAGTTGTTTCGCGTGATTAATCCTGAGACACAGGACATTAAGATTGGTATTGAAGAAAGTCAGATATTTTTTCAAATTGACAATGTGCGCATTGTTTCACGTTTGATTAATGGAAAATATCCACCTTATCAGCAAATTATTCCTCAAGAATTTACGACCAAAGTTTTTCTTCCGAAAGATGAGGTTTTGCGCGCTGTAAAAATTGCAGGAATTTTTACTCACAGCAAGGCAGGAGAAGTTAAATTCACCGTGAATTCGCAGGCCAAGGAGATTTATGTTCAATCAAAAGCAGAAGAAGTTGGCGAAAACAAAACAATTTTGAGTGCGCAAATTGAGGGTCCTGATCAAGAAGCACTTTTTAATCCTCGATATATGGTAGACGGATTGCAAGCAATTTCCACCTCGCATTTGGTTTTGTTGATGAACAGCGGCGCATCCCCAGCAGTTCTTCGTATGGTGCAAGGAGAAAAGAAAGAGGAAATGCTCAATTATACTTATATTATTATGCCTATAAAGAACTGACATCCCCACTGTCATTCCCGTGAAAACGGGAATCCAGGTTTTTGCTAATCAATTTCCTTTTTCGGCACGCTCTTGGCCGAAAGTTATGGCCAATCGCTCTTGCCTACTGCCTCCGCCAACGGCCTCAAAAGAAAACTGATTAGCAAAATGCGTAGTAGCTTTTTCATAATTAAGCTAATTCTGTAAATAATGAAAACTCTTGGGTCTTTTATAAACAAAAAAACATTGAGCAGGGGAGTTGTTATTGATCAGCAAAGCGTTTTTTATGTTTTTCAGATAGTTATCAAAGATGAATATGGGAGGCAAGGATTGGAGAATATTGTGCCAATATCTTTCAGGGATAGGAAAATATTTTTAAAGACTGGTAGCTCTTTTTGGGAAAATGAGATTTTGCTTAAAAGAAAGCAAATTGTGGCCAAGATAAACAAAGAAATTGGTGGAGAAGAGATAATGGATGTAGTGATAAGCCAGTAGGCAAGATACAAAAATCAAGATACAATAACCAAAACCAAACTTTAAACTTCAGCCGTTTGTTTATTGAAATTTGAGATTTGTTTGATGTTTGTATCTTGTTTCTTGGTTATTTTGCGATACCCTTGCCAAGTGGTGCTTTATGTGTGTATAATACATAGTATTCAATTTATAAATAAATAATTTTTATTGAATTTGCTCCCTTCTAATGCTCTCAGAAGAAAGTAAATTCTCAATTACGACTGTGCCAATCAAAAAATCAGCAAAAAAGTATATGCGAGTGACTGATCGCAAAACACTTCGAAACAAAGTTGTAAAGGGTGTTTTCCGAAATGCTATCAAGGACACTAAGGAAAATATAGCAGCAGGTAAGGTCAAGGAAGCTCAAGAATTGCTTAAGGCTGCCATTAAAGCGCTCGACAAGGCTGCACAAAAGAAGGTTATTAAAAAGAACACCGCAGCTCGCAAGAAATCAAGATTGAATGCTGCTGTGAAGAAACTTGCACTAAAAAAATAAGACCTAAGGAGTCTTGTTTTCTGCGCTTGTTTGGAAATGAAAGATATTTTTATTTTATTTGCTACGTTCTACGTTTGAAAATAGTCGATATTTCTTTTAGACAAAAGAAAAACCATCCCGGTTGGGATGGTTTTTCTATAATGAGACAATAAATGTGTCGAGGGCAAGGATGGGGTCAACTTTGCCGGTTTTGGCGTTGAAATCTATTTCGGCCAGGTCGCGGAGCATTTGCTTGGTTTTTTGCTCGGACAAATTGCGAATTTGAGAAAGAGATTTTTGCACAACATAGGGATGAATTCCAGAGGCCTGAGCAATTTGCGGAGCGCTGGTCATTCCTTGCCAATAAAAGTCTCCGATTTTGAGCAGGGTGCGAATTTGATAGGTATACATTGAAAGAATATAAAAAACATCTTCGCCTTTGGTGAGTTGTTGATGAAAAAGGTCCAGTGTTTTTGATTTGTTTCCACTGACAAGAGATTCGATTGTTTCAAACATTGTTGAATCAACTTTTGATTTTACCAACAAGACAACATCCGAGTCAGTAATTTCTCCAGAATTTCTGAAATTTACTAACTTGGTAATTTCATTGCTAAGAACATTGAGATCACTGCCAGTTGCAGCTAAAAGCATATTCAGCGCATTTTTGGTAAAAGATATTTCTGCTGATAATGTTTTGGCAAATGCTAGCGCCCAATTAGTAAGAAGAGCTCCTTCAAGAGGGGCAAATTCTTGTCTTTTGGCTATTTTAAAAAGAAATTTATACAAAGCTCCATTTTTCTTCGGACTACCATTTTCATAAAAAATAACAATAGTGTCAGCATCTTTTTCTGTATCAGGATTGGCTTTGAGAATTGCAAGAATTCCTTTTTGAACTTCAGTTGAGCCTTTGAGCATACTGTTTTTCAAAATAACTAATCTTTTGGTTGAGAAGAGTCCTTGCGCTGAAAGAGCGGTGGAAAGATTTTCAATTGAAGCACCTTCGCCATAATCAAGAACGCTCAGGTCTGTGCCTGAGCCATTCTTTTCCAAATATTTATTTTTAAGGTCGCTGAGTTTTTCCAAAGAGCGGAAATTGTCGACGCCGTAGAGAAATATAATCATACAAATAATTTTCAATTTTCAATTCACAATTTTCATTGAATTTTCAATTTATCAATTTTTAAACAAGAAAAACTTCAAGTTGATTTTTTTATTTCGCTAGAATAGCGAATTTATTGTAAATTGTAAATTGATCATTGAAAATTGCAAGCACTATGCTGCCGGTGTCCATCTTAGCGCTTGACCTGGGTCGATGATGTCAACCCAAATTTGTCCTGGCACGAATTTTATTTCTTGTCCTTGTTCGTCAAAGAAAAATAGTTTGCTGTCTATTTTGGTCTTGTCTTTTTTCCAGGACCCTTTATATTGCTGTCCATTCAGATAGAAAAAGGCGCTGCCTGAGTCATTTTGATCAAACCATGGATCACCAATCTGTACGTTTGCATATTGTTCGCCAACTTTGATTGGCGCTGCATCAGCAATCATCACAACAACATTTTTTGGTGCGATCTTTTGTTTGTTGTTTCTGTCGGTGTCGGCAACACCACCCCAAGTTCTGAAATACGAGTTGCTTTCTTTGTCGTAGTCATATTCGACGTCAAATGGTTTTGCATATGCGACGCGAAGATTTCCTCCATTTGGGCGTTGATCGAGAGCTGCTTCAACTTGATGAGGATATCCAACAAATTTGTTTTCTGTGCTATATCCAAAAGCTTTGGCTCCTTCAATCAAACTGGCGAATTTTGCGTAGCCAGTATCAACTCCTCGCATATTTCCTTCAGCTTCTTTGCGGAAACAATACTGACCTGCTGATTTTCCAGCATCATTATTGCAATTCATATCATCAATAATGCCGCTGTTTAGAACGTTTTTGAATTCTTCAATATCAGCTCTCCCCCAATGAACATAAATAGAATCAAAACTTTTTGCAAGATGTACAAAATCATGGCGTGCACTTCGTAGTGAGCCAACTTCTTCTGGCGTGTTGCATCCATACACACCCATCAAGCGAGTGATGCTGCCATAAACAGCAACCATTTCAACTACCATATCAGCTTGGGAAAGTCCTGCAAGAGGACGAGCAGACACGTCGGCTGGTTGCATTACAGCGAAAGAGCGCTTGTTCCAGTTGGCGCAAGTAAGACCTGAAATAGGGCTAACATCGCCAGAATTAGCTGGAGTTGTTGATTGTTGCTCGGAGGTACCGTTTATTTGGATTTGTTTTACATTGGCAGTTTTATTTCCTTTGGTGAAATAAAAAATTGCCCCTACAATTATCATAGCCACCAGGACAATGATACCTGTTTGTTTTCTGTTCATTTGATTATGATACGAATACGCGAATTAATGCGAATGATGCGTATATGCAAATGAATTTATTTGCATATTTGCGTATTAGCATTATATTTGCATAATTTGTATTATGAATTTATTTTTGGCAAGTTGGACAGTAAAAAGTGCTTCGCTGTTCAACAGTTTCCTTTGCGATTATTGTATCACATTTGTGGCACTTCTTGCCAGCTTTTCCATATACTTTTAATTGATTTTGAAAGCCGCCCTTTTTGCCATTTGCATCCCTATAATCACTGATTGAGGTGCCTCTCATTTCGATGGCTTTTGTTAGTATTTTTAAAATAGAATGATGCAAGAGCCTAATCTCAGTGCTAGTAAGACTGGAAAGTTTTCGCATAGGGTTTAATTTGGCATCATATGGAATTTCCGAGGCATAAATATTTCCAATTCCAGCGATAGCGGCTTGATTCATTAAAATACTTTTAATGTTTTTATTTTTATGCTTGGTGATAATTTTCGAAAAAGTTTCAAGAGTGAAATCTTTAGAAAAAGGATCAACCCCCTTGGTTTTTTCGATTTCAGAAAGTTTATCACGGCTTATCAGTTCAAGTGTCGCAAATTTTCGTATGTCAGAAAAAACTAAAGCATTATTTTTTTTCAAAGAAAAAATGTGATGCAAATGCTTTTGTTGTAAGTTGTTTGTTGAGACTTGTTTGTTAATCAGGAGTTTCCCCGTCATTTTTAAATGAATGATAATAGCATTATTACTGGACAATTCAATTACAATATTTTTACTCAAGCGCTTAATGCTCTTTATTTTTTCTCCTACAAGTGCTTTTTTGAAGTTCCTTGTTTTGATAGCCTTTTCAAAATCTGTCCAAAAACCAGTGATTGTATCACCGGTCAATATTTGCAAATCATTCACGATAGTTTGTACTTCCGGAAGTTCAGGCATGGGATAGCTTAGTAGGAATTAGGAATTAGGTTGTAGGGTGTTGCAGAAATAATACACTATGTAGCGCAGGAGTTTTTTCTAATTACTAATTCCTAATTCCTACGTACCTGTTTTAGATTTCTCCCCAATTGTCTCCAATACTAACATTAACAATTAGTGGGACGCGTAGGGGATGAACATTTTCCATAATTTCCTTGAGGTTTTTTGCAACAGTTTCGGCTTTATCTGTTTTAACTTCAAGAATGATTTCATCGTGCACTTGTAGAATCATTTGCACATCGGCATCACTTGAAAATGCTTCGGCAGTTTTAATCATAGCTAATTTTACAATGTCAGCTGCCAGTCCTTGAATGGGCATATTGATAGCCATTCTTTCTGCCGAAGCGGCAACTTGAAAATTTGGCGAGTTTATTTCGTGTAAATTTCGTCTCCTGCCAAGCAATGTTTCCACATACCCATTATTTCGTGCAAATTCACGCGTTTCTTTCATATATTCAGCCACGTTTGAAAAGTTTTCCATATATGAATTGATGAATTTTTGTGCATCTTCGCGAGAAATTCCAGCGGATTGAGAAAAGCCAAAAGAACTCATTCCATATATAATGCCGAAATTCAGAGCTTTGGCGCTAGAGCGCATTTTTTCAGTAACCTGAGAAAGGGGAACTTTGTTTATTTCAGCTGCGGTGAGTTTATGAATATCATCGCCTCTGTGAAATGCTTCAATGAGCTTTTTGTCATTGGAAACGTGTGCTACACAGCGCAAATCAATTTGAGAATAGTCGGCGCTTATTAATTTGTATCCTTCTTTGGCAACAAAAGCTGTACGTAAAAGTTGTCCAAGCTCTGTTTTAATAGGAATATTTTGTAGGTTAGGATCAGTAGATGAAAGTCGCCCTGTTGCTGCCACTGCTTGGTTGTATGTTGTGTGAATGCGAGAATTTTTGTCGACAAGTTTCGGAATAGCATCTAGATAAGTTGTTTTTAACTTGAAAAGTTCGCGGTATTCTTCAATTTTGGAAATTATTTTGTGTGAACCTTTAAGTTTTTCAAGTTCTGCTGCTCCCGTTGAAAGTCCTTTTTTGGTTTTTTTAATATCAGTCGTTGGAAGATTCAAGGTCACAAAAAGAATTTCAGAAAGTTGCGATGGGGAATTGATGTTAAATTCTTTGCCGGCAAAATCATAGATTGCCTTCTCTAAATTTTTTAATGTCCCGGTAATTTTTTCTGAAATACCCTTGAAAATAACAGTGTTAAGTTCAATTCCAGTGAGCTCCATTTGCGCTAAGATTTTTATAAGAGGCATTTCCATTTGGGAAAAAATCGTTTGCAATGTCCCGTCAGTTTTTGCAGCTTCTTTTTGCTCTGCGGAGATTTCTGCAATTCTTTTTTCTAAAGCAATTTTTAATTTCAAGGAATAATCAGCTTTTTGACACACAATATTTTTTGCAAGTTGCTGGTCTTCAGGATTTTCCACCAAAGAAAGTTGTCCCTTTGGTTTTTTTTCAAAAGTAATTTCTTCTCCAAGCTCTGAAAAAATAATTTTTTCAAAATCAAGTTTTTCTCCTGGGTTTAAAACATAGGCAGCCAGCATCGCATCGAAGGAAATTCCCTCCAGCACAATTTCCTCAGTAAAAAGCTGCTTATAAATAGTTTTCAAATCATAGCCAACCTTTTTTATTTCCTGATTTTCTAACAGAATTTTTAATTTGGGAAATGCATCACTGGATTTTGGGAAAAAAGTGGCGCGTCCTGTTTTCCAAGAGATTGCAATACCAGTAAGTTTTTCCTCACTAATTTCTGTTGCGATTGAAAGTTCTAATGCATCAGAAAATTCTGCAATCAGTTCATCAGCATTTTTTGTATCTGCGATTGTATATCTGAAATCAACAACACCAGCGGATGTTTTTTCAACAGCTTCGCTGGCATTTTCGTCTTGAGGTAATCGTTTAATAAGACTGAAAAAGTTTAATTCAGAAAAAAGCTTCACAATTATTTCGCGATCAAAATCTTTGAGCACTGATTTTTCTAGTTCAAGTGTGACAGGAACATCAAGTGCGATGGTTGCCAAATCCTTGCTGAGATAGGCTTGTGCCTTGTCTCGCACCAGTTTATCTTTGACTGCACCTTTAATCTCCCCGCCTGCATCGCTATGCCCGTCCGCATCGATATGCGAAGCGTTTCGGGCGGGCGAAGCATTGCGGGCAGGCTCGATATTTTCATATACACCATCGAGAGTAATATATTTTTGTAACAAAGTAACCGCAGTTTTTTCGCCGATACCTTTAACCCCGGGAATGTTGTCAGACGGATCACCACGCAGTGCCTTGTAATCAATAATTTGGTCAGGCTTTAATCCATAGCGCGCAAAAACTTTTTCGCTGTCATACATAATTGAATCAGAAAGCCCGCGTCTCATCGTGTACACACTCGTGGTGTCATTTACCAATTGTAAAGTATCCATATCGCCAGTGACAATGATAGTTTCAACATCTTCTTCGTTGGCTTTTATTTGCGTGGCAATTGTCCCGATCACATCGTCAGCTTCGAAGCCGGCCATTTCATAGATTGGAATATTGAAAGCCTTGACCACTTCTTTGACTCGGGGAATTTGAGCATACAATTCATCATCACCTTTAACTCTAGTGGCTTTATATTCTTCGAATTTTTCATGACGAAAAGTTTTGCCTGCCAAATCAAAAGACGCCACGACGTAGTCCGGCTTAAACTCGGCAATCACACTGAGTAATGTAGAGGCAAAACCATACACTGCATTCACCAACTCGCCTTTTTTAGTTGTAAACGGCGGCAACGCATGATACGCCCGATGGATGATAGCATTGCCATCAATAAGTATGAGTTTCTTTTTTATTTTTTCTTTAGTCATAAGGGTAAATATTTGAATAAAATGAGCTTTCAATGAATATTTTAAGTATACCGCGGGATTGAGATAATACAAACATTTGCTTGCAAAATTGCGGTAGAGGATTAGAATGATTTAAAATGATGTTATTTAACAAAGGGGGGTGCTACCATGGCATTTATAAAGGTTACTGTTGGTCCAGAATGGCTTGCAGGCAAGGAAATACGTGTTTCTGCTAATCCACAGGAAAGCGAAGCTGTCTTTATGGAATTAGCCAAGCGGAATTGTTTTTGGGAGGTAAACTTATCTGACTTGAGTAATTCAGAAGCTTATGATATGAAGATAATAGATTTTGCAACCAGATGTGCCCGGTCTATTTGCATGAGAATCCCTATTTTTATTGATAATCAACAAATTATTGTCTTGAATATCAGTAAAAAATCAGTGGATAATGCTTTGCGCAGAGTCACCAATCTCTTGGCAGTTTCAGGTGGAAATATGAGAATAGCCAAAGATGATAAACAAGGATTGAAAATAGAAATAGTGCCAAATGTTGGGGGTGATGATTTTGCAGAAGGGATGGTTTTTGCTAATGCCTAAAGAGGTTAAAATTTTTCAGATAATTTTGAAATCATAGAGCGGTTGTTAATCAAACCGCTCTTTTTATTTTTGCAAAAAAAGAAGGCTATGGAAGTTATTCCACAGCCTTTTAAAACATTTGAAACAAATAAAAAATTGTTTCTTTAACATTGATTTCTCCCAGGCTCATATAACCGCTCGGACATTTGTTTGTTTGGGAGATTAAACAGGATGGCATTTCGGAAATAGTACTTTCCTTGATGTCATTTTCCAGCATTTTTTTGGCAATTTCTTCCGCTGCCATTTGCAAAGATGAGCTTAGTTTAAGCATTTTTATCACCTCCTTGGAATGTACCTGACTATACTTTTTAGCATATAATCAAATAAATGTCAAGTTTTCTTATATTATTACAAGTTGTGCTTGTTTCCGTATTTTTTAAACAAAAATCCTCTTAAATTAACACGCAGCTCTTGCCGTATTTTGTGTTCATCTGGAGTGAATATAACTGTTTCGCCATTGAAGTTTATTTGCTGATAAGGATCTTCAGATCGCAGTGACATTTCAATAGAAGCACCAAAATCAATTATGCAAGGAATGCCTGTTTCATTTTCAATCATAATGTTGCCACCATGGGCATCGCGATGATAAATATTCTTATTGTGTAATTCTGTAAAAAAGCTTTCAATTTTTGATGCAAAAACCTTGAAATCAAAATTATCTGGCACAGCTACATCATCAGTTATTGCATCTTTGATACTTGTTGCGTAAAGACGTTCCATAACTAAAACTTCAAATTCTTCGCCATTTCGATTTTTTGTTAGAATTGAATAGTATGGTTTTGGAATTTTGATTCCGTGTGATCTTGATATTTTTTCCGCTTTTGCCAAAAGTTCTCCTTCATCGTAAACAGAATGTCTGAATTTATATTCTCCATCACTGTGAATTATTTTGTAGCAAATATCGGGGTTTGTTTTACTAATAAAAACTTCCGCCGTCATTCCTTTGCCAATAGAATTTTCGACATTTGCAAGTTCTGATATTTTTTCAATTAACTCTTTGATAATAGGATCATTTTCAACATCTTTATTTTCTTGGTGGTTAACGATTTTTTTGAGCGGATTTTCTTCGAACATAATTTTTATATAAGTAAAATGCCTTTATATAAGCATTATAGCAAATATTAACAATATATCAAAATCAAAAAAAGAGCTCAGCGCTCTTTTTTTGATGACAAGGTTATTTTTCTTTCTCTCTCACTGAGCCACTGGAAGTTAATCCATAGCGCGCTGGTGGGGAGCCATTCAATGATGGTAATGGAATTTTCCCTGGCCCCTGGCCGGACAGGCGGGCAGGCTTTGCCAGCAAAATCTTCAAAGCCAAGCTCAAGCAAATCCTTAGAAGAAATACGATAGGCATCGATATGACGAACAACTGACAACCGACAACTGACAACGGACGAATTGGTTTTCGAGCGCATTCTTGTTGTTTGTTGTTTGTTGTTTGTTGTTAGTTTGTATTCTTTAATTATAGAAAAGGTAGGGCTTGTGTATGGTCCTTTAATTTTTAAACCCTTTAACAATCCTTGAGTGAAGGTTGTTTTGCCTGCGCCTAGGTCGCCAGACAAACAAATGACCTCACCACCACAAAGTTCCTCGGCAAGTAATGAGCCGAGTTTTTTAGTTTGAAGTGAAGATGAAGTTACATATTTATATAGCATATAGCATATAACATATAGCAAAAATACAAATTAGTAAAGAAAAAGAGCTTAGTCTAATTTGACTAAGCTCTTTAATTTTTGGTGCAGAAAATTTTTATCTGCGCCTGGGTTGGCGACCCCTATATTCATTCCTGCCGCCCCATTGATGCTTCCCCCTCGGCTGATGGTAGTAATGTCTATATTTTCCTCGGCCATCGTTGCCAAAGAAAAAGACAAATCCAGGATATGAAGGCACAGTGTACCAATACTGCCACTGATAACCTGGATAAAAAGGTGGGTTTGAATAATATACTTGCGCAGATGGTGCTTCGTCTGGATAAACTGGCACCATAATACACCCGGAGATTATGAAAAATAAAACAACTATTGGTATTTTTTTTGAGCCCCTTGCCTTTTTCACCTGTGACCTCCTTTCTTGTGTGGTTGTTTTAAGGCCCCTTTGCCAAAAACCACTTCAAACGGTGTTGGTCCATGCGGCCTGGCAGCGCGTGCCCGAGTATGTCTTGACCCATAACCATAGCCCGATCCATTGTAATAAACTACTGGTTGATCGTAATAAGCTCCATAAATAGGCGGAGCATAATATGTTGCTGGTGCACTGTTGTAAACAGGATAAACTCCCGGCTCTACAAATCTTACAACGCAGCCAGTTAACAACGAGGCTGATAATACAACAAACAGTATTATTAATGAAGTTGTTTTCATAATCATCTCCTTTGGCGTCTTTGCGCCGGAAAAATGTTGGTTTTTTTGAACTTTTTGATGTTAAGAAACTTTAACCATAATTGTCTATTATACACCCAAAATGGCTTATTGTCAAGCATTTTATTGACCCCGTTAGAAAAATGCAAAAATAATTTTTTATAGGACATAGTCTAAATATATCAAAATACTATACCATAATTTTCTGTATTGTCATTTTTCTAACGGGGTTGACATTGCTTCAAATGCTTGCTACTTTATATTACTTAGTCAAATGGAAAAAGTTTCCGCCAAAGGCGGATCAGCCTTTGGCTGACATAACGCTAGTAAGGTTTGTAAAGTTAATAAAGTAAAAAATCAATAAATCTAAAACCTAGAACGTGAAACTTATAACCTGGCATCTAAAACCTAAAACCTGAAACCTAAAACCTAAAACGATATGAGTTTAGATCTTGCGCAACAATTGGAAAATGTTTTGAAGAACACCAAGCATACGCTTATTTTTATGGCGCAAGATTTTTCTGGCGACGCAGTTGGCAGTGCGTGGGCAACATATTTCTTTTTGAAAAAAAATAATATTGAAGCAACGGTTGTTGTCCCAAGCGATGAAGTTTATTTGCAGCGTTTTTCATTTTTAACAAAACCTGAAGACCTGATGGATTCATTGGCTGGCGCAAGAGATTTTGTGTTGGCGTTTAACACGAAGTTTAACAAAATTACCAATGTGCGCACAGAAAGAGTTGAAGATGAATTGCGAATTTTTATTACTCCAGAAAAAGGTTCAATTGATCCACGTGACTTTTCTTTTATTCCTGCAAAGTTTAAATATGATTTGGTGATTGTGCTTGGCAGTCCTGACAAAGAATCACTTGGAAAAGTGTATGAAGAAAATCCTGACATTTTTTATGAAGTTCCGGTTGTTAATATTGATCATCACACCGAGAATGATAATTTTGGACAAGTAAACATCGTGGATATCACTGCATCTTCAACATCCGAAGTGGTGGCGGATTTGTTTTTCAAAATAAATGAAAAAAATATTGATGAAACGATGGCGGAAAGTTTGCTAACGGGAATCATTGACGCAACTAATAGTTTTCAGAAAAAAAATACTTCTCCAAAATCATTGCAAATTGGTGCTATGTTGATGACTAAGGGAGCTGATCAGCAAAAAATTATTCGTTATTTGTATAAAACACAACCACTACACCTTTTGAAACTTTGGGGGCGAGTGATGGCCAGGCTTTATTGGGAAGATGAAATTTCATTGGCTTGGGCGCCGGTATTCTTGGAAGATTTTGTGCAAAGTCGTTCAAAGCCAAGTGATGTGCCTTTTATTTTGGATAAGGTTAAAGAAAATTATTCTGCCGGAAAGATTTTTATGGTGCTTTATAATGAAACCTCCGGACAAGTGCGCGGCGTGATTAAATGTCTTAACAATGATCAATTGAAAAAAGTTGCCGAGATTCTTGAAACCAAAGCAGTCGGGGATGTTTGCGAATTTTCACTGCAATCCGGAGACACCACTGAAGCAGGACAGCACATCGTCGAAAAACTTCGCACAGGATTGGTTTTATAAGGAGGTTGTAAGATTTCATACAAATATGTATTTTTTTGCTCGCCTTTCCCTCTCGAGTCGGCCGGCAGTTCGCAAAAAAACAATATTTGCATGAAATTTTGAAAAGTAAGAAAATTGGCAAAATTTCGATATTCACAGTTGGGAAGTTTTTTGACAATAGAAGTTCAAACTCAAACAGGGAGGAATTTATTATGAACACAGACAAAACCAATGACGAGTTGGCAAGGGAATTGCGAGTCAGTGTGGTTAGGGAAGTTGCGGTTTTGGCATCTCAGGCAGATGCTCTGCGCAAAAGTGCATCGTGTCTTGGTGTAGGACTTGGCGGGATCGATACAACCAAGAAAGAATTTCTCGAATCTCTAGGCGCGGAATGCATTAGTTTGATAGAAAAAGAAATGTTGGGAATTTCCTTTATGAAGATAGAGGATAAATACAGAAATTATGTAAAAGATTCCGCAGAATCATATGCAAGAGATAAAAAAGAGATAGCGAAGTTAACTGAAGAGTTCACAAAACTTAACAGGCGTGCCGATGATGCACTGCAGTTGATTTCGCAAGATGTTTTGGCTGAAAAATATGGGCGTGGAGAATTGATATTGACGCCAAAGGGGTTGCGAAGAATTATCGGGCGCATTACACATCTCAATGAGTCAACGGACCCAGTGTATGGAATTATTTTGGGCGAGTCCGACAAAATAAAGGCTTCGATAACTGAAATTGCATGGCTGTGTGAAAACTCGGATCAGCACCCTCCGCTTTTTTTTGTGGACATCGATTTGATGCCACTTAACGAGGAAGAGTTGAAAAAGATTTGCTGGGAAAATCATGACTACAAGCTTTTGGTCAAAAATATTCCCGAAGATCAAATTGTGTGGAATCCTGGTTGGGTCTGTTGTTTGAATAAAAACTTATCTTATGAAGTTTATGTGATTCCACGGAGCGATGATTGTGTGGATGTTGTTCGGATTGAAAAATTGACATATCCTCACTGGAAAGTTGAAGTTCTTGGCAGGACAGTTCGCAGTAAAGAGAGCCTGAAAGTACTTATGAATTGGGCAGGTTATAATAATGCTCCAATTGAGCTTGAAGAAGTTCCCCAGGAGAATAATTGGAATCTGAATATAATGGAGTGGTATCTTTTCAAAAGATATCCTGGCATTATTCTCGAAATGCCTCAATGGGAAGGTGAAAGATTTTCAATGCCTGGAGCGCGAAGTTAATATTTTTTAGAAAAGAATAAAACTAAGAGGCTTGTTCAAATGGACAGGCCTCTTTTCTTTTGCGAAGAAAGCTAATTTATCGTATAATAATATTATAAAGTTGGCTCAAAAAAATAAACAAAAATAAAATTTATTGTATCCATGTTACATGCTGTATGTTACATGTTATATGATTCAGTATGGTAAAAGTTTCACATAAACAATTGATTCATAATAGTGATAAGGATGTTGCCGCTGGCAAGATTCTTCAGCATATGCGCGGAGAATCAGAAGAAGAACAGGCTGCGCAATTGGCAAGCGAATATGATCTTGCCTATGTCGACCTTAATATTTTTCCTGTGGGCGCTGATGATATGCGCGCAATCGATGAGGCGCAGTCACGCGAATTTAATATTTGTGTTTTTCAAAAAGCCGGTAAAGAGCTTCGAATTGGAATTGTTGATCCGACAAACAAAAAAACTCTCGATTATGTTGAGAGTCTTAAGAATGAAAATGGTTGGGTGATTCATCTTTATATTATTTCTAATGCTTCTTTGGAAAAAATTTGGAAGAGGTATGCCGAGATTCCACTGCTTGAAAATTTGGAAGCACTGCAAATCAGTCTTAGTGGCGAAGATTTGGAAAAATTTGAAAAAGAATTTGGCAGTATGCTGGATCTTAAAAATCGCATCCGAGAAATTCCAACCACGCAAATTATCTCGATCATTATGGCTGGGGCAGTAAAAATGAAGGCTAGTGATGTGCATTTTGAACCACAAGAAGAAGAGGTTAGGATGCGTTTTCGTATTGATGGTATTTTGCAAGATGTTGGAAAATTTCCAAATGATACTTATCACTTCATTTTGTCTCGCATTAAGATGATGGGAAAAATGAAAATAAATATCCGCGACATCGCGCAAGACGGTCATTTTTCCGTGGATATGGAAAATGGAAAAATAAATGTCAGAACTAATATTATTCCTGGAAGTCATGGCGAATCTGTGGTGATGAGACTCTTGAGTCAAGCTGATATAATGCTTTCAGTGGAAGATTTGGGGCTTCGCGGCTTGGCCTTTGAAAATGTGCAAAAAGAAATTGCCAAACCTCACGGAATGATTCTTACAACGGGTCCAACAGGTTCAGGAAAAACAACCACACTCTATGCCTTGGTTAATAAACTTAACACAGCTGGAGTCAAAATTATTACAATTGAGGATCCAATAGAATATGAAGTGAAAAATATTTCTCAAACGCAAGTTGCCAATGATCGAAACTATACATTCGCAGAAGGACTTCGCGCTGTGGTGCGTCAAGATCCGGATGTTATTTTGGTCGGTGAAATTCGCGATGATGAAACGGCGGATATTTCAGTCAACGCTGCGCTTACTGGACATCTTGTGCTTTCCACGTTGCATACCAATAATGCGCCAGCATCCATCCCGCGTTTTATTGAGCTTGGTGTTAAGCCAAATTTAATTGCACCATCAGTAAATTGTTTTATTGCGCAACGTCTTGTGCGAAAACTTTGCCAACATTGCAAAGAGGAATATGTTCCAGCGCGAGAAACTTCTGATAGTGTTAAAAAAATCTTGGCAATTATTTCACCAAAGGCAAAAATTGAAATTCCTAAAAATATTGAAAAACTGTATCGTCCAGTAGGCTGTGAAAAATGTCATGGACTAGGCTTCAAGGGACGAATTGGGATTTTTGAAGTGTTGACCATCACTGAAAACATTGAAAAATTGATCTTGGAGATGGGTGGAGAGCGAGAAATTGCGCAAACTGCATTGGAAGATGGAATGATCACAATGGCGCAGGATGGGATTTTAAAAGCTATTGAAGGGCTCACTTCAATGGAAGAAGTTTGGCGCGCAACAGGACAAACGGAATTTCTGGAAGAAATATACGAAAAATTGATGTCACAATCAATGTCTCGTACAATTGATATTACCCAGGAGGATATGCTTTTGGTTTCACAAAATTTAGAGCCAGTTGAATCTCTGAAAAATTTAATCGAAAAATCCAATCAAAAAAATTCTGCCAAATATATTTTTGCCAGCAGTTTACTTTTGAATGTTGGAGATATTCATATCGAACCGGAAGAAAAAAGCGTGAAAATTCGTTATCGTATGGATGGAATTCTTCAAACGATTGCTGAAATTCCACTTAATGAATACCCAAGTCTTTTGGGAAGCATAAAATTTTTGAGCGGATTTTCAACAGAAGTGCGCGGAGGAGTGACGGATTCTCGTTTTTCAATTTCTTTGGATAAACCATTTGGAAACATCACGGACACAAAAGTTGATGTGCGCGTTTCGATAATTCTGGGTGGCTATGGCGAAACTGTTGTGATGCGGCTTTTGAACAAATCATCAGTTGCTCTTGATTTGGAAAAATTGGGAATCAGAAAGGAAAATTTGGAAAAAATTATTAATGAAACAAAAAAACCCAATGGCATTTTTTTGACCACTGGTCCAACTGGTTCTGGAAAAACCACAACATTATATAGCGCACTGAAAGTTCTTAACAATCCCGAAGTGAAAATTATCACAGTGGAAGATCCAATCGAATATCAGTTAGATGGAATCTTGCAAACTTCTGTTGATGACAAAGAGGGGTATACTTTTCCAACGGCGCTGCGAGCGCTTCTTCGTCAAAATCCTGACATTATGATGATTGGTGAAATCCGCGATGAAGAAACAGCCAACATTGCCGTTCAAGCGGCTCTCACTGGACATTCAATTCTTTCAACATTGCACACAAATGATGCAGCAGGAGGAGTTCAGCGCTTGGTTAATATGGGAGTGCGCTCAGACGACCTTGCAACCGCTGTTAACGCGCTGATGGCTCAGCGATTGGTGCGAAAACTTTGCGATTGCAAAGTTGAGAGGGAAATGGCATCGGATGAGATTGTTAAAATAAAAAAAATACTTACCAATGTATCTGAAAAGTCAGGAATATTGATTCCTGAGATTGAAAAAGTTTTTGAAGCCAAGGGTTGCGAAAAATGCAACAACATTGGGTATAAAGGTAGGACGACAATCAGTGAAGTGTTGGTGATTGATCGCGAGATTGAGGAATTGATAACTCAAAACGCTTCATCTTCTCAAATTCGCGAAAAGGCAATGGAAAATGGAATGATTTCGATGGAGCAAGATGGAATGCTGAAGGTGCTGGAAGGAGAGACAAGCTTGGATGAGGTTGAGAGAGTGATTTAAACAGCTTATTAGGCTTTAGCTTTTTAGCTTGTTAGAAAATACGAAAATTTAGACAACAAAAAACCTTCTAGCGCTAAGCTTGAAGGTTTTTTTCGGAAACAAGTGCAACTTGTGTTCATTAATCTGTAGACAAGTCCCGGGAGATAGATCCCCCGGGGAAGTTGCAGTGTCGAGGTGTAGGGCCGCCGAAACCACCCTACCCAGATCTGGACAAAAAAGCAACCGATATTGATGACAAAAGATAGAAGTCACCAACTGTCTACAGGTTAATGAAAACAAATACTATTGTGCAGGTACTTTTTCACTTGATTATCGAGTTTAGCACAGCTTTGTTTTCTTGTCAACCCCGTTAGAGATTTTACCAACATTATCAATCCAAGGCTGACATTTTGTGGCTCTAAATCAACAAAGTATTGTTTTTTACTTTTGAAATCTCTAACGGGGTCAAGTGGTGCTGCGCGAAACATATAGCATACAGCATAAAACACATAATAAGAGCCAAAATGCAGATATTTGCACAAAAAACAAAGCTCTTTTGCTGCCTGCAATAAATAATACGTCAAAGTCACCCATTTGTTTCAGTTTTTCGCTTTTTTGAATCAGATGTTGTATGCTATATGATATATGTTATATGATTAAGTTATGATTACCACTTCAGAAGAACAAGAAGATGATGTTGTCTTGGACAAAACACTCAGGCCTCAGCGGCTGAGCGAATATGTTGGCCAACAAAAAATCCGCAAAAATTTGCAGATGTTTATTGATGCTGCCAAAAAACGAGGAGAATCAATCGAACACGTGCTGCTTTATGGTCCAGCAGGGCTTGGAAAGACAACCTTGGCGCATATTATTGCCAATGAAATGGGTGTTAATATCAAAGTGACTTCTGGCCCTGCGATTGAAAGAGTGGGTGATCTTGGCTCAATTTTGACCAATTTGCAAGATGGCGATGTGCTTTTTATAGATGAAATTCATCGGCTCAATAAATTGATTGAAGAAGTTCTTTATCCTGCGATGGAAGATTATAAATTGGATGTGATTATTGGAAAAGGACCATCGGCGCGAACACTGCAACTTGATTTGCCTAAATTTACGCTTATTGGAGCCACAACCAGATTAGGAGCACTTTCTAATCCACTTCGAAATCGTTTTGGCGCAATTCATCGTCTTGAATTTTATAATGAAGATGAAATGAAAAGCATCATTCATCGCTCTGGAAAAATCCTGGGCATACCTCTTGAGGATAGTGGAGCAAAAGAAATTGCAGTTTCAAGCAGAAAAACTCCTCGCGTCGGAAATAGAATCATCAAGCGT
>LBTZ01000003.1 GCA_000992325.1 Parcubacteria group bacterium GW2011_GWD2_38_11 | reverse complement strand
ATCATTCAGATTTGATTCGAAATTCAAAATTCGAAATTCAAAATTTTCTAAAACAATCATGAATTTACCTTACGATAAATACATAATAAGTGCAATCTCCGAGCTTTCTGAAAATCAGGGAGATTTTGGCAAACTCAAAAAAAGTCTGTGCAAAAAATTTGGCGTTGCCATGCCGACCAATGCTGATCTGCGAGATAGATATAACAAATTAGTCGAGCAAAAGAAAATTAAACGCAGTGAAAAATTTGAGGAAGCTTTGATGAGTCGCTTGATTCGCACCCAATCCGGTGTGGCTGTGGTGGCGGTGCTTACCAAATCATATCCCTGTCCTGGTAAATGTATTTATTGCCCCAGCGAAAAAGATATGCCTAAGAGTTATCTTTCCAATGAACCAGCCGTGATGCGCGCAATTGATTCGCAGTTTGATCCCTATCGCCAAATGCAAAATCGCTTGCGCTCATTGGAACTTAATGGCCACCGCACAGATAAAATAGAATTAATTGTGATGGGTGGAACATTTTCTTTTTTGCCAAAGTCGTATCAGAAAAAATTTATTACCAGATGTTTTCAGGGAGCGAATGAATATACTCAAGTTCGTAAAGTTATAAAGTTTATAAAGTCAGCAAGGACGCCCGATGAAGAGCTTTTATACCAACAGAAGAAAAATGAAACTGCCAAGCATAGGATTATTGGGCTCACTTTGGAGACGCGACCGGACTATATTGATGAAAAAGAAATTTTTAATTTTCGCCAACTTGGTTGCACCAGAGTTGAACTTGGTGTGCAAAGCATATACGACGACGTGCTTGAATTAAACAAGCGTGGACACCTCATCCAAAGCACCATAGATGCCACCAAAATGCTCAAGGACAGTGGTTTCAAGATAAACTATCATATGATGCCAGGACTACCAGGATCCACCCCAAAGCGCGATTTTGAGATGTTTAAGGCCCTTTTTGAAGGCCCTAAATTTCAACCTGATATGCTCAAAATATACCCAACAGTCGTTTTAAAAAACAGTGAGCTATACGACATCTGGAAGAAAAAAAAGTACGTCCCACTGACAAACCAAGCGTTTGAGAAGCTTGTAGTGAAGATAAAAAACGAAGCAATTGTGCCATATGTGCGCATTGCCCGTCTTATTCGCGACGTACCCACTCCGTCAATCATAGCTGGACCCACTGTTTCCAATCTTAGACAAATTATCATCCCCCAATCTCATTGTCCCTGCATTCGTTGCAGAGAAGTTGGTGCAGGATCCCCGCCCGCATCGCTACGCGAAGCGTTGCGGGCGGGTACCACTCAAAATGAAATAATCTTAGACAGAATAGATTACAAAGCCTCGGATGGCACGGAAATTTTCCTGCAATATGTTTCACCGGACCCGCCTCGCGTCGACGAGCGGACGTCTCCGCGAGTCGAGGCGGGCAAGAAAAAATTATTTGCTCTTCTGCGTTTACGCATCCCTGGGTTGTGTCATTCCGGACTTGATCCGGAATCCAGTCTCACACAAACTAATCTTAAAAACTTGGATTTACCCTCAAGGGGCATCAAGACCCGTTTTCACGGGAATGACAAATTATACAAGTTATTACCTGCTCTCAAAAATGCAGCTATCATTAGAGAAGTTCATACTTACGGAAAATTAACAAAGATCGACACCCAAGACTCAACCTCTCCACAACACATCGGCCTTGGAAAGAAATTATTACTTGAAGCGGAGAGAATTGCCAAAGAAGAATTTGGTATTGGCAAGATTGTAGTAATTTCAGGAGTTGGCGTTCGTGGATATTATCGAAAAAACGGATACCGTCTGCAGGATACGTATTTAGTAAAAAATTTGTAGATTTGCGAAATAAACTCAGCGTCAAAATTTCCAAATCTCAATTTCCAATTTCCAATAAATTTCCAATGTCTCAATTTTCAAACATTAAGCCTCTAAAAACTATATGAACAAAGTTATAATTGCATCAGGACCAGTAATTTTCAAGGACGGAAAAACGCTCCTCAACATTTCAGGTAAAGATACTTTTTGGAAGTTTTGCGGTGGTATAGTCGAAGAAAATGAAAATCTCA
Source organism: Parcubacteria group bacterium GW2011_GWD2_38_11 (assembly GCA_000992325.1). Taxonomy (GTDB): domain Bacteria; phylum Patescibacteriota; class Minisyncoccia; order Moranbacterales; family GWC2-37-73; genus UBA12068. The sequence continues at coordinate 45,458 of LBTZ01000003.1, read as the reverse complement.
TTGAAACTGCAACTCGGGAAGCAAAAGAAGAGATGGGAATAAATATCAAGATTACAAATTCCGAACCATTCTTACTTCACACAACCAAAGAAAAAGATGGTGAAACTCTTGATATTATCCTTGTGCATTTTCTCGCCGACTTTACAGGAGAAATAATTCCACATAAAGAAGTGCACGAACATGCATGGCTAGATATAAACAATCTTCCAGAAAATCTTGCGCCAAATATCATTCCAACCCTGAAACATTTTGAGCTTATGAAATAATTTTGAAGGCCGCGTCATTTTTGACACGGCCTCCTCTCTTACTGCCATTCACCTCTGATGAGTTTTATTGCAAGACAATTTTCAACTGGCCCACCTACTATCTCCAATGCCTTTCTTGCAATTTCCACCAGGAGTTCATTATTAGCTTCAACCTCAATTCTCCAGTTTTTATTTTCTTTGGCTTTCATTTGAATGCTAAGGTTTTGACTTCTTATCCTGGATACTTCTTTTGACAGTGCCAGAAATTCAGGCGTGTCCAAATATCTTCCTGTCCCAATGCATTTGGAACACAATGGTACGCCACATGTTCCATGAATTTCATCTGCATCAAAATCACGAAACTGCCCAGAAATTTCACGAACAATATTACTCTGAGCACACATACCACAATCAGATTCTTTTACGCTTGGCATAGTAGCCTCCCTATTTTTTATTTGCCCCAACGGACAGTAGATGTTAACAATTTATTTTAAAAAAGTCAACCCCAACCCATAAAACAGCCATCTTCAGGCTGTTTTATGATACATTATACATTCTACATTCTACAAAATACCTTATACTATCTACTTCCCCGCAAGTTGTCCACAAGCGGCTTCGATTTCCTCGCCGAGGCTTTTTCGGATAGTGGCGTTAATATTGTGCTTTTCAAGCTCCTGTTTGAAAAGTTGCGTGCGAGTTTTTGAAGATGGCTTGAGCTCTTCCGATGTCATATTGTATCGAATAAGATTCATATGCAGAAGATGCGTATTGCCAATTGAGTATATAAAATCAGCAAGCAATTTTGCATCAAGTGCTGTGTCATTTATTCCATCCAACATTATATATTCCAAAAAAACTTTACGCTTAGTGATGGTGAAATATTTTTTCAGCGCATCTCTTAAATTTTCCAAGTTATCCTTTTTATTAATCGGCATAAAGCGGTTGCGTTTTTCATTGCTCGCAAAATGCAGCGAGATTGCCAGATTTACTTGAGGAAATTCATTTGCCATTCTTTCGATTCCTTCAGCGATGCCTGAAGTTGAAACTGAAATACTGCGAGAACCAAAACCAAAAAGTTTTTCGTCAGTCAAAATTTTTATACTTTCAGAAACCTCTTTCCAGTTATTAAATGGCTCCCCCATTCCCATGTACACGATGTTATTCACATCGCAATTTTCAATTTTCAATTCACAATTTTCAAACAAATCGGAAGAATTCTTTTTTAGATATTGTTTCCAAAACAAAATTTGATCGGTAATTTCTTCAGCAGTAAGATCACGCTTGAATCCCATTTTACCAGTTGCGCAAAATCGACACCCCATCGCACAACCAACCTGACAAGAAATACAAGCCGACCAAATGCCAGGTTTGGGTGAAATCAAAACTGTTTCAATCAGGTCACCACTGTGCAATTTCAAGAGCGCCTTTATTGATTGCCCGTCTTTAGCTGTCAAAACTTTTTCTATTTCAAAAGAAAGCAATCGCAGCTCCTTTTCCATTTTCTCTCTTAACTCCTTAGACAATGTTGTTATTTCGCCAAACGAAAAAACACCATCTGTAAAGATGGCTTTCTGAATTTGCCCCAAGCGAAACTTGGGCAAACCGTTTTCATCCAAAAATTGTTGCAGTTTTTTAATATCCATAAATAAATAATTTTCAATTTTCAATTCACAATTTTCATTAAATTTTCAATGTTGAAAAAATAATACTAACAAAAATTCATCATGCATATGATTCTATTATTTTTTGGGCTTCTTTGAGATTATGCACTTCGTGATCGCAACAATCCTCTTTTTGCATTTCTTGATAACGACCTTCTGGACGCTTTATTAGGATAGTAATCATGTCGGGAAAGTTTTCTTTAATATTGTGAATTTGTTCAACGCGATCATCAAGAAAAAACATACCTTCTGATGAGTTCCCTTTTTCATTTTCCAAAATTTTAGCAATAGCTTCTGCCTTGGAAGTATCTGTGATAACAATCTTTGGAATGAATTTTCCAATGCCAGAATTTAATACTTTCTTTGTTTGAAACTCGCGCTCTCCAAATGATACAATAGAAATATTTTCCGCGCCCACAGCTCGCACAAAATCAGCAACATCTGCAAATATATACGCAGACATATCCGCGATAAATTCATACACCAGTTTGTTAAGTTTTTCCTTATCTATTCCAGATTCATTGTTATAAATACATTCTATTTGTCGCCAAGGATCAAATGTTTTAATTGCACGTGGATCATTTGGATCATTATAATATTTATCAAAAATTTCATCTGAAATGCCATTTTCAATAAACATATTTTTAAAATCTGTCTTGAATTTTTTTGTATTAAAAATGACGTCGTCAAAATCAATAAATATTTTCATACAATAGTTAAAAAGTTTTTAAGGTTTGTAAGGTTCATAAAGTAATTCAGGATACACTTTTTAATATTTCCATTGCTATCCAACCGTACAGTAAACCAAGAACGATTCCCGCCAAAATATCCGAAGGATAATGCATTCCGCTGTGTAAACGGGAAAAAGCCATAATCAAAACAAATGTAACTGATAGAAAAAATAAAGATGGATAAAAAGAAACAATAACAAAAAGCATTGCAACAGTACTCGCCATATGACTCGATGGGAATGAAGAGTCGCTGAATTTTTTTCCAATCGATTTTATCAAGTCTGGATATGCAACATATGGACGTTTTCTCTTAGGAATAAAATACAGCAGCAAGTGTTTTATAATCCCCTCCGTAATGCCAAAATGCAAAATTGCAACAATTGCAACAGCTGCAAGAAAATAATTTATTATTTCAGGATGCTTAACTATTGCAATTATCACAATTGCAAACCAAAAAAACGCAAGAAATCTTATAGAATTTATCAGTGCCAAAAAATCATCAAATTTCCTTGAACCAATTCTGTTGAAATACTGTACAATTCTTATCTCAAACATATTTTTAAATCACGTTTACAATTATCATCCCAACAAGGGCAAGTGCCATCACTACCACCGCCAACCATCCAAATATTTTTACCCAAAGTGGATTAGTTTCGCTTCCCATTATTTTCTTGTCACCTCCAATTTTCATTATGATTGCAAGAAGAGGAAAAGCAATAACTCCGTTTAGAAAGGCTGACCAATACAATGCAGCAATAGGATTAATACCTAAGAAATTCATCGCAAGTCCCACAAAAATAGAAAAAATAATAACCAAATAAAAACCCCTAGCCTTGGAAAATTTTTCTTCCAAACCATTATTCCAATTCATAAGCTCACTAAGCGCATACGCGCCACTTCCTGCCAAAATCGGCACCGCCAACAATCCCGTGCCAATGATACCAATTGCGAAAAGCAAAAATGCCCACTCCCCTGCCAATGGCTTCAATGCAAGTGCAGCATCTTGCGCCGAATCAATGTTGGTTATGCCATTGGCAAAAAGTACATTTGCGGTCGTAAGAACGATAAAGAAAAAAACAATATTTGCCAGAATCATTCCAGCATTCACATCGGTGCGCATATTAGAAACTCTTGAATGAACAAAATTTTTCTTGTATCCATTATGATTCATTTTTCCATCTTCAACTTCCTCCGAGGCTTGCCAGAAAAAAAGATACGGAGTAATGGTTGTGCCAAAAACTGCAACCATCGCAAAAATATATTCTTTAGAAAAAGATATTTGCGGTATAAAAGAATTTTTAAAAACTATCGACCAGTTTGGATGGGTCATAAAACCTGCGACGATATATGCAAAAACAGAGAGTGTCAGCCATTTTAAAAACTTAACGTATGTATGATATTTCACAAAAACTTCCAGCAAAATTATAGCCACTGCGAAAAATATAGCACCAACTCCATAACTAATACCCGAAACCATTTTAAGAGATGCGGCCATAGCCCCAAGATCAGCTCCGATATTCACAACATTCGCAATCATCAAAAGAAGCACTGCAGACATAACCGTTCTTTTTTTAAAATATTTCTTAAGCACAGCAGCCAGCCCCTTATTGGTAACAATACCGATTCGCGCACAAGTTTCTTGAATAGCTAACATCATTGGCAAAAGCCAAGCAGCCATCCATAAAATACTCAGACCAAATTTTGCACCAACAGCACTATATGTTCCAATTCCACCCGGATCATCATCAGATGCTCCCGTAATTAATCCTGGGCCCAAGGCTCGCACAAATAAATAACTTTTTTTAATTGGTGTTCCAATAAGTATTTTCGCAACCGCAACCTCTGGAGCTGCAATTCGGAGCGTTCCATCAATTGCCTTTACCGCCTCGATTTCACCCCAAATAATCAACTTCTTTGCCAAAACTAAAGGAATGCCAAGCTCTCTTCGAAACTCAGAAAGTGTCAGCATTTTTTCAGGCAAATTTTGCTGAGAAGTTGTTTTTATTTCTTTTTTTAATTCATCCACAATATTTAATTTATATTTTAAAAACTACAAAAGTTGCGCGTTTCGAAATGCGTAAGTCCTAAGTTAAATGATTTCTTTTATTATATTCTCATATTCCCCTAACTCCAAGATCATCATGAGAACCTTGGCTAATTTATCACTATCATGACGAATGAAAGCGCGCTGTTTTGCTAAAATATCGCTAGGGCTAAAATTAATCTTTTTACTATTTAAAATATCACTACGCAAAACTCGATATGTTCGTTTTGAACGTAAGTCAATATCAAAAGAGATTAACAACTCTTTTTGACTTTCATACCGCTTAATTAAATTAGCAGCTGGTTTTTTAGAATTAAAAGTAACAAAATCAATTCGTTTTTTACCCAGATAATAATTTATTGAATCAACATATTCATCCAAGGAAAACATCTCTGTGTGACCGTGTTTATTAACCAAGTTACAATTATATACAACAGTTGCTTTTGATTTGCAAATTGCCTGTGATATTCCTTTTACCAATAAGTTAGGTACGATACTGCAATAATGATTTCCTGGACCAATTACAATTAAATCTGCCTCCAAGATACTTTTAATTGCTTTTTTATTCGCCTGCGCTGTTGGCATTAAAAAGTTTTTCTCAATACCAATTGTTTCAATGTTGTGATTATGATTAATTTCATTTTCCCCTTTGAGCAGTTTTCCATTTTTTAACTCCATAAACAAATTAGTATCCTGATTTGTAACAGGAATAACTTGTCCTTTCACATTTAAAATTTTTATAGCTTCCTCAACTCCTTTGCTAAAATTTCCATTTGTTTTTTCCAGGGCAGACAAAAATAAGTTTCCAAAACTATGACCTCTGAGACCACCTTCTTCAAAGCGATAATTCATCAGTTCCCGCAATGCTTCAGAGGAATCACTAAGGGATACCAAGCATTGCCTAACATCTCCCGGAGGAAGCACACCAAGTTCATCGCGCAAGACTCCAGTTGAACCTCCATCATCAGCCATCGAAACAATTGCTGAAATATCCACTGGATATTTTTTTAGTCCACTAAGAAGCATAAAACTTCCTGTTCCCCCACCAATTGTAACAATCTTTTTCCTCTGCATATGATATATCAAATAAATTTATCGATTTCCTCTTGTGCTTTTTCCAAATCTTCAGGATTACCAATCGGAAACCAATAATTTGCTTTTTCAACTTTCACTGGATAATCTTTAGCCACCAGTGCCAATGTTTGTGGCAAACCATATTCACCCTTGCCAATAGCAACCAAAGAATAATCAAAAAACTTCTTGTTTAATTTATATAGGCCAGTATTCACCAATACAGTTCCTTGAGCGCTTAAGTTTTCAACAGTTTCTTTGAGATTTCCATTTTCATCCAAAATAATTACCCCGAATCTTTTTGAATTTAAAATTTCCATACCGACAATTGCAAGATTAGCTTTCATAATTTTTTCAACATCTTCTCGCATATACAAATCATCCCCCATCATCACCAAAAAATCATCCTTCATCAAATCTTTCACCAAAAGCACTGCGCCGCCTGTTCCATTCAATTGCTCTTGCACCACATAAGAAATCTTTTTGCCAGCATACAAATCTCCAAAATATTGCTGAATCTTATTTCCCAAATATCCAATCACAAAAATCACCTCATCAATTTCCGCAGGAAGCGCTTCGAGTTTGTAAGCCAAAATCGGCTTACCTTTTATTTCCAGCATTGGCTTGGGAACATTATCAGTAAGATCATTCATTCTTGTTCCACGACCAGCAGCTAAGATTACTATTTGCATTTTTGTTTTTTATTAAAAAAATACAAATTAAAATGTATTCTCACGACCTCACTCAATCTAATCTACAACTACAATATTTATCAGCTTACCAGGAACAAAAATTATTTTCTTAATTTCTTTTCCATTAGTAAAAACTTTAACCTTTGCATTTTCAAGTGCAGTCTCTTTAATTTCATCCTCAGTAACGTCATACGCCACCATCAAACGCTCACGCACTTTTCCATTCACCTGCACAACCATTTCAACTTCTTCATCCTGTAAATATTTTTCATCAACCTCTGGCCAAGCTTGTAAAAATATGGATTCTTTATGCCCTATTGTCTCCCATAATTCCTCAGCGATGTGTGGAGCAAAAGGAGCAAGAACAATTAAAAACTTTTCGAAATCATTTATTGATATTTCGAGTCCAGGAAATTTATTCATGAAAGTCATCATTTGCGATATTGCGGTATTAAATTTAAACGCCTCAATGTCTTTTGACACTTTTTCAATCGTCTTGTTTAAAAGCACTTTAATATCATGCTTGCCACTATCATCTGCGGATGACTCAAAATTAATATGCTTATTTATTGCTAATTCACTTCCAACATTCCAAACTTTATCCAAAAACCTTTTTGTTCCACTCACGCCAGATGTGCTCCAGGCAATACTCTGAGTAAATGGCCCCATAAACATTTCGTACAAGCGCATCGCATCAGCGCCAAATTCAGCGATAATTTCATCAGGGTTAACAACATTATTCCAGCGTTTACTCATTTTTCTACCATCTTCAGCCATAATAAGTCCAACATGCAACAATTTTTTGAACGGCTCAATAGTTGAAACCACTCCGATGTCAAAAAGGAATTTATGCCAAAATCGTGCATACAAAAGATGACGCGTCGCGTGCTCTGCGCCGCCAACATATAAATCAACTGGCATCCATTCTTTCTCGAGTTCTTTATTAACCAACTCCTTGTCATTTTTTGGATCAATAAAACGTAGATAATACCAAGATGATCCACCCCATTGTGGCATTGTATTTGTTTCTCTTTTTCCTGGTCCTCCACATTTTGGACAAGTCGTGTTCACCCAATCAGTAATTGCTGCAAGTGGACTTTCTCCTGTACCAGTCGGCTCATAATTTTCAACATCAGGAAGCATTACTGGCAATTGTTCTTCAGGAACTGCAACCGCTCCGCATTTTTCACAGTGAATTATTGGAATCGGCTCACCCCAATAACGCTGACGAGAATATACCCAATCTCGCATTTTGTAATTAACTTTTCTTTTTCCAATTTTTTCTTTTTCCAACCAATCTGCCATTTTTTCACGAGCTTCTTGTGATGAAAGACTAGAATAATCTTCAGAATTAATCAGTATTCCATCTTCCACGAAAGCATTCTCGGTAATCAAGCCACCGGAAATAACTTCGACGATCGACAAATCATATTTTTTCGCAAATTCAAAATCTCTTTCATCATGTGCTGGCACAGCCATCACGGCACCTGTTCCATATCCACCCAAGACATAATCAGCCACAAAAAGAGGTATGGCTTCTCCGGTAAACGGATTAATAACTTCAATTTCCGCTAATCTTTTTCCAGTTTTTTCTTTTTGAAGTTCTGTTCTTTCAAGATTTGTTTTTCTGTTTGCATCTTCAACATATTGCACAATCTCTGCGTAATTTGAAATTTTATCCTTAAGCTTTTCAATAATAGGATGTTCTGGAGCTACCACGGCATACGTAATTCCAAAAGCAGTATCAATTCTGGTAGTGTAAACTTCAATTTTTTCTTCACTATCCTTAATTTTCATTTCAAATTGAACGCCCTCACTTCTTCCGATCCAATTTTTTTGTTGCTCAACAATCATATCCTCCCAATCCAATTCAGGACTGTCCAAATCATACAGCAATCGATCAGCATACTCAGTCATTTTTAAAACCCATTGTCGCATCGGTTTTTGCTCAACCTCGCTTCCACAACGCTCACATTTTCCATCCTCCAAATCCTCATTGGAAAGTCCAGTCTTACAACTTGGGCACCAATTGATTGGCGCATTTGATTCATATGCCAAACCTTTTTCAAAAAGTTTCAAGAAGATCCATTGTGTCCACTTATAATATTGAGGATCAGTCGTATTAATTTCCCTATCCCAATCATAAGTAAAACCAAACATCTCCAATTGTTTTTTATAATTTGCAACACTTTTAGCTGTAAAAATATTCGGATTGGTTTTATTTTTTATAGCGTAATTTTCAGCAGGCAAACCAAAAGCATCCCATCCCATTGGATGAAGCACGCTATATCCATTAAGCATCTTAAAGCGACTCACAACGTCAGTTGCAATATATCCTTTCGGATGACCAACATGCAATCCCACACCAGATGGATATGGAAACATATCCAAAGCATAAAACTTTTTCTCGCGAGAATAATTCTTATAAGTTCCATTATCCTCCCAATATTTTTGCCATTTTTTTTCAATTTCTTTTGGTTCGTATTTTTCCATAGGTCTACAAAATTACAAATTTACTGATATATAAAATTTGAGTGAGAATACTTTTTCTTTTTTCACTAGAAATGAGTCTCCTTGGCGTTATGTCAAAAGTTGCAATCATTTCTCCGTGACAAAAAGAAAAATGTATTCGAACGATTTTTACAGACAAACAAAAATATCTGAGCAACTAATACACTTTCAAACATAAACAAAAAAACAACCACTATCGATTGTTTTTATAATATCACACAATATATGCAAGATCAATACTATTTTTCCTTTTGTTGAGCCTCAAAGGCCAAAAATGTGTTTTCCAAAAGACAAGCAATTGTGAGTGGTCCAACACCTCCTGGGACAGGAGTGATCCAGCCAGAAAGAGCCTCTGTTGAAGCAAAATCAACATCTCCCAAAACGCTGTCACCCACTTTTTCAATGCCACCATCAACAACAATAGCGCCATCTTTAAACATCTGACCCCTAAGAAGCCCTGGCGAGCCCACAGCGCTTACTACGATGTCTGCGCCCTTAATTTCATTGAGTTTCGAAGATATGTTCTCAGTCAAAACGTACTGTACAGTCAAATTTTCACGCTCAAGCATTGCACTCATTATTTTCCCAAATATATCAGAATTCGCAATAACTATAGCTTTTTTTCCAAGCAACTCTTGCTCGGCACTTTCTATCAATTTCATTATAGCCTGAGGAAACACTGGAACAAGACCAGGGTGTCCGCCCAAGGCGGATCCGCCTTGGGCGGAAAATCCATCAACATCTTTTTTAGGATCAATGCTTGATATAATTTTTTGTGTATCAAAATCTTTCGGCAAAGGAAGTTGCACGATTATACCGCTCACATTTGCATCAGCATTAAGCTTTTCAATTTGAGATAAAATATTCTCCTCGGAAACATTTTCGGAAAAATCATAGCGATAAAAATTTATTCCAATTTCCTTGGCTTTTTTTTCTTTGAGATTGACATACAACTTCGACGCAGGATCACCTCCTACCAAAACAACGGCTAGTCCTGGTTTTTGAGATTGCATTAAAATGTCGTTTTTCAAACGATTTAATATTTTTTCCGCCACTGGTTTTCCGTAAAGTAATTTCATAAATTTACATATAACATAAAACATACAGCATATAACAAATTCAGAAATTCTAGACTTCTATCATATGTTACATGCTATATGTTACATGCCAAAACTAAATTTTGCAACACAAGTAAGCTCAAAAAACAAACTGTAAACAAAAGTGTTATTTGTATCTCAAAGCATCTAAGGGGTCAATCTTGCTGGCACGCCTAGCCGGAACAAGACCAGTGAAGAATCCGACAATTCCAGAAAAAGCCAGAATTGCTAAAATAAACCAAGTTGGACTATAAAACAAACTCACGGATTGACCGCCAAATCTCACCGCCACCATATTAATAATAGTATTGAAACCCAAGCCACCTAACCAGCCAATAGAAACACCGGCGCATCCCCCAAGAAAACCCATAATTGCCGATTCCATAAAAAACATAACTGAAATACTCATATCCGAAGCTCCAATTGATTTCATAATTCCAATTTCCTCAGTTCGCTCAAGCAAAGTGATGGTCATCGTGTTGAACATACCGATAGCAGAAACCACCAGCGCAATGATTCCAAAGAGCATCAAAATGATTTGCACGACTTTAAAAATTTGATTGGCCTGATCAACAGTGTCTGAGAGTGAAGAAACCAAGAGACCATATTCCAAAATTGCATCGCGAATAACACCCATCTCGCCATTTGATTTTGTTTTCACTTTAACCTGACCGTATTTATCAATTTTCAAATTACCAAGCGATGCCATATTTATATATACAACATTATCCTCACCTTCAATGACTCCAATAATTCTATATTTAACTTCACTATTAACTTTTTCAAAATCACTTTGTGCTTGAGCATCAGAAGTGTTGCCTGCAGCATCCACAACTGGAGCAATTCTTGGCACAAAAAATGAAAATGTCATCTCCTTTCCAAGCATTTCATCAACGGTTTTACCAAAAACCTGCCCAACAGCACTACTAATAACGATTCCATTTTGATCATTATCACTAAGCAAATCTCCCTTACTTGGTTTATAACCACCTAATTTTAAAAATGAAGGCTTGGAACCAATCGTAACCAAATCAGCAGACAAATCATCAAGATGACCCTGTGTGGTGATTTGAAAAGCGGGACTCACGTCATCAACACCAGGCATTGCCTCAATTTTTTTAATCATTTCTTGATCCAAAGAAACAATTCCCGATTTTGCCTCAGAAATGTCTAATGTTAAAAGAGAATCAGAAGTGGTGATTCGTTCTAACAATGTTTTTTGAAGTCCATAACCAAGAGAAACTAAAAATAAAATAGCTCCAATACCAATACTCATACCCAAGACAGTCAAAAGCGTTCGAGAAGTTCTCGCTTTAAACATCCTAGTTGATAACTTAAATAGGTCTATGAATTTCATTTTTGTTATTTTTTTGTAAATTTGTATTTTAATTTTATATTCACACAATTACGCAGAATATTTCAAAAGCATTATAAGTTCCACTTCGCGAACAACTTTTTCAGCACTGCCCTTATATAATCCCGCTCCTCCCAGCTTCTTTGGCGCATCGAGTCTTTGTTGGAGACCAAATCTATCAATTTTATTCTCTATTCGCAGTTTTATAAAAGATCTAAATCTTAATATAACTTCATCATCCAATTTAAGATGATAAACGTCCGCGAGATAATCAGCAAAAGTAAGCACGCTTGTTTCTTGATCACTATTTAAAATTTCAACCTGCAGCAAAATTCTCTTTGTGCGCTCCATAAATGAGACCGCCCGCAGCTTGTTCCAGCCAGCGCCACCCTTGTCAAAATCCAAGTCCAATTTATCCAAAAGTCCACTGCTATCGATATTCTTGAATAAAAACTCTTTTACCAAATTTTCTGCAGCACCAACCTGTTCCTCATTGAGCTCAGAAATAATGTGAGAAAGAAGTTGTTTAGCCTTAAAAGGAATCAACAAAACACCAACTTGTTGCAATGATAAATTCTTAAATGTTCGCATCAACAATTTAAGCTCACTGGAAATCTCCTCAGGGGTTGCCGATATGTCTTTAATCAATGCTTCCTTGGGGCGTTTATCATTATTAACTTCCTCACTGACTTTCTTGCCATCCTTCATATGAATAATACGATCCGCATAAACGAGATGCTCAGGATTGTGTGTAACCATAATTAGGGTTTTTTTGTCTACACCATTGATTTCTTTGAATATATCCAACACATTTTGCGCCGACTCTGAATCCAAGTTTCCCACTGGCTCATCAGCCAATATAATTTCAGGATCATTCACCAACGCTCTAGCAATAGAAACTCGTTGTTTTTGACCGCCAGAAAGCTGCGCAGGAAATTTGTCAGCTTGCTCAGCAATACTAAAACGTCGCAAAAGTTCCATTGCTTTTTCGCGACGCTCCTTCAGATTTTCCCCACGAAAAACTTTTGGCAGACAAACATTATCCAAAACTGTTAGCGTTTCAATAAGATAAAAGGCCTGAAAAACCATTCCTATTCGCGTCTGATGAAATTCCACTTTCTCCCGCTTTGTCATTTGTGCAAGATTTTTTCCCTGAACCACCACATCGCCATATGTCGGAGCCTGGAGTCCAGAAATTCCATAAAGTAAGGTGGATTTTCCACAACCAGAAGGTCCATAAATAATAATATATTCTTCAGGATAAATTTCCACACTAACACCATCCAATGAGCGAACCTCATTAGACTTGCCCTTATTATATATCACCCTTAATTGATCAACTTTTATACACGGCTCGATCATTTTTTTATTTTTGTTTTTATTATCAAAAAAAGACTTAGGCGCAAGCGCTTGAATTTATACTTATAATAACATAACTGCCAAAATAAAACAAACTTAATTTATCATACATTCAACAAAACATATTAATATACAGTTGCAATTTTTATCGCAGTGCCCAACCCGCTGCAATTGTTCTAACGATCCGCGCACTGGTCACACCAGAATTCTTGGTGATTTTAGTTATCACCTTTTCTACCTCATTTTTGGAAACTTTGTTTTTTCTAAGCAGTGCATCAATATTTGGCAGCAATTTCTCGCTCAAAGTGTATTCATCAGTCCAAGCAAAATCATCAAGGATCTTTCGACCATCCTTCAATGTAAGACTAATGTCATTAATGTCTAATGTTATTAATAAGTTCATATGATTAAATTTCAATTTTAATTTCGAAGTATGAATTTCTAATTTCGATTGAATTTTTAATGTTTCAAAATTGAATTTTTTAAACATTCGTATTTGATTCGAAATTCAAAATTGGAAATTCAAAATTATTTCCGCACTTTTCCCCACTCAATATTCCATGGGTCCGTCTTTCTGCCTGGGGCAATTTCATTGTGGCCGAGAATATATTTTATTTTGTATTTTTTCTGCAATGTTCCAATGAGCGAATTAAGCGAATTATATTGCTCATCGGAATATTTTCCATCCTCCGTGTTGATCATCTCAATTCCAATTGAGAAATCATTCACGTTTGTTCGCTCATCCGGTACCTTACTGACGCCAGCATGCCAAGCAATATTTTCATCCTTCACCAAACGATAAATCACACCATCGCGTGCAATCAAGTAATGCGCTGACACATTATATTGCTTGTATTCAGCAATAATTCCAGAAACACTATATGGATCATTTCCAAGTGCGTCATAAGAAGAATGTACGATGATTGTATCCACCACTCTTCCGGAAGAATTTGTGAAGCCCCATGAAATTAATTTATCGACAATCTTTCCAACCCCTCCTTTTGTTTCAGCTGTTTTTTCTGATTCAACAGTTTTTTCTTCCGATATTTTTTCTGAATGTTTTGGCACTGCAATTTCTTTTTCTTGATTTTCAATAACCACTGCTTCGTCATTGTTAATAGGTTTTTCAGCTGATTGCAAAGCATCTTCGGATTGCTGCACTTCAGGTATAATTTCAGCTGGCTGATTATCACTATTTTGTTGTAAATCAGTCACACTTATTTGAACTGTTTTTTTGGATTCTCGAATCTTTTTCAAGCCAAAATAAAGGCTAGGTACAGCCAAAAAGCACAAAACTACGGCAATTATCACATTTTTTCTTTTCATAACCACACACTAGCACAAAGACACCCAACTTGACAAATGAATTTTTTTGTAGTAAGATGTTTTGAGTTGTTTAGCTCTTTGATATTAAAATTCAAAAATAGGAGGTTTCCAATGTTCGAAGTTTTTTTTGGATTTCTGGAAAAAGTGGCTTCTCATCTCATCATTATCGGCAACCTCTGGAACAAGACTGAGACAACGATGACTAATTTGGCAGATTTTTTGGCTTTAACATTTATTATTATCATTGTTCTGCTTGAGCTCATAAATATCACTCAAGCCAACAAGAAACTCAAAGCAAACACAACAATTCAATAAGGACAGGGGGTAATGTAGATGAATGGATTTTGGATTTTTATGCTCAAACATTTCGGAATAATTCCAGAAGAAATGAGCACGGAAGAATATCACAAGAAGGTCGAGGAGGCCTTTTCTAAATGATATTTTTTCAAGAACAGCTCAGCGCAATGCGCGTCGAGCTGTTTTTATTTTTTTCAATAATCATGATCATACACTTTTTTTGTGAGCCTGTTTTCTCTTGAGGCCGTTGATTGCGAAATAGCAATCAAGAGCGATTAGCTATAGATTTCAGCCAAGAGCGTGCCAAAAGAGGAAATAGGCGAAACAAAAAATATCTCCAATATTACTTTTTAGAACCCCACCTTGAGTATAATCTAACAATCAAGGTTGCATTGTCCAATTTTTATACATTGGATCAGTTGGCGAAGGCATTGCAACGCTGACTGAATTTTTTGGTGGAGTTATATTTGGATCACTGACGATGATATATTCAACTTTCTTATCAACTTTTTTAGGATCTGTTTTTTTTGCTTTTTCTGCAGAAATCTTTTTTCCAGTCTTATTGTTATAATAAGTTACTTTCATTCTCACATCTTGCCCTGACAAGTCACCCTCAGCAATTTTTGTCTGATTATCATTTTGCTGATAAGTTTCATATGCGACAAATGTTTCTCTTGGTTGATTTGCAAGCGCATTGGTCATAAAATCATTCCAGATTGGCGCTGCTACGAAAACTCCATCGGAGCCAGCTTTCATAGGACGATTGTTATTATTTCCTGCCCAGACGCCAACCGCAATTTGCGGAGTGAAGCCAACAGTCCAAGCATCGCGAAATTCCTGCGTTGTTCCAGTTTTAGCAGCTACAGGTCTTCCGTCTGCAAGTATAAGTGGGCTTTTTGGTCCAAAAATTGGAGTACGAGCTTTATTATCAGAAAGAATAGAATCAATCTTTCGAGCAATTTGCACATCCAGCACGCGCATTGGATTGTATTGTACTTGTTCCACTACATTTCCTTTGCTATCAACTATTTTTAAAACAGAATTTGAGGGATTTCGTATGCCATCATTAGCAAAAACTGAAAAAGCGCTAACCATATCAACCAATTTCACGTCCCCGCCGCCAATAACCAAAGAAAGTCCATACCGATTACGCTCATTAAGAGTTGTAATGCCTAGACGATGAGCCAATTCTATTGTATTATCAATTCCTGCAAGATACAGCGTTTTAATTGCTGGAATATTAAGTGACTGTGCCAGTGCTTCGCGCATACTCAAAAGTCCATGAAATTTTCCATCATAATTCCTAGGCACATAATTTCGACCACTTCCATCGGGTCCGAAATTTGTTGGCGCATCAAGTATTTTAGTTTCGGGCTGATATCCCTTTTCAAAGGCAGTAGCATATGCAAAAGGCTTAAAGGAAGACCCTGGCTGTTGCAATGTGGTAGCAATATTTACTTCACCATCAATAGTTTTATCATAAAAATCTTTACTTCCTATCATAGTCAAAATATCTCCATCCTTGGGGTTGATCGCGACCAAGGCAGCATTAGTTGCTCCTCTGGCTATGTTTTTTTCAGCACCCCTAGCGACTACTTCTTCCCCCATTTTTTGCATCTCATAATCAAGCGTTGTATAAATTTTCAGCCCACCTGTTTGCAAAAATTCTTTGCCATATTTTTTTTCAAGTTGCTCCAAAACAAAAAACACAAAATGTGGAGCAGCAATCGGATTTACCAACGGCTTCACTTTCGAAAAAGTGTCAGTCGTGAGAGCATTGTCAACATCTTCCTGTGAAACTAATTTGAGCTCAGCGATACGCTGAAGAATTTTTTTCTGACGATAAGCAAGCTCGTCTCGATGAGTGTTATATGGAGAATAATACGATGGTGCCTTTGGAAGCGCAGCCAAAAAAGCTGCTTCATCCAGAGTCAATTCCTTGGCAGCTTTATCAAAATATGTTCGACTAGCCGTCTCAATTCCATATGCATTTGCCCCATATGGCACTTGATTAAGATATTGATCCAAAATTTCATCCTTGGTATAGTGTCGCTCTATTTTGAAGGCAAATATTGCTTCTAAAAATTTGCGCTTCAATGTTCGTTCTGATGTGAGAAATGCACTACGAGCCAATTGCTGAGTGATGGTCGAAGCACCCTGACGAATGCCCTTATTTTCAAGGTTAACTTTTATTGCCCTTACTATTGCAACAGGATCGATGCCAGGATGAATATAAAAATTGGAATCCTCCGTTGCAATAGTTGCGCTGCGCACAAAGTCCGGAATTTCATTGTGCCCGATTATTTTTCTATTTTCCTCCCCATAAAGTTTGTACAACACATTTTCCCCGCTGCGATCATACAATACCGAAGTTTCAGCTATCTTTCTAGTAACCAATTGGCTTGCTGCGGGAGTCGCAGAATAATAGATCCAAACCACAAAACAAGCTACTGCAAGAACTATCACCAAAACAGCATCAAAAAAACCCAACACAATCTGCCGAATATAAAAAAAATACGATTTTGTTTTTTGGAGGGATCTGACTTTCATATATTTAACGATATAACTACTAGTACACTAAATATACAATTTTCTTCACTTAATACATAACACTGTTTTTTGTTTTAACCAAGGCAAAAAATAAAGCTCATCAGTTTTCATTTTTTTAAGATTTAACTGGCAAAAATTTTATACCTTTTGACTTATGCCCTACTTTTTTGTATACTCAAAAACTATGGTTTTTTGACAATTAACGATATCCTCAAGTAAGAAAATAAATCCCAGGAGGCTTTCCTATGAAGACAAGTATTTTCAAAACTCGCAGAATTTTAGTTGCCGCTCTAAAAGAGTTCGCAATTATCAAAAAAACAAACCACAACCCGCCCAAATATGAACTTCCAAAAGGCCCACAAGAGCTGCTCACGAGATTAGCAGAAATCGCCAAAGTGTTCAACCGCGATATGTCTTTCAATGGCAAAAGTCCTTATGCTGAGGAATATGCACTTTGCTTAATCAAAAGCGACAAGCAAGAAGAAGCATTGGAACTATTCGACCTAATTGCGGAGGATAGGGATGATTTACTTTTTTTGTATGATCCGCCAAATTGTGGATCTTACATTTCAGAAGAAGTTTCCCCCGTCAATGGAAAAATTGGATTTGAGGGAATATTTCAATATGCCAAATTACTTATTGTCAAAAACCCAAAGCGTGCAGAAAAACTCCTGCTAGAAATCGCCGAAAAAATTCCGCCCAGCTGTCCCCCAATCCATCTTCTAGATGTGCGCGCCGAATCAATAAAAATATTGCAAAAGCTAGGCACGAAGAAGATAAATAATATACCTATCAAAGAGGCACTCGAAGAAGCAATATCCCACCAATATTAACATTCAAAAATATTAGCAAGCAAAAAGGCTGTCCGCAACAACTGCGACAGCCTTTTCTATTTGCAAAATTTTCCAAAAGTCCCTAGCAACCAAAATCACCACAGTCATCATCATCCTCATCATCCTCTGGCTCTAAATTTGCAAAACAAGATTTATTATATAACATATATTTATCTTAACTTATTACTCTCAACTTATAGCATACAACTTTCTTTATTACCAGTTGTTTATTATTTATTGTTAGTTATTTATTATTCAAATTTTGCTGTCAAAATATCATTTACTTTAGACAGCTTATCCTCATCAGCATCTTTCAAAATTTTAGAAAAATATTCCACCACCACATCGCGCGAGACTCTGCCCAAAATTTCCCTGATTTCATCTTCATCATAATTATCCATCAAAAAATCCTCTATGTCATCCTGAGTAAAATTGGCGTCTTCCAACATTTGCCCTTTTTCTGCAAAAGCCTCCGCCACCATATCCATCAGCAAAACATTCTTCAATTTTTCAATATGCTCCTTTGTCTGCGCTGGCGTCAGCTCTAAAATCTTGAAAATATCCAGTGTTTTTTTGACTTCCTCATCAATTATTTGCATATAAATAGTTTAATAGAAAAAATATTACTTAAATATTATTGCATATTTTTTTAGTGAAGTCGAATTAAGTAAAAGCCTTCCTTTTGACTTCCAGATGAATAACTAAAAGCTGTTTTAAAAAACATTGATAACAAAAAAGAAGCCTCCTGCTGACAGGAAGCTTGCTTTTGGATCGTAAAATCAAAAGATATTTAAATTTTCATCAACTCCTTAAATAAGCGAGTGTATTCTTTTAAATTTTTAGTGTTAACACTATAATGTCTGAATGTTCCCTCGCGTTTCTCAGTTAGAAGTTCCAAACTTTTCAACTTAGAAATATGATGCGATGTTAAATTCTGAGGAAGATTGAGTTTATTATGAATATCAGTCACATTCATTGCACCGTTTTCAAGCAAAACCAAAATTCTCAGACGATTTTCATCTGCTATAATTTTCAAAAAATTATTCACCTCTAAAAACTGCTTACCACCCTCATTCGTTTTCTTGCTAATCTTTTTTTCTTTTTTTGCCATACACTTTTTATTAACCAACCCTGTCAATCATCGTCTACCAATTAAAAGGTAGTAAAATTGCCAAAATGGCTTTTATTATTAATTCTCTCCTACCAATTAAAAGGTAGTAAAATTGCCGAAATGGCTTTTATTATTAAACACATTTCTATTACTGATACGCAACATCAATTGAAAATATTTCACAATACAATCCCCCAATCATTACCCTTCTCGAAGAAGTGCCATCAGTTTAAGATAAAAATTCAAATTATGAACCGAAGCAAGCTTCAAAAAAAATGGCTCATCCGTTCTAAGCAAATGATTGAGATATGCTTTGGTAAATTTTTTACAAGTATAACAATCGCACTGCAAATCTATAGGTGTAAAATCCTCCTTAAACTGCTCATTATTAATGTTTATTGTTTCGTAAAAATCACCTTTAAAATCAATTCCCTCCTTGTCATTGGAAATTGGAAATTGGAAATTGGAAATTCTCTTCCATCGAAAGAGGCGCCCATGTCTTCCCTCGCGCGTAGGTATCACACAATCAAACATATCCATCCCAGCCTCCACTGCAGCCACCAATTCCTCAGGTTTACCCAACCCCATTAAATAGCGCGGCTTGTCAGCAGGTAGATATGGCACTACCCACCGCAGAATCTCGTAAAGATGTTTTCTAGGCTCTCCCACAGCCACACCTCCAATTGCATAACCATCCCAGCCTGAGACTGGTCCACCCAGGGCGGAAAATTCAATATTCATCAATTGACGCACACTCTCTTTCCTCAAATCTTCATAGACACTTCCCTGCACGATACAAAACAAAAGCGGTCTACCATTAGGATATTTTTCCTGATTTTCAGCCACCTTTTTATGAAAATGCTTAAAGCAACGAGCCGCCCATCTTGTTGTAAGTTCCAAGGATTTTTTTGCATCGCCGTGAGAACACGGAAAAGGTGGACATTCATCAAGCACCATTACAATATCACTACCCAAATTAAGTTGGATATCAATGGATTTTTCTGGCATCATAAAATGACTACTGCCATTTAACGGATCTGCAAATTCCACACCTTTTTCACTGAGCTTAACACCATTGGATCCATATTTTTCCTTAGCTCGCGCCCCCAAAGAAAAAACCTGATATCCGCCAGAATCAGTCAGGATGGGACCATTCCAATTCATAAATTTATGGAGTCCTCCTGCGCGCGCAATAAGATCATCACCTGGTCTAAGCCAAAGATGATAAGTGTTTCCAAGCACAATTTCCGCCCCAATAGCTAGCAAATCTTCCGGTGAAACATTTTTTACCGCCCCCTTCGTTGCAATCGGCATAAAAAACGGCGTATTAATAACTCCGCTTTTAGTGTGTAACTTTCCGATACGCCTATTATTTTTTTGAGAAATCAATGCAAGCATCAGGTTATTGTATCAAAAAAAGAAGAAATGTAAAGACTTTCACATTTCTTCTTTTTTGTTGTCACCTGCCGCTCCGGTAGCCAGGTGAGTTGTGAATTGTAAGTTGTAGGTTGTGAGTTACCGACTATTTCACCACTTTTCCGTTATTAAATCCTATCGCCTGATCCTCATAAAGCATAGTATTTTTCTTTTCTCCTTCTAATGTTATGTTTTGATTAACAAAAGAATCTGACGCTGTAAAAATAGATTTATTTAACAAGTCTATTGGATTTCCAATTTGATTTGCTTGAGGTGTCACTCCAACCTGAAAAACAATTTCGCGTGGCAAATCAAGCACCCCAACTCCAGCTAAGATATCACCAGCATCCCAAATAATTTGATTTGTTCTTGCATTATATGAAATTTTTTCATTTGATGGATAAACTTGTCCAGTCCAACGCGCGCCTGATGGCAAAGCTGAAACAACTTTGGCACCCGCAATGTCATTTGAAACATTAATAATTTGCCAGTGAATCGTGAATGTTGTCTCCTTCCCTGTCTCCATCGGAATTGGACCAGAGTTTTTAATCTTTGTATCCGTATAATATCCCTTGGTATCAAAAATAACTTTTGATGCAAGTCTTAATTCAAGTTTATTGCTTCCAATAATTTTATTAGAATCAAGTGGAGTTGGAATGTCGGGACTATCAATTTTAGCAACCGAAGAAATTATAAAATTTTTATCCAATTTATTTTCAATTGGAATCACGGATTTAACTGGAATCGAAAAGTAAACCATCCCACCTGTTTTTGGACTTATAATCGCCAGCTCTGGCACATCTGAAGCTTTCCAAGTTATAAGATTCTTTGCGCCATCATAAAAACCTTTTTCCACGCTTATCTTGGAAAAATCCAGAATATCACTCTTCACTTCTGCGCTAATAATTGCATCTCGCAAACCTATGGTTCCCGTATTTTGATACGTCACAACATATTTCAACAACTCTCCAGCACCAACAACACCACTATCTTTGCCATCAAGTTTTTGTCCCACTGCCAAAATTGGAGAGACAATGCGCGTTGTTAATTCCTGTTTATTATAGACAACAAATTCATTATCCCCACCCATATGCCCCAATGAAACAATGATATTTTTCCCTTCATCCGCACTGCCTTTTATTTTACCCTGAATAACAATTTTTCCACCTTGATTTGCTTCCAAATTTCCAATATACCAATACGATTCTTTTTCCGATGCCTTAGGCTGAGAACTGCTCATCTCAAATCCCTGCGGAAAATCAACCCTAATTTGCACATCGCCAACGCGCCGCACATCAAGATTTTTATAATCAATAACATATTCCAAACCATCACCATCAACAACTTGCTGCGGTGCAGCAACGCCCAAAAATACAGGTGCAGCAGTAATATTCACACCTATTTGATTGCTCATTGCAAGACTAGTCGCCCCATTAGAAGGAATAAAAACAATTTCGCCGCGCAAATAAACAGGAAAATCTTTAGGGGCATAAAAAATACCCTTCAATTCAGCTTGTCCACTACTCATCGGCTTAACATCACCAATAAATACTTTACTAGCAGTGGGACTCAGATACTTCAAATTTAAATTATCAGTTGGCTGAAAATTTTCCGAGTAACTAAGATTTATCTCAACATTTTTAAGTGTAACGCGATTATTGTTAGTATAATGAATGATATATTTCATTGGTTGGGTACTATCAGCTTCTTTTGGTCCCTCAAAAGACAAACTTACACGATCCTGATGAAAAGCATTTTTAAGCCACCAGCGATAAAAAAATAAACCACCAATCGCAAGCACAATCACCATAAAAATAGAAATTCCAATCCAGAGTTTCTTTTTTTGTGAAGATGATAGTCCTTTTTGAGGCTGATTCCAGTGCTGTTCCTGTTCAAATGGACTCAAGCCATCGTTGACGCCGAGAGAGGGATCATATTTGCTCTGTTCGTGTGTTCTACTGCCAACATCATCTGAATGTGGACTATACAATTCCCGATTAAGATCATTGAGAGGCATACTATTTGTTTCTATATTAGTTTTATGATTAGTATTATTATAGCATAAAAAAATGTTTTTCCGAAATAATATCGACAATAATTTCCAATAACCAATTTCCAATTTCCAAACAATTCTCAATTTCTCAATGCACAAATTATTAAAGTATTTAATATTTAGTCATTATGATTTTATTGGAAATTGAAAATTGTAAATTGAAAATTTGGAGACTAAATAAGATAAGCAGGATGCACAAATAAAATCAATATTATTTATTCTCAAAAAATATACCGCAATCCTAAAGTGTCCATCTTAAGAAATCATCGACAACCAAACATACACTGTCACAATCTTCCCTGGTGGCCTTAATCTTAGTTAAGGATTGAATTTTATTTTTCAAAAAAAGTCTGAGCATCTTTATAGTATTTGTACGCACGGACAAAACACAACTGTCATTACCATTCGCACAATGCTGGCATATTGCACCGCCTTGCTGGGAACTAAAACAAAGAAAATCTTGCGCCAACTTTTTTCCGCAAGAAACACAATTATCCACTTCAATTGTATACCCCAACGCATCCAAAAGTTTTACAATAAAACCTAACCTTATTATAATATGCTTTTCTATGTTCTCACTTAAAGAACATTCATTAACTACTTCCAAATATTCCTTAAGCAATAAAAAAACTTTTTTGTCGGAACTTTCAAAGTCAACTAATTTTTCAAAAATATTCAATCCGGCAAAAGTTTCCAAAAGTGCATCACAATCTCGTTTGAGCGAGGTAAAATTATTTTCAATAATTGAACCAGTAATTTTTCCAAGTCCTCGCGTCCTGATAATTGTAATATCAGCCAGTGTGATATTCTCGAGCGATGCAGCAAGTTTTGCTTGTGGTTTCCGCACACCTTTGGCGAGCGAACGAATTTTTCCTCCTTCAAGAGTATAGATTGTATAAATCCTATCAGTTTCGCCCACATCGCGCTTGTTTAAAATAATGCCAGTATATCTATATTCCATTTATCTATACAATTCTAATTAGCTACTATCTCATTATCTTGATAATATTTATTAGCTTTAAAATAGCTAATTCATATCTTAAGTATAATAGCTAGTAGCGCAAGAAGCAAAGACTTACTTTTTACGCAGTAACAACATCCAACTTTAAAGGAAAAAGCCACACAAAGCAGATGCTTTGTGTGGCTTTAAAAATTTCAAAATCTCAAAAGAAGAAAAACAAGAAAACCACCGCCCCTGCGATTATTGCAGCTATGCATTTATTTTCCCGTCCTTCAATCCAGGACGTAGGCACAGCTGACTCGAAAAGATCCTCCTCCGCTACCTCCTCATTTAAAGTCCTGATTTTTTCTGCGTTTTTGAAAATATCTATTGGCTCATCAATATCAACATAAGCAGAATTTGTGTCTTCCACTAAAAACTTCCTTTCCCCGGTTTGTTTTCCGAGATTAGATTGAGATATGTTTATCAAAAAGAACAATTTCACACAGAAGTCATTATATCACCTCTTAATGGAAATTGACAACACCTTTTCATCTAGCATAATTTCCTTGACCAAATCAGCATCCCCGCAAATTCCCTCAGTAATGGAGTCTGCAAGCGTTTCTTTGGCAATCAAGGCATTAAACTTTTCAAACACCTCTGATTGTCTATTATAGCACACTTTGATACGATTGTCAACTTCATAACCTGCCTCCTTGCGCATCTCTTGAATGTGACGCACGATCTCGCGTGCCACTCCCTCTTGCGCCAATTCCTTGGTTATTTCAACATCCAACACAATCATTTCTTCTTGATTTGCATCCACAAGAACTTCTTTAACATTAAGTTCATCTTTAATTATTTCTGCAAGTTCATCGAGAATTGATTCCTTGATTGTCACTTTTGCGAGCGGTTGGCGAACTTTGATTTTGGCCTGAGCGCGCAATTGCAAACCCTGAGTCACAATTTCACGAACACTGCGCATCTGATCATTCAAAAGTTCATCCACGTGGTGATAATCCCCCGTCGGCATATCAGCCAAATGCACAGACTCTTTGCCAGTCAAATTTTTATAAATTTCTTCAGCGATAAAAGGCGAAAAAGGTGCCATCATTTTGGACAGTGTCACAAGCACGTGATGAAGCGTTGCATATGCTTCATTTTTATCGCCATCATTTTCCGATTTCCAAAAACGCTTGCGCGATCTTCGAACATACCAGTTGGACATATCATCAATGAATTTT
This sequence comes from Parcubacteria group bacterium GW2011_GWD2_38_11, assembly GCA_000992325.1. Taxonomy (GTDB): domain Bacteria; phylum Patescibacteriota; class Minisyncoccia; order Moranbacterales; family GWC2-37-73; genus UBA12068. The sequence continues at coordinate 20,923 of LBTZ01000003.1, read as the reverse complement.
GGAAAAGCGCGCGCCGCTCGGTGCAATTCATAATTTTCCATTCCACTATGCACTGAAATCACCAAGGTGTTAAGCTCAGAAAGAATCCATCTATCCAACAAATTTGTTGCAGTTGAATGCGTAAATTGTTCTTTATGTTCCCACTTATCAATATTGGCGTACAGCACAAAAAAGGAATACGAATTCCAAAGCATTCGCATCATTCCGCGCACAATTTCTGCCACATCTTTTTCTGCAAAATTCAAATTCTGCGCAGCGACCACCGGCGAACTCATCAGATAAAACCTGACTGAATCCGCACCATATTTTTCAAACATCTCCATTGGATCAGGATAATTTTTGAGTTTCTTTGACATCTTCTTTCCATCTTCAGCCAGCACAATACCATTTACAATCACGTTTTTATACGCTGGAGCTTTTTTGATGGCAGACGCAATGATGTGCAGATAATAAAACCAGGCACGTGTTTGATCCACACCTTCTGCGATAAATTCAGCTGGAAAATTCTTTTCAAATTGCTCAGCATTTTCAAACGGATAATGTTGTTGAGCATACGGCATCGAACCAGAATCAAACCAGGTGTCGAGCACATCAGGCACGCGGCGCATCTCGCTACTGCAAGCGTCACATTTAAGTACAATTTTATCCACAATATGTTTATGCAGGTCTGTTATTTTCTCTCCGCTAGCAGCCTCCAGCTCCATCACGGAGCCAAAAACTTTCATCTCGCCGCATTTGCATTTCCAGATTGGCATAACAGAAGCCCAAAAACGCTGACGAGAAATTGACCAATCACGCGCACCTTCCAACCACTTTCCAAAACGCCCCTCTTTAATGTGCTCAGGAGACCAATGAATTTCCTTGGCCAATTCAATTGCGTCTGATTTTATATCAGCAACTTTTACAAACCAAGAACTGGTCGCATAATTCATCAGCGGCGTGTCGCATCTCCAGCAATGCGGATAACTATGTTCATATTTTTCTTTGGCAAAAAGAATTCCATTTTTGGCCAGATATTTGATAATTTCAACATCGGTTGCAGTTCTATCATCAGTTGGTTTTATGTGCATTCCAGCAAATTCTCCTGCCTCTTTTTTTATAATTCCATCCATTCCAACGTGCTGCACAAATGGCAGATTTTTTTCTTTGCCCAAATTCAAATCGTCCTCGCCAAAGGCTGGCGCAATATGCACAACACCAGTCCCATCCTCAGCTCCCACAAAATCTGCGCCCACAACTTTCCAACCATTTTCAAAATTTTCAATATCGGATTTAGCATAATAATCAAAAACAGGTTTATATTTTTTACCAACTAGCTGCGCACCTGAAACTTCACGCACAATTTCAATTTTTCTATCTTTAAACAAGTCGCCCACCCGATCCTTGGCCACCACAAAAACTTCCTCTGAAAATGTTCCATCCTTTTCCACATTAGTTGTTTCAACATAAACGTAATCCATTTCTGGATTAACTGCCAGCGCCACATTACCAATAAGTGTCCAAGGAGTTGTGGTCCAAGCTAGTATATATTCTTTCGTATTTCGTACATTCGTATCTTGTTCGTAATTCGTAGAGATTAACTCGAATTTTGCAATTACGGACAAATCTTTAACATCAACATAACCCTCACTAACTTCCTGTTGAGAAAGAGTGGTTTCGCAGCGCGGACAAACATGCATAGAACGATAACCTTCGTAGATGAGTCCCTTATTCCAAAGTTCTTTAAAGACCCACCAGACCGATTCCATATATGGTAAATCCATCGTTTTGTAAGCATTATCCATATCAGCCCAGCGTCCCAAGCGATTAATGACAACCTTCCAAACATCCACATATTCCAACACCTTGCTGCGGCAAAGTTCATTAAATTTTTCCACGCCCAACTTTTCTATTTCACTTTTGGCTTTTGAACCCAATTCTTTTTCTACAATATTTTCAATTGGCAGCCCATGACAATCCCAACCCCACTTTCTTTCCACGTGAAATCCACGCATTGTCCAATAGCGCGGCACCACATCTTTCATTGTTGAACCAACCAAGTGCCCATAATGAGGAGTTCCAGTTGCGAAAGGCGGTCCATCATAAAAAGTATACTCCTGGGAGCCACTGCGAGTTTCTAAAGATTTTTCAAATATTTTTTCCTCAGCCCAAAATTTCAAAATTTCTTTTTCCATCTCCGGCAAACTTTGTTTTGGATCAACACGTTTAAATGACATAATATTTTTTGAATAAAAAAGTTACAAGTGATTTTTAAAAATTTGTTATATTATTTCAGCCTGCAATTTTTAATTTCCAATTTTGAATTTTTAATCAATTTTTAATTTCTTAATTTCTAATATTTCAAACATTCAATCATTCAGACTTCATTCGAAATTCAAAATTCAGTATTCGAAATTAAAAATGTCCCCATGCAAATAAATGCATAAGGACGTCTTCCAACGCGGTACCACCTTAATTCAGCTTCTCAGCTTCTTAGCTTCTTAGCTTCTTAGAAAAATGCATTTCCTAAAAAGCTAAGAAGCTACTGCCTAATAAGCTCTCTTTACGGCTATTACGGGCTTACCCGACGAATTCTACTTTCCCAAGGGATTTCTTTTCGCAGCTCCGAGGTGATTTCCTCATCAACGCTTTTGTATTCTTATGATATGCCTATTTTAAACTTTTGTAAATCTCCAATGTTTCACGGGCAGTTTTATCCCAATCAAATTTCTTTGCTTGCTCAAGTCCTTTTGCAACATAGCTTAATCGCAAATTTTCATCCGTTGCAAATTTTCCAAGCGCTTCAGCTAATTCAGCCGTATCAAGAGGATTTATGAAATATGCAGCCTCACCAGCAATTTCCGGAAGTGATGAAACATTAGCCAAAATTGCAGGAGTTTTTGTTGCAAACGCCTCAAGCACCGTCATTCCAAATCCCTCATATAAAGATGGCATAACAAAAAATTCAGCGTTGCGGAAAAGTGGCACAAGTTCATCTCCAATTACATAACCCGTAAACACAACATCCTTTGTTAAATTCAAATCTTTAATAATTTGCAAGTATTCCTGAGAAAGCCAACCACGCTTACCAGCAAGCACCAATTGATATTCAAATTTGCCGGAATTTTTTTGTTTTTGATCAGCTTTAAATTTTGCAAAAGCCTCCAAAAGACGTGTGATATTTTTAGATGGCTCCAAAGTTCCCAAAAATAAAATGTATTTTTTTGTAATGTCATATTTTCCAAGTACTTTCGTTGCCGCTACTTCAGGTTCATTAAAGAAACGCTGATCAAGTCCACTATAAACAACCTGTGTCTTTTCACCAGCTTCGCCAATGAATTTTTCAACATCATTTTTTATTGAAGTTGAAACTGCAATTATTTTGTCAGCCTTGCGCCCCATCAAGCGAGCTACTGTTTTGTTTCGAGTTCTTTTTACAGCTGACAGATATTGTGGAATGCTATACATCGACATATCATGAAAGGTCACCACCGTCTTACCGCCATAACCGATTGGAATACGATTAAAGGCTGAAGTAGAATGCAAAACATCAAGTTTTTCTTTTTGAAGTGTTGCTGTTCCCAAAATTTCGCTATACGCTCCTGGTAAATATTTTTTATAATCAGAATAAGGATAAAATTTTATTTTAACATTTGATTGAGCGAATTTTTTGATATCCTTTTCTCGTACACGGAAATCAAAGAAAATAACATACTCATTTTCTTTGTCGATTTTCAACAAGTGGCGAATCAATTGATAAGTATAATGTCCAACTCCAATTGCATCTCCTTTTTCTGGATTCAAGATTGAGCGAGCATCAATTCCAATTTTCATACAATTAACTGACAACTTACTACTTACAACTTATAACATAAATCCTTTATTGAGCCCCTGTTTTTAGTTGTTAGTGGTTAGTTGTTTGTTATTAGTTATTTCTACATTTTTTCGGGCGCATCCACCCCAATAAGATCCAGGGTTTCAGCTAGCACTATTCTAACAGCATTTATCAAAGAAAGTCTAGCGCTTGTCAATTCTGCGTTCTCCTCATCAATCACGCGACAAGCATCATAAAAACTATGAAATTTATCAGCCAATTTCATCGCATATTGTGGAAGTTTGTGAACTTCATAATTTTCAGAAATTTCTTCCACCAATTGCGGAAATTTATTCAACTCTTTCATCAAACTTAACTCTTTTTCATGTGTAAGCAAAGACATATTTTCATTTTGTTTGGAAATTGGAAATTGCCTGCCCGGCCAGGGGAAATTGGAAATTCCAGATTCTTGCGCTTTAGCAAGAATACTGGCGATTCGCGCGTGTGCATATTGAACATAATAAACCGGATTTTTAGCACTGCGCTCCTTAGCAAGACCTAAATCAAAATTCATATGAGTGTCTGGCGAATACATCAAAAAGAAAAACCTGGTCACATCATGTCCAATCTCGTCAATAAAATCATCAAGATTGATCACGTTGCCTGCGCGCTTGCTCATGCGAGCCTCTTTGCCATCTTTAACAAGACGCACCATTTGAGAAATAATGATCCGAAAATCTCCAACAAAACCCAATGCCAATGCCACTGCTTTAATGCGCGTAACATAACCATGATGATCAGCACCTAATCCCATCACCAAACGCGAATACCCTCTTTCAATCTTGTTTAGCATATATCCGCAATCGCCAGCCATATAAGCATTTTTTCCATCTTTCTTGATCAAAACCCTATCTTTATCATCGCCAAAGTCAGTCGTTCTGAGCCACAACGCACCCTCAGATTCATAGGTTAATTTTTTTTCTTTAAGCATTTCAATTGCGCGTTGGTCATATCCCTCATCACTCAATTTTTGTTCACTCATCCATTCATCAAAAACAATTTGCATTTTTTCCTTGGTAGTTTTTTTGATAATATTTTCCAAAACTTCTTTTGCTGCCAATTGCCCGACTTTTCGCACATCACCAAGTTCCGCATATTTTTCATTCAATTCATTGATATATTCTCCAGCGTAGACAGCTTCTGCATCCTTAAGCACACTGTGTCCAAGTTTCTCAACTTGCCCGCCAGCATCATTAACGTAATATTCATTTGTCACGTCAAATCCTGCTTTTCGCAGCACGCGCGAAAGTGCGTCGCCATAAAATCCTCCGCGACCATTTCCCAAATGCAAGGGTCCAGTTGGGTTAGCAGAAATAAATTCATTGTTTATTTTTATGCCTTCACCGATTTGCGAGGTTCCAAAGTCTTTTTTCTCTCTATTTATTTTTTCCACCATTTCTTGCAGATATTTTTTGGAAAGATAAAAATTAAGATATCCCGGTTGAACTACTTCGATTTTTTCAAACACGCCATTTTCCGATGACTGATGACTGATGACTAATGACAGTATTTTCGCTATCTTCATCGGGTTTTTTCCCACTTTCTTAGCCAAGACCATCGCAATATTTGAAGTATAATCTCCAAATTGTTCATTTTTAGGATAATCAACAGTTATTTCAAACATCTCAAAATCGCCCCAAGAATGAGCCTCTTTTGCCGCCAAAACAGCCTTTTTAAGCAATTTTCTTATATCTTCTTTCATATCCATATTATACCTGCAATTATCGCTTTATGGCAAGAAAAATCCCGTCTGAGACGGGATTTTTTTATGTATGATTGATTTTGCCTTATAAACTTTACAAACTTTTTAACTTTATGAACTTACTTAGGGTGCCACTTCGCTCCAACCAGTAATACCTCTTGCTGCACAATCGGCATCCAATGAACACGTACTTGCGGCTGTGCAAGAATCAACAGTAGAAGTTCCTGTAACCATAAATGTTGAACCACAAGTTGCGCCACTGCATTCCTTCTTACCACATCCCGTAGTAACATTCACTCTTACAGGATTTGCAATTCCCGTACAAGTCAATATATATTCCACAGTTGCAGCACTTTGACTCACTGTTTCATTTCCGCTAGCATTTATTGTTCCACTCCATACCCCACCATTAGCGCTTTTGGTGCAGGTTGTTGCCCCAGTAACTGTCCATGTCAACGTAACATTTTGCGGCAACAAACCAGAATCAAGATTAATAGTCAATGGATTAACAACCAACGCAACTGTTGGCGGAAGTGGCATTGAAGCTCCGTATCCTGGTCCACTGAAAGAGATCACGCCAAGTTCATCCGACCAAGCATTGCCACTCAATTTACCATCATTTCCAATTGTCACCCCATAACTCGGTCCATTAAGCCTTATCCAACCCAGCCATCCACCTGAATTTCCAATCACGCTAGCCTTGGAAATTTCCACAAATCTAGCCCAACCCTTGATTGAGTTCCCCTCACGATAGGCATTGCAACTGTGCGTTGCATCTGGAATTGGACACCCATTAAGATATCCATTGGAATTATCAAATGCAATGTATCCAAGGTTTTCGCTATAAGCTGAACCGGAGAGATTTCCATCTGTAAATGGAATATTAACACCATAAGAAACAGCTCCAGCCATATTTGTATTATTCATACTGATCCAACCGACACCTGAGGATATCACCCCTTGCCCTGTAATATTGCCATCATTACTACCACCCCAAATCCAACCAGTTACATTCTCACCAACTCCAGCCTTTATCGCAGTGCTCGCTACAAAAACCGCACAAAAAATAATTGCGACCAAACCATACATCATTAATTGTTTTTTTGTTTTTTTCATTTTAAAAAAATATGAATTTTCTCAATTTTATCACACTCAAGATCAATATTCACAAGAGCCTCACTTACCATTTCCTGCCTATTGACAAACAGCACTAAACATCGCATTACATTGCAAAACGCCTGGGTGCAAATACGTCACCTTATTCCCAAGCAAAGCATTGCAAGAATGAATATTATCTTTAGGTCCACCAATAGTAACACCAGCCAAGTTTTGATTATAAGTAGTATCACAAATATTTGCACATACCAACGGTGTACCACAGTTAGCAGCATTTGATACATAATTTGTCGAAAAAACATAGACGCACGTTTTTCCAATATCTGCACAATTTTGTGTACCTGTTTTTGTTGAAGTTGCATCATCAGAACCAATAACTTTGGCTACCGAAACTGTAGCCGCAGTTGCTTGAGTGGTTCCATCAGGAAAAACAAATCCGCCACTTGAAGATTTAATTTGACCAGCAACGTCCAATTTATATCCCGGTGTCGTTGTCCCTATTCCCACATTACCAGTATTGTAATAAATATTAGATCCAGAAGTTGTCCATTGACTACTAGTTCCACTGATCGGCCATGAGGTTATACAACTAACTCCAATACAATATCTGGGTGATGTAATAGACGTTGTTCCAGATACGGTTTGCCCTGACAGTCCCCCGGCAGCACTTATTGACCCTGATGAGCCAAATGAGCCAATTTTATTTTGAACCGGGGCTCCCGTTGTTAATGGTGCTCCTATGTTCCCGCTTGGTGGAGCAACAGTTGGCTCAGTCCAGGCCATAGCAAACTGAAGCGCAAAACCCGAAACAGCTCCGACTGCAATAACCGAGAACCAATAACTAAACTTACTAAAACTATTTATTTTTGTTTTCATTTTTTTAATTAAAAATTATTTAATTTTTTGTAATTCCTCTAACTGTTTGAGCTGATTTTGGACTTCTTCCTCGGTAGGAACCTGGATTTTCTGTTCTGGCAAGGCTTGGGCACGCAGTGTTTCAACTTCATTCAATTGTTGCTGTATGATTTCTTGCGAAACCGTTTCTTCCTGATCAGTCTGATTGCGCACCTTTTCCAATTCAGCAAATTGAGATTCTATTGCTTGATCAGAATATAATGGTTGATTGTTTTGCTGAAAACTTTGATCTATTACTTGCTGACTATTTTTTACCCCAGTTGTTTTTTTGAAAATAAGAAAGATAAATATTACCAAAACAACAAGCAATAAAATAATAACTACCCCACCAAAAATATTTTTTATTCTTGTTTCCATAAGACAATATATTTTTATACTTATTTTTTCAATACTACAAATATAGCATATATATTCAAAAAATATAAGAGCTGCAAGCAATACACAGTCAAATAAACACAAAAAAACTAAGCTCATCATTGGGAGCTTAGTTTTTTAAAAGATACCAACCTCTTTATTAGTGCACTATCACTACAAATTCACCCCTTACTTTTGAAGGGTTATTTGCAAAATACTCCAATACTTCAGAAATATTGCCACGAATAATTTCTTCGAACATTTTGGTCAGCTCGCGACCGAGGATAATTTTTTTATTAGGTGCAAATTTTAACAACATTTCCAAATTTTTAATCACACGATGCGGCGATTCGTAATATACAACTGGAATATCCAAGATAGACACCTTTTTGAAATATGTTTCCCTACCTTTTTTATGCGGCGGAAAACCCAGAAAAGTGAACTGTTGCATATCAATGCCAGCCACACTAATAATTGAAGCTAGCGCTGAAGCACCAGGGATTGGCAAGACAATAATGTTATTAGCAAACGCCTCAGCCACCAAAATATTTCCGGGATCAGAAACGCCTGGCGTGCCTGCATCAGTCACCACGGCCACATCTTTACCAGCCAAAATTTCATCAATAATTTTCTGAATCTTATCGTCTTTAGTGTGCTGATGATATACAATCGCCTGTGTCTCTATGTTATAATGACTGAGAAGTTTTCTGGTTACTCGCGTATCCTCACAGGCAATCAGGTCAACCTCTTTCAAAATTCGAAGGGCGCGAAGAGTGATGTCCTCAAGATTACCGATAGGGGTGGCAACTATGTATAATTTTCCGATTTTCTCCATAAAATTAGACGTGTTTTTAATATAAAAATTTTTGAATCTAAATTTATCTTTAATTTCTAATTCCTAATTACCAATTTCTAATTAATTTCCAATTCCTAATGCACGAAACTTTTGGACATTTTGTCATTAAAATTTTTATTAGATATTAGAAATTAGACATTAGAAATTTTTACCCTATGATCCTTACTACTCACGCTCTCGTTGGCGCCGCAATTGGAAAATACATCCACAACCCCATAATGTTAACAGCAATTTTAATTCCACTACATTATGCTTTGGATGTTTTTCGTCACGGAGAATACTTAGGAAAAAAATCGACTTTCAAAAATACGGTTTGGAAAATAGCTCTTGACCTTTTTGTTGGCGCCGTTATTATTCTTTTTGCAATTTATACCAAGAATATATCCCCAGCAATTTCCATCTCCATAATCACAGGTGCGATCATCTCGATGTTTCCTGATTTATTGACAGTACTCTATTGGAAACTTAATTTCAAATTTTTAGAAAAAATATATAAATTCCATCAATTCGTGCACAGACGCTTTGCAGATGGATCAAAAGAAAGAGAATGGAATTTGAGGAATGCCGTGAATGATATACTGTTTTCACTCTTGGCAATTATACTTTTATTTATATAATTTATCATCTTTATCATTCCCATGAAAATGGGAATCCAGCCCATCTTAGTTTCTGTAAATTTTTTATTATAAATAAAATAACAATGGCTAGTCTCGGGCCTGGATTCCCGCCTCCGCGGGAATGACACCATTACTTTACAAACTTTATAACTTTATAAACTTTCAACTTCTAAAGATATTTCGCTGTCCAACTTTTCTTATCTTTCTTGAGTTGATCTGGCGTGCCGGCAAAAGTAAGATGGCCACCAAGATCACCACCATCTGGTCCAAGTTCAATCACCCAATCAGCATCACGAACAACGTCAAGATTGTGTTCGACCACAATAACAGTATTACCCTTATCAACTAAGGCATTAAGAACGCTTAGCAATTTTCGGATATCATCAAAATGAAGTCCTGCGGTTGGCTCATCTAAAATATATAAGGTGCTGCCAGTTGATTTTCGTGCAAGCTCGGTAGCAAGTTTAATACGCTGAGCTTCTCCACCAGAAAGATTTGTTGCACTTTGTCCAAGCTTCAAATATCCAAGTCCAACATCTTCCATTGTTTTAAGCTTTTCAGCAATCAGTGGATGCCGCGCAAAAAATCGCAGCGCCAAACGCACATCCATATCCAAAATCTGCGCCACATTAAAACCTTTGTATTCTATTTCTAAAGTTTTTTTGCTAAACCTTGTTCCCCCACAAGCTTCGCATTTCACATACATATCAGGCAAAAGATGCATTTCTATTTTTTTTGAACCTTCTCCTTGACACACTTCGCAACGCCCACCTTTCATATTGAAACTAAATCGACTAGCGGTATAATTCCTGTTCTTTGCTTCTTCCACGCCAGCAAACAAATCACGGATATGTGAAAACACTCCGGTATATGTTGCTGCATTTGAGCGTGGGGTGCGTCCGATTGGATTTTGATTGATACTGATAACCTTTTTAATATGTTCAAATCCTTTTATTTTTTTGTGTTTTCCTGGAAGATCTCGGGTGTTATAAAAATGTCGTGACAATGCCTTGGCTAAAATATTTTTTACCAAGGTTGATTTTCCTGAGCCAGAAACTCCGCAAATAACCACAAATTTTTCCAATGGGATACTGATATCAACTTTTTTCAAATTGTTTTCCTCTGCTCCAAGAATCTCAATGAACTTGCCATTCCCACTTCGATTTTTTTTCTTTTCCGAAACTTTCTTCTTTTTAGATATATACTGCGCGGTAAGATTTTTAGATTTAATAAGCTGATTATAATCCCCTTCAAAAACCACGATTCCACCTTCTTCTCCTGCTCCTGGTCCCATATCAACAATCCAATCAGCTGACTTAATAATACTTTCATCGTGCTCAACCACAATCAATGAATTGCCAACATTTTGCAGTGCCTTAATAGTGTTGATAAGTTTTTCCGTATCCCGACTATGAAGTCCTATGGAAGGTTCATCCAAAACATATACAATTCCCATTAATTGAGAATTTAATTGTGCCGCCAAACGAATGCGCTGAGCCTCTCCACCAGAAATTGTCTGTGCAGATCTTCCCAAGTTTAAATATTCCAATCCAACGTTTTCAAGTGCGCTAAGACGTTGCAAAATTTCTCGCATAATTGGTTTGCCTATACTTTTTTCTTGTGTTGTTTGCACCCAATTTTCAGCATCTTCAAAAAATTCTCGCAGATGAGTTATGCTCATTGAAACCATCACGTCTATTGTTTTCCCTTGAACTTCCACTGCCAAAAATTCTTTTTTAAGACGCTTGCCATCGCAAGATGGACAAGTGTGCGCAGTCATATATTTTTCAATTTCACTGCGCACATAATCAGATTTTGTTTCTTGGTATTTTTTTTCTAATGCCGGAATCACACCCTCAAAGCCAGCATTTCCATATAGAACAATTTTAATCTGATCAGCTGTCAGTTTTTTAACTGGAACATTCATTGAAAATTTATACTTCTTTGCGACATCTTTGAGCGTTAGGATCTGCACGCTTTGTCCACTAATTTTTCCACCCGACTTGCTCCAGGGTTGAATCGCACCCTCCATCAAAGAAAGATTTTTGTTAGGAATAATAAGTTCTTCGTTTACTTTCAGAGTATAACCTAGTCCAGAGCATAGGTCACAAGCACCTTCTGGACTATTAAAAGAAAAATGACGCGGCGTCACCTCTTTGATTTTCACACCGCATTCACTGCAAAAGAAATCCTGATTATAATTACGCTCTTCAATATTATCAAACAAAATTTTCATTGAATTACCACCGATTTTCATCGCTGTCTCAATAGAATCAAGCATTCTTTCGGCATCAGGTTTTTTCTTATCCAACACTATTCTATCAATAACCATTTCAATATCAGTTTCAATTTCACTTTCACCAAGCATCATAGCTTCTGCCACGGTAAACATTTTTCCATTAAAACGCACACGGGCATAACCCATCTGCTGAATGTGTTTTAGCAATTCTTTTCCAACAGCAACATCTTTTGGCTTTGCCAGAATTGCAACTTGTGTGTGATGAGAGAATGTCAAAATTTCATCCAAAATTTCTTGATTACTTCTTTTTTGCATTGATGTTCCACACTCAGGACAATGCAACACTCCAATTTTTGCATACATAATACGCAAATAATCATACACTTCTGTTAACGTTCCCACTGTTGAGCGAGGCGAACGTGAAATGCTTTTTTGATCGATAGAAATAGGAGGAGAAAGATTTTCAATTTTATCCACATCAGGCTTCACCGACGGATCCAAAAAATTTCGCGCATAAGAAGAAAGACCTTCCATATATCGACGGTTGCCTTCAGCATAAATCGTGTCAAAGGCCAACGATGATTTTCCCGAGCCAGAAAGCCCTGTAATCACCACAAATTTATCCCGCGGGATATTAACGTCGATGTTTTTAAGATTATTAACCCTAGCACCTTTGATCACGATGTTGCTACTGTCACTGATTGGGGATATTTTTTTGGAAGCCATAATATAGAAAAGTTATTAGCAAACATTAAATGAAAATTGATTAGAGTATTTTATCAGAAAAAAAGGCAAATGTAAAGGCTTAACACAAGATGCTTACTCCCTTGCATTTATTCCCCCAATGTGCCACAATAATATGATTTTTGATAGCTGTTTAACAACAACATATTGGCTTTGCGCCAAACAAAACTAACAGGAGGATATTATGAGAAATGTGCTGCCCGAGGAAACCCGGAAAAAGATCGTCTTGATTATTGGAAACACCTTTTCGAAAGAGCAAGAAAATATAATGCAACAAAGGATCATCGCTTTATTTTTTCAGCTTCTTGCCAGCGTCTCAAAAAAAGCAAATCACGAAATAAAAGAAAGTGTGCAACATTTTATTTGCTTCTTTATGGCACATTTTTCTGCTGTCAAAAGTGCAGGAGCCGTTAAGGCAGATTTTCTTTTCCAAACTTTCATGGAAAGCAAGGACAAAACAATCTTGAATTTTCTGGATAGCATTTGCCCACCACAATGCCGCAAAGAAGATAGTGTCCACGTAGATATCATATTTAAAATAGGTGCCATTCTTGATGATCGTGAGATAAACGATAAAGTAGACCTTCTTTTGATTAAGTTAGCCAAAAAGAAAGTTTATACTGAATTTATCCTCGATGCGATTGAAAAACATTTATCCCTGCGCTCCTCTCTGTTGCAAACATGCGCACAAATCGATCACGACCGCGCTTATGAATTATGCGTGCGCACTCTTACGAACAAGAATGCCCTTACCTATAAAAAAACAGCCTTGGAAATTTTGAGTTCACTGTCGTTGGGTATTGGCCAACTAAAACTCATCATAAAAAATACTGTGAATTTATTAGGTAACACAGAATTCGCAAGTGATTACGAAGCGCGCCAGCTTTTGTACGCACTAGTCGCAAAAGCCACCAAGGCCAAGGCGCTGGAAAAATCTGAACTATCGCAAATTTTGCAAACAGCTTTCAGATATGAAAGCAGCAGCCAAGGACTCGAGAAACTTATCAAGCTCGTATGCAATCTCGATAAAAAAATATCTGAAGATATTATTTTCCAGGGATTGCTGAGCGTCGAGACAAGAAAAAATTCTGACCGTTTCACTTTCACGTTCAGGGATAAAATCATAAAGGATTTTTTGCAAAAACTTTCTTTCGAGCGTCGAAGTTTTTTCTTGCAAACTGCCATAATGAAATCGAAAGATGATGACTTCCTGTGGTACGGCTGCAAAGAACTTCTACTTTGCGACACCATTTCTGTAGCCACAAAAACTCTTGAGAAAGCAATCAGAAATGGTTCTCAGGAGAAAATAGGCGTCATAACAAGATTCGTATTAGCCATTCGTGAAAAAACACACGGGTATGGCAAGGATTTGGAAAAAATTCCGCGCGCAGAGCTTGAACAGCTTGTGCAAAAAGTGCTTGCCTGCACGCAGACAAAGAAAAATGGCACAGGATTTGAAATCGCCAAAAACACCATTATGAGCGATGGAAAACCTGATGACATCAAAAAAGTTCTGCCAGTACTGCACAGCATAGCACTTCAGTGCGATAGAAATTTCACAGAAACTGTTCATCTTTTACTTGTCTGCAATTCAGATGAAAGGAAGATGGCCAAGAAAGAAGCACGTACAATTCTGGATGATCTATATGCAAAGAAAAGACCGGAACTATTGGCTGTGCTAGTGGGGCTTGTAAAAAATCCACTAAGCTGGGACTGCACCTGTCTTTGCTCGTCAGCCCTGGACTTTCTTGCCAGGCACAAAATCACTGAGGTTATTCCAGAAGTGGCAACAACCCTAATGAAAGGTTGGAGGAATAATGACATCAATTATGCTTGCATCCGATTTTTTTCGGAAGTCTCCATTGCTGGCTCAACAGAGGCTGTCAAAATCTTAACGGCCTATGTAAGTAGCAATGTGATCAGTGACACAATCCCAAAGGCGCTAGTGGAAATTTACAAAAAAACATCCATTGGTGAAATCAAACAGCTCATTCTTCTTGGTCTGCGCGAAAGATTTACTACTTCAATCAAGGAAAATTGTATTCATCGGATGTTCTATCTGTCAGAACTGGAAGCACTGGAAAAGTTACGTGTGGAAGACGGAATTTTTGATATTTACCTGGCTGGTATTGAAACCATTGGCAAGTCAGAACAGCATTCCCCAGGAATGGACAACATTATCAAAAAAGCAGCTGTATTCACCGGCAAGAAAAAAATGTCTGCCGTCAAAGCACTGCTTGGCCCGATGATAACCATCTTGGAAAGAAAGAAGGGAACATTATCAGAACATTTTGAATATGAACGCGAACACCGAAGAGCAATCACGCACATCGTGCATGCTGCAACAACATTGTTGATAGCATAACAATTTGAAACATTTTTTCAAAACACCCTTTCCAAAAATTGGAAAGGGTGTTTTTATTTTATTTTTTTGTTGTAAACTTTGCCGTGTAATAAAAATTAAACTAAATATTGTCCACGACTTTTTTCAATTTTTCCTCAACCTCTTCAGCTATTTCAGCCACGGCTGCATTTTCCATGGCGCCCATCATGGCTTTTGGCAAAATGGTTGAAACAAAAATTTTACCATTTTTCTCATAGACGATCACATTGCAAGGTAGCAGAAGTCCCAATTCCTTGTCAGCTTGCAGAATCTTGTGCGCCGAATCTGGCTGACAAGCACCAAGAATCAAGTAGTTTTCAAAATCAACATTCAGTTTCTTTTTGAAAGTTTCTTTGGCGTTTATCTCAGTGATTATGCCAAACCCTTCTTTTGCAAGCTCGTCTCTGGTTTTCCTTTCAGCCTCAGCAAAAGATATATTGAGTTGTTTTTTGTAGCCGTATTCCATAAGCTTATTTATTAATCAAAAAAACTAAAACGGTGCTATTTGCACCGCATTAGTAATACATTGTGTTGGTATCTTTGTTTCATTTTTCCACTGATTTATTGAAAATACGGGCGAAAAATCATACTTGATTGATTGCTTTTACTGAATAATTTTCTTGTTGTGAATGAAACTAATGAAGCAAGTATTGTCAATTTTAAATATGCACATATTTTCAATCAGTCGTTATATATGCACGCATAAAATTATTTTTTGTCTCGGAGACGGAAGTAAAATTCGCCTCCGCAATAACAATGACTTATTCAACTATCAACTTTCCATTACCCATCCCATTAGCACAATACATTTTGAATGTTCCTTTTTTGTCGGCAACAAATTCAATCACATTGTCGCCAGGAGCAATGACCTTTTGAATATTGTAACCATCAATAATTACAGTGTTCATTCCTCCAGTGAGAGTCTCCTGGTCTCCTTCAATTTTCACTTTAGTTCCCGCTTTAACTCTAATCTCCTTTGGATTGTAAGCGCCGCTTGGGTCAGCGGAAAGCTTGATGTTTCCAGCTTTTCCCGTTTGAACAGTTGCGGATGATTTTGACTGTGTCATATTTTTTCTCTTCAAAATAAATCCTCCTCCGATAACCAATGCAACAACAATCAAGACCAATAATATTTTCTTATTATCCATAATATTTTATTGAATATATATTTTAATTACTTTTTGATTTGAAAATCGGCTCCGACAAAATGCATCATATCAAGCGCGGTTTTCGTTTCAGGAAGAATTTCAACAATGATGATATTGTTTCCAAACAAGCCGTCAATTCTGTCACCAGCTTTGCTGAACAATTTCTCTTCAATCATCATCTCTGCCTCTTTTGAGCCCATATATACCGGAAGATATTTCTTTCCATCAATAAAGACTGGGTTTGTATTCTCAGACGATATTTTTCCAGAAAACTTTTCGGGCACATTATTCTTATTGACAACATAAAACATTTTCAAGTCCTTGCCATCAGCAACAGCCGTGCGAATTTCTGCAACAGACAATATCGCATTGAAAGTATTCTTGTTCACCAAATGCATCTCATCCAAAAATGTTCCAGTTGGCTTAGCGATGCCTGCAATTTTCATTTCCGAAATTCCAAAAAAATCCTTAAGAGAGTCTCCTGGTTTTTGAATAAGCTTTTCTTCAATCATCATAGAAGCCTCAACCGATCCGACTATCATCGAATTATTTGCCAAGACGGAACTGCCGTCGACTTTCAACGATTCACTGTCAAATGAATTTATACCTGCAAATATTTTTGGATTTCCCTCGGCAAAGCTCACTTTGAATGAACCTTGCTCAAACAATTCATTTGCTTTCAAGAGCACTTGCTGACTCACCGGCTTGTTGATTGCGTCTGACTCCATACCAGAACTGAATTTTGCAAACTCATAAAATCCAAACGTGAAGACTGCCATCATAACAATTGGGGCGATCAGGGAAATATAGTTTCTCTTGCCAGGTTTGAATAATTTAAGCAGCAGCGAATTACCAACCACCGAAATAGAACTTAGAGCCATTGCAAGTCCTGCGAGTTCTGGCTTCAAAACTAATCCGAATGCAAAGAATACTCGAGCAGCTATTGGAATGCCGATCACATTGTAAAACAAAGCGAAAAACATATTCTGTTTGATTTTACCCATCGTTTCTTTCGAAAGCTGGAACGAGGTCACTACATCATTAAGGTCGCTTTTCATAATTACAATGTCGCCTGCTTCCATTGCCACATCAGTTCCTGATCCCATTGCAATTCCTACATTAGCTTGAGCTAGTGCAGGAGCGTCATTGATGCCATCCCCAACCATAGCGACTTTTTTGCCAGTAGCTTGAATCTTTTTAACTTCATTAGCCTTATCTTCAGGCAAAACTTCTGCCAAAATATTTGTGATACCAACTTGCAATCCAATGGCTTTGGCCGTGCGAGCATTGTCTCCGGTAATCATCCAAACTTCAATTCCCATTTTCTTAAGTTTTTCAACAGCTTCTCGAGATGTTTCTTTGACAGTGTCAGCAACAGCGATAATTCCAACAATGCTCTCCTTGGTAGCTAAAATCATCGCAGTCTTGCCTTGTTCTTCAAGGCGTGCCATTTTGCGTTCAATTTTTTTAACATCAAGTTCAAGATTTTCTATCATCAACTTGCGAGTTCCAATGTAGTAAGTTGTTCCATTAACATCACCCCGTACTCCTCGGCCAGTAATTGAGTTGAAATTTTGAACATCTTCCAATTCAATATTTTCCTCTTCGGCATGATTGCAAATTGCTTCGGCCAATGGATGCTCGGAAAGTTTTTCAAGACTAGCTGAAATTGCCAATAATTCATCTTCATCCATATTGCCAATCGATACTATGTCCGTAACTTCAGGTTTTCCGTGAGTCAGTGTGCCAGTCTTGTCGAAAATTACAGCTGAAATATTGCTCGCTGCCTCAAGAGCCTCTCCACCTTTCACAAGCACTCCATA
This sequence comes from Parcubacteria group bacterium GW2011_GWD2_38_11, assembly GCA_000992325.1. GTDB lineage: Bacteria > Patescibacteriota > Minisyncoccia > Moranbacterales > GWC2-37-73 > UBA12068. Next base: position 3,173 of record LBTZ01000003.1, on the reverse strand, counting down.
TTCGGCACCTTTACCTGTTCCCACCATTAAAGATGTAGGCGTAGCCAATCCGAGAGCGCATGGACATGCAATCACGATAACAGAAGTGAAAGCCATCAGTGCGAAAGCTAGCGTTGAACCAAGTACGAAATACCAAACTCCGAATGTCGCAATTGCCAAAATGATTACTGCTGGCACAAACCAAGCAGAAATACTGTCAGCAAAATTTTGAATAGGCGCTTTTGAACCTTGTGCTTCTTCAATCAAGCGAATGATTTGAGCCAATGTTGTTTCTGATCCAATTTTTGTCGCTTCAAATTCAAAACTTCCGGTCTTATTTATCGTGCCTCCAACCACATTGCTGCCGATAGTTTTCTCCACTGGCAAACTTTCGCCAGTAATCATGGATTCATCCACAGCAGAAGAACCCTTGGTAATTTTTCCATCAACAGGAACTTTTTCACCTGGACGAACAATTATGATATCGCCATGGATCACATCATTAATCGCAATATCCAAAGTCTGACCGCCACGAATCACACGGGCAGTTTTAGCCTGAAGTCCCATCAACTTCTTGATCGCATCTGATGTTTTTCCTTTTGTCCTGATTTCCAACCACTTGCCCAAAATTACAAAAGTAATCAAATAGGCTGCGGTTTCGAAATACAGATCGGGAATTTTCATGCCACCAACACCTATCAATGAATTATTGGCGAGGACATAAGTCACATAGTTATACAAGCTGTAGAAAAACGCAGTCGAAGTTCCGATTGCAATCAAACTGTCCATGTTGAAAGTTTTCATCTTAAGCGATGACCACATCCCCTTATAGAAGCCTGCTCCAATAATAAATTGCACAGGAATCGTCAAAAGCAACGAGAACACTCCAATATATGGAGCGAACGCTTTTTCCCCGGGCAGCCAATTAACGAAATCAAATCCCATGAAATATAGCATTGGAAAACTCAAAATAAAACTAAAAATAAATTTACTGAAAAGCGTTGAACTTTCCTTCTCACGTTTACGAGTTTCATATTCGGTGTCCTTGGCATCAACTTGTTCCCCCTTGTATCCAACTTTAGCGATAGCATCCGTAAGAGTTTTAATATTTGAGACATTCTCATCGAACAAAATTGAAGCTTTTTCAGCTGAAAAGTTCACATTTGCTTGCTTTACTCCTGGAGTTTTCTTAAGCTGTCTCTCAATGATGTTGGCGCAAGAAGAACAATGCATGCCGAAAAGTGACAAGCTTACTCGCTTGTTTGAATCAGTCCCCTTCTTATCCTCAACATTTGAAAACTGAATGTTTGTTGCGTTATTTGTCATTACTGAATTTTTGATTTCTTTAACATCGTTGGCCACTCCCATAATAGCCTTCTTTATTTCTTGCATTTCATCAACTTTCAAATTCAATGTTTCTTCAGCTGTTATAACTGCACTATATCCCGCGCGCTTGATCGCATCGAGCACATCCTGATTTGAATTTTTCTCATCATCAAGCATAAGCGAGCCTTTGCCTGTTTCAGCATTAATCACGACTTCACTCACACCAGAGAGCTCTCCCAATTCTTCTTTGGCAAGCATCTCGCATGAAGCGCAATGCATACCCTTTATTTCAAGTGACAATCTATTTTTCATAACATTAAATCAATAAATTAAAATTATTCGACGTGGCAAACAGTATACCCAGTTCCCTCCAAGACTTTCTCTATTTCGACTTTATCGATGACGCGCTCGGCAATCAACGCGCCGTTTCCGTCCGTATCAATAAAATTAATCTCCCGCACTCCAACAATTTTTTTCAGTCTCATTGTGGCAAGCTTCACACAAGACTCACAATGAAAACCATTTAATTTAAATTTTTGTTCATTCATATAGGTAAACCCATAACTGACAACTCACTACTTACAACAGTTTGGGTTGTTAGTTGTTAGTTGTTAGTTGTTCGTTGTTGGTTATTAGTTATTTATTGTACATTTTCGTGACTTTCAGAATTTCATCAATCATTTCATCATGTTTTTTGATGCTTTTGGAGTTGAAGGCATCAGAAAAACAACCCTTGAGATGACCTTCCATTATCATACTGTGCGCACTGCGAAGCAAACCAATTACTGCCAAATTCTGCTGCATAATGTCGATGCAATATTTATCATCTTCAATCATTGATATGATCTTATCGATATGAGTGCGGGCTTTTTTGAAGTTTATCTTCGCTTTTTCCCGAGATACGTTTGTCATAAATTATTTTTTATACTTATTATTAAGTTTAACATTATTATATACCTCCACCTGGGGTATAGGTATATGATAACATAAAATAAAAACTACGCAAGCCAGAAAAAAGAAGTACTTTTTGGCGGCACTGAATGAAAGATCAAACAGTGCCACCCCTATTCACCCCAAAAGCCGCTACGACAAGAAATTACTCAACGGTAATCGTTCCGCGTGGCACACCCATGGCGCAAGTAATTTGATACACACCTTTTTTGGTTGGCGTAAATGCAATTTCGATTTTCTTACCTGCTATAAGTTGATAGACATCATCACTAAGTCCTGGAAGAGCAACGGTGCTCATACAGCCCTGCCCGTTCTCCTTCACGTCAACGACAAACTTGACTGGCTGCCCAACTTTAACTGTGAAAGTATTCGGTTGAATATCATCATTAAGCGTGTATGCAGTTTTAATGAGCTGTTCGTCGGTTTTTGCACTGTCAGCCACTGGGGTGGTTTCAACTTTTCCTTCGGCAGGTATAACAGCCTTTCCTCCTCCACCACAGCCACCACAACCTCCTCCAGTCGATCCAGACCCCCCAGAGCCACAAGTTCCCGCTGCCGCAGAAGCCACCCCCTGAGTCGTTGTAGTGTTTGCAGCGTCAACTGAGCTATTCCCTGCCTGTCCCGCAGACAAGTCATCCACCACCGTAAACGCTCCAGTGTACATTCCCATAGAACATGAGAATGGAATCTTACCAGTTTCTTTTGGTGTAAATTCAATAACGTTTTCACCTGCTTTTAAAGTTTTTTGAATTTTCAAACTTGAAACCACCAAACTACTAGCACAGGAATACGGAGCCTGAGCGTCAATAACCCATTTGACTGGGACACCTTTTTTAATCGTGAATTTGTTCGGAGAATATCCACTAGCAATTTCCTTCATCCTGACAACCTGCACGCCGTTTTCCATCGTCACATTA
>LBTZ01000002.1 GCA_000992325.1 Parcubacteria group bacterium GW2011_GWD2_38_11 | reverse complement strand
AAATTCAGCAAAGGAATCAAAAACAGGAAAAGTGACACTTATCGGACATAGTAATGGCGGCTTGCTTGCAAAAGTTATTGTTGATAGTTTGAAAAAAAGTGGAGAGGAAAAACTTGTAGATCGTATCATTATGGTTGCCACTCCTCAGATTGGCACACCTAAAGCTGCATTAGGACTTTTGCATGGAGATGGGTCTAATTTTCTTTATGGGGTGATTCTTGACAAGAAGACCGCGCGTGGATTTGGAGAAAATATGATTAGTGCTTACAACCTTCTTCCATCAAAAAAATATTTTGATGTTGTTCAAAGTCCTGTTATTGAATTTGATTCAGACGTGAAAAATATATATGATTTTCCATCAATCTTCGGAAATGATATTAATAATTTTGATGAGTTCAAAAAATTCTTGCTTGGTGATGATGGTAAGCGTACTGAACCTGATACTGATGATACTGATTCGCCAAATGTGCTTAAGGATAATTTTTTCTCTCAAGCTGAAAAAACCCATGAATCTTTGGATTTATGGCAAGCTCCTGCGGGTATGGAGGTTGTCCAGATCGCAGGTTGGGGATTGGATACGATTAGGGGCATAAAATATGATGATTGCGATTTTATTTTCTGTCCCAATAAATTGAGCAATATTGATCGCTCATTGCTTTTCACACAAGATGGAGACGAAACAGTGGTTGTTCCAAGTGCAGTGGAAATGGATGGTAATGCGGAAAGATATTATGTTGATCTTAAGCTTTATAATAATCTTTTGGATTTAGATTTTAAGGTTAGTAGAGAACATGCAGATATATTAGAAATTGAACCATTACAAGATTTCATTAAAAATATTATTCAGGGAAAAAAGGAATCAGTAAATTATATTTCTATGGAAAAACCGGAAGTAAAAAATGAAGATAAAAGTCTCCGATATCGCCTGCATTCTCCTGTGGCGTTGCATATTTATGATAAAGATGGAAGGCATACTGGTCTTATTGAAAACAAAAATCCACTTTCTGATTTGAGATTTTTTGAAAAACAGATTCCTAATTCATATTATATGGAGTTTGGCGAAACAAAATATGCTGGATCAGAAGGAAATCTTGTCCAGACTGTTATTCTTGAAGGGGAAGATTTGGGAACATTTACTTTTGAAATTGATGAAGTTATCGGCAAGCAAGACGTCAAAACAACCACATTTACTAATATTCCTGTTATGCAAGGAATGAAAGCTGAAATTTTAATTTCTGATAGCATTGGCGAAATGAAAATAGATGTGGAAAATGATGGACAAATCGATGCGATTTTTCGACCAGGAGAAGTGATTAAAAGAGAGGATCTGTTGGAAATTTTTGAAAAAATTATTAGCTCTCTTGATGTCGACAAGACGGTTAAGGATCGATTGGTTAATAAAATAGACAACGCTAAAAAACAATTGGAAAAAGGTCATAGTGTAGCCGCTGATGCAATGTTGAGAAATGTAAAACATCAAATTGAAGTTTTCAGCGACATTAATACTCCTGAAAAATTCCGCATTCTGAAAGACGAAGCGGAAAAATTGATGGGGATTATGGATAAAATACTTGCAATGTAATTATTAATTAATTTGTGCTAAAATAAAAAAATATGAATTATAAGAAAAAAAATTATTGGATTTTGATCGGATCAACTACTGTATCTATCTTGAGTCTAGTGCTTGGATCACCAGATATTTTTGGACTTTGTGTAAAAAACGATATTAATTGTTTGCATAAATATATAGATATTTCTAACACTGTCATATTGCCTTTTTTTGTCTTTGCCGTTCCGATTTTTATCATATCTTTCATAATAGTATTTTTACGCGAACAAATTTTTAATGCTTGGTCAAAATTTGCGATAATTTTTATTCCAATTTCAATTGTATCTATTTTTTTCTTGCCTTCTATGGGCGATATGTTTTTTCCTAGTATTAAGGAATTAGCAATCTTTTTATTGCCTGTAATTTTTTTAATTTCAAGTCTCGGTATAATTTTCTGGGAATCTCGAAAAGCAAAAAAATAATAAAAAGCGTTAAGATTGTCGGACTCACTTCACTTGAGATGACATTATAGCATTAATCAAACCAATTTGGTGTTAGAAATTTAGGTTCAAAAAATAAAAATCATTAATTTATTATATATGCCAAAACTATGCGGTCGTCGAGTTTTGGTATGATGGATAAATTTTTATTAAAACAAGATGAAAGTAATCAGAAGCCCAATTAAAAGAAAGGTATTACTTCTTCTTGCTGGAGGGTTGGCACTTGGTTTTGCGAATAATCCAAAATCACAACGCTATGTTTTTAAAACCCTCAAAAAGGATTGGCATGAAATAAATAAACAGTATCTTTATCGCGTAGTAAAAGAATTTAAACAAGAGCGTTTAGTTGAATATATTGAGCAAGAAAATGGATTAACCAAGATCGTGTTAACCGAAAAAGGAAAACTGAAAACGCTTGAATTTAAAATAGGTACAATCGAAATTGCCAAACCTCTGCGGTGGGACAAGAAATGGAGAATTGTGATGTTTGATATTCCAGAAAAGAGAAGATCGGAAAGAAATATCCTTAGAGATAAATTGAAAGATATTGGATTTAGGGAGATACAAAAATCTGTTTTTGTGCATCCTTTTCCATGTTTGGATGAAATAAATTTTATCACGGAATATTTTCAGCTTCGAAATTTGGTCCGCTATGGGGAAATTGTTAATATTTCAAATGAAGAAGAGTTGAAATTAAAATTCAAATTGTATTGAAATACAGAAGTTACTTTCGGTATTTTTTTATATACAAAAATAGTCTGGTTTTTTGAGGTGAAATAATCTGCTTTTTGAACTCTTGTTGAAATCTTGTGTTATACCAACATATACCAAAACTATGCGGTCGTCTGGTTTTGGTATATGTTGGTTTGGAAGGTGGTGAGAAGATATATGTTGAATTAAAAAGATATGGCGTCGGGTTTGTGGAAGGGTTTATGTGAAAAATGTTACATTCTATAAATGGATGTATTTCTAGGGGGTGGTCTTCTAACTAATAGCTTGGAACGTTAATTGATAACTAATTAGTATGCCAGAAAAGTTTCCAAGCTATTGGGATATTACGGGGGCTTGACAGGATATTGAAAATGCTGTATAAAGGTAGGATGGTGATTTAGTAGTTTTAACATAACAATAGAGTAGATATATAAAGCAGTTCAAATCCAACCAGTAGGACGAAAGGAGCTTTTATGCAAAGTAGTAAATCTTTGGATGTTTTTTCAACCGAAAATGAGTTGGTGTCCCGTCGGTTTCGCAATTCTCCGCATTATGCAACGATGAAGGTTGTAAGTGGTGGGAATCGTTCTGACAAATCCGCAACATCAAATAGTCAGGATGAAATTTTTTCGGCAATTGCAACGGGGGATGAGGGCCAGAAACTTGGAGATAGGCTCTCTGAAATTCTCAACAAGGTTTTTGGGAAAACGAATGACAGGTATGAACTGAAAACCCTTTCATTTCCTGAAATCTCTTGCCTGTCAGATTTCCTGGCTGTTTCAACCAGAATTTTCCTGGGTGCAGATGAAAAAGAGGTTGTCGGACTTAAGTGTTTTATGCTCAAGTTCAACAGGACCGACCTTTTCAGGCTTCTGAATTTGGCTGCCAAGGATAAAATTGGTAACCCAGTGCTGGCAAGGGGAATCAGTGATATCTTGATGATGACTTGCTGAAATTTTTTCTTGCGTTTCAATAAAAGGAATCGATATAATCGGTTCCTTTTTTCTTTGTCTTAAAAATATTGCATTTTTGCCCTTAAAATGATAAAATTAATTTGTAAAAAGGCATTTGTATTGTATTTTGCATCCCGTTTCGCACTAGAAATTCGCCGATACAAATCTGCAACGAATGGAGCGTTAAGAAATTTTGAAACGTAGTGCCCGCTAGCAAGCGAAGGCACGCAGTGTAAATTTTAGCGTAGAGCGAAGTTTTTGCCACAGTATCTTCATCAGGTGCGAGTTTTTCAGCCAGAGGCTGATCACCCTTTGGGTGACTTTCAAACCTCCAGGTTTCTTTTGCGGAAAAAGAAATGTGGAAAATATACTTAAAATGAGTTACAATATTTAGATGGAAAAAAACATTGCGATATCAGTAAAAAACGTCAGTAAGACCTTTAAAATTCCTCACGAGAAGGTGTCTTCTTTGCGTGGGATGGCGGTGAATATTTTCAAAAAGAAAAGTTTTGAGGAATTCAAAGCGCTTGACGACGTTTCTTTTGAAGTGAAAAAAGGAGAATTTTTTGGGATTGTTGGAAAAAACGGATCGGGGAAAAGCACGCTATTGAAAATTCTGGCTGGGATATATCAGACAGATGGTGGAAAGATTGAGATCAATGGAATGATCTCGCCTTTTTTGGAATTGGGAATTGGTTTTAATCCAGAACTTTCTGGGCGCGACAACATATATCTCAACGCAATAATTTTGGGAATGACCAAAAAGGAAGTTGATGCAAAATTTTCAGAAATTGTGAAATTTGCAGAATTGGAAAGATTTGTTGATCAAAAATTGAATCGCTATTCTTCTGGGATGCAAGTGCGCTTGGCTTTTTCTGTGGCAGTCCACGCAAACAGGGAAATCTTGCTGCTTGATGAAGTTTTGGCAGTGGGCGATGAAGCTTTTCAACAAAAATGCTACACATATTTTAAAAAAATAAGAAGGCAAAAAACAATTTTGTTTATTTCACATGATCATGAAAGTATTGAAAAGTTTTGTGACCGGGTGGTCTGGATTGATGGTGGTGTGGTAAGGGGATATGGTGAGACTTCGGTTGTGCTGAAGGAATATCTTCAAACATCTAATACAAATGGTTAAAAAATATTGAGCTTCCTAAAGAATTCTTAAAAGAATAGTCAAAACAAAATGATCCAAAGAATCAAAAATAATGCCTTTGCCAGAAATAGTGCCATTTTGTTTGCTGGTAGCATGGTTGGAAATGTTCTCAACTACGCTTTTCATTTAATTGCTGGAAGGATGATCAGCGTCCAGGTTTATGGTGAAGTTGAGTCGCTTGTCTCGCTCATGAACATTATTTCAGTTCCAGCTATGACATTGGCGATGGTTGCCACGAAATATGCCGCTCATTGCAAAGCTGATGATGATAAAAGTGGAAGCTATGAGATTTTGAAATATCTAAACAAAAAAGTTTTCACCTATGGCTTGCCGATTTTTTTGCTGGCTCTTTTCACTTCCCCGATGATTAGTCATTTTTTGAATATCAAAAGTAGTGTGCCCTTGGTCATCATTTGGATTTCAATGTTTTTTTCGTTTTTGGTGGCGGTAAACAGTGGAATGTTGAATGGTTGGCAAAAATTCAAAGATGTGAGCATGTTGGGAATCTGGGGCACAGTGGCCAAGCTTATCAGCATGATTGTGCTTGTTAAGTTGAGCTTTGGCTTGAATGGAATCGTGGGAAGTTTCATGCTGGGGGCAGTTGCCTCATATATTGCCTCGTTGGGAATGTTGAAATTTCTGACGCATGAAAAGGAAGAATGTGGGCATGATAAACATGAAAATCTTGTCGATTATGCATCCATGAAAAAATATATCGTGCCTGTTTTTTTTGGATCTTTGGCAATCAGCATGATGGGTAATATCGATATGGTTATCGCCAAGCACAATCTTGATGCACTGACCGCTGGGCAATACGGAGCGCTCACAATTGTGGCGAAGATAATTTTCTTTGCCACTGGCGTGATTGGTAGTGTGCTGTTTTCAATGTCAGCAGGTGATCATCATAAAAAAAGTAATTCACGCAAAGTTTTAAAAAATGCTTCAATGCTTATGGCGGTCGTTTGCTTGGCAGCTATTGGGGTGTATGCTATTATTCCTGGACAGATATTGGCATTATTGTTCGGCAACAAGTACGCGAGTGTGGCCAGTTATCTGGTGTGGTTTGCTATAATGGTCACGTTTTATTCCTTTGTAAATATGCTTTATTCATATTTACTTTCAGTCAATAAGACTGGCATTTCATATTTACTACTAGTAATTTCAATGATTGCTTTAATAAGTCTTTTGTTTTTTGGAACAAGCATCAAGGCTATCGTTGGCATAATCTCAATAGCGCAAATTGCTGCCATTTTGGCTGGTTTATTTCTACTTTTCGATAATCCCAGAATAATAAAAACATGAGTCAAAAAAAACTTATTTCAATTATTTGTCCAGTATATAATGAGGAAGAAAACATTTCCTTGTTTCATGCTGAAGTGCAAAGGGTTATTTCTTCCCTGTCTGAATATGACTTTGAAATTATTTTCGTGAATGATGGCAGTGAGGATGTAAGCGATAGAGAAATCAAGAAATTGAAGGATTTATATCCAAATATAGGATATATTGAATTTTCACGTAATTTTGGAAAAGAAATGGCCACCACTGCTGGAATTCACAATTGCCAGGGCGATGCATGCATCATGATTGATGCCGATCTCCAACATCCAGTGGAACTTATCCCGGAATTTATCCAAAAATGGGAAGAAGGCGCTGAGGTGGTGGTTGGAGTGAGAAAAATCAATAGCGGAGAAGGTTTAATAAAGAAAATAGGTTCAATTGTTTTTTATAAGATAATCAACAGAATCGCTGAAATAAAAGTTTTGCCAAATGCCACGGATTATCGCTTGCTAGACAGGATCGTGATTGATGAGTTCAATCGCTTCACTGAGGCAAATAGGATGACCAGGGCATTAATTGATTGGTTGGGTTTTCGGCGCGCATATGTTGAATTCAAGGCTAACGAAAGAATTCATGGAGTGGCCAGTTATAATTTCTGGAAGCTCTTTCGATTGGCAGTGAACAGTTTTATTTCGCTCAGTTTATTACCGCTAAAAATTGCGGGATATTTGGGAACTTTGATCACTTTGGTTTCCGGCAGCGCAGGTTTTTACATTTTGCTGGGCAAATACTTTTTCCGCACACCCTTCGCATCAACTTTCTCAGATGCAGAAAATTTGGCCATTCTACTGGTCTTTTTGGTTGGAATTATTTTGATGTCAGTTGGGCTCATGGCATTGTATATTGCAAATATCCATGGTGAGGTTATAAACAGACCAATATATGTGGTCAGGAAAAACAAATAAAATAAGTCTCTATGATTAAATACAGTTTTATTATTCCAGTTAAGGCAATCAATGATTATGTCCGCGAGGCAGTGTCAATGGTGTTGAATATTCCACGAGATGATTATGAGATTATTGTTTATCCTGATGAGGCAACCGGAGAAGGTTGGCCAAAGACAAGACAGATTGCCACTGGACATTGTGGTCCTGCGGTTAAGAGAACAAAGGCAATCGAGGATGCGCAGGGAGAAATCCTTGTTTTTATTGATGACGATGCATATCCAGAGACTAATTTCTTGGATATTTTGGAACAGGACTTTCTTGATGAGAAGGTCATTGCGGTGGGGGGACCGGCACTAACACCTCCCAGTGACAGCTTCTGGCAAAAGGTGAGTGGAGCGGTTTTTTTGAGCGCGCTGTCGGGTGGATGTCCTGAGCGATATGCCTCCGTTGGCAAAAGAGGTTCAGTTGATGATTGGCCAAGTGTGAATTTTTCAATCAGAAAAGAAAAATTTGGCGAAATTGGAGGCTTTAATGGCGACTTTTGGCCAGGAGAAGACACGAAACTTTGTTTGGATTTGATTAAAAAATATCCGAAAAGTATCATTTATAATCCACAGTTGATCGTGTACCATCATCGCAGAGCAGGGCTTGGCAAGCATCTGAAACAGGTTGGTGGATATGGATTACATCGAGGTTTTTTCGCCAAAAGATATCCAGAGAATTCTTTTAAACTGATTTATTTTGTACCGAGTTTCTTTTTATTGTTCGTGGTTCTGGGTGGAATTTTGAGTTTTTATAGTGAATTTATTTTGCTGTTGTATCTGATCGGATGGGCTGTATATGGCTTAGCAATGATGAAGGCCTTCCATGACATCCATAAGCATGAAAAAAATCTGCTCATAATCTCAAATGCTCTTTATTGCATATTTCTCACGCATTTGGTGTATGGTGCAAATTTTATCAGAGGTTTTGTTTTCACTAAAAATTTAATCAGTAAATTACGATAATAATACTTGTCATCCTGAACTTGTTTCAGGATCTGCAATTACAGTAAATTATGCGAATAGCCATTTCTTATCCACCGCTAGAATCAAACAAGGGAATTGCTCTTCTCTCGCAGAACAGACAATTTCAGTGGTTCAATAACCCAACATATATCTATCCCGTGATTCCTGCCTATGCAGCCACATTGCTCAAGGAAAAGGGATATGAAGTTATTTGGGATGATGGAATTGCTGAGGAAAAAACATATCAGCAATGGCTTGCAGATATCATTGAGCAGAAACCTGATCTGATTGCGATTGAAACCAAAACTCCAGTGGTTGAAATGCATTGGAAAATCGTGGGTGAATTAAAAGAAAAACTTCCTAATTCCAAGGTGGTGATGATGGGAGATCATGTGACCGCGAGGCCAGAGGAAACAATGGAAAAGTCAAAAGTTGATTTCGTGATTGCTTCAGGCGACTATGACTTTATGCTTTTGAGCTTGGCTGATCATCTCAGTAAAAACAGCGAACTTGAAGGAGGTTTTTGGTACCGTCAGCCCAGCGAGTGTCATCCTGAGCTTGTTTCGGAGCCTGCCTTGAATTTAGTTCAGGAATCTCTAGATTCCGGATCGGAGTCCGGAATGACAATCACTAATTCAGGTCCATCGGATCTTTCAAACCATGACTTGGACACCTTGCCAATGATTGATCGCGAACTCACCAAATGGAAGGATTATGCCTATAAAAATGGAAATTTCAAGTTCACTCCTGGGACATATATGATGAGCGGACGTGATTGTTGGTGGGGAAAATGCACTTTTTGCAGCTGGACAACATTTTTTCCAGGAAAACATTTCAGAACACGCAGCGCAAAAAATGCTTTGGATGAGGTGGGGAACTTGATTGATCTTGGCGTAAAGGAAATCATGGAAGATTCTGGAAGTTTGCCAATTGGTCCATGGCTGGAAGAATTTTGCAAAGGCATGATTGAACGCGGATACAACAAAAAAGTTGTGATGAGCTGCAACATGCGTATCACCGGGATTTCAGAGCCGCGAGTGTGGCGCTTGATGAAGCGAGCAGGCTTTCGATTCATTCTTTTTGGATTGGAATCGGCAAATCAGGAAACATTGGACAAAATATGCAAGAATTTGAAAGTGGAAGAGATTGAACCCGGTCTCAAGATGTGCAAAGAGGCAGGATTGGAGCCCCATATCACAACCATGATCGGATATCCCTGGGAAACAAAAGAGATGGCTCAAAAAACCATCGACAAGGCAGCGGATCTTTTCAAGAAGGGCTATGTGGATACACTGCAGGGAACGATCGTAATTCCATATCCGGGCACGCCTTTGTATAAGGATTGCGACGAAAATGATTTGTTGGTCACCAGAGAATATTCGCGATTTGATCAACGAGAAATGGTCATGAAATCACCACTTTCATCTCAGGATGCCAAGGAACTTGTGCAGAGCCTATACAAATCATTCATAACTCCAAAATTCATCATCAAAAAACTCTTGTCCATTCGAACCTTTGCTGATGTGAAATATATTTGGGTTGCTGGATTAAAGGTGATGGGCCATCTGATGGATTTTGGGAAAAGCAACAAGGAAAAACCAACATCACTATGAGTTTAACACTGCATCTGTCCATTCATGTTGCCCTGAGCATTCTTGCGGGCATTATCACCTGGAGACTATGGAAAAACCCTCTAGTCTCTTTTGTGGCGGCGATTGTTGGCGGAGTGTTGGTTGATATGGATCATTTTATTGATTATTTCTTGGCACTTGGCTTTAAGTTTGACTTGGGATATTTTTCTCATGGCTATCAATTTTTGCAAAGCGGGAAGATATATATGTTGTTTCATGGGTGGGAATATGTTATCATCCTATTAGCAGTGGCCTTTTTGGTCAAAAAACAACTGGTTTTGAAATCAGTTTCATTTGCGCTTGCACTGGGTATGTTTTTTCATTTGTGTTTCGACACCTTTCAGAATGATGGCATGTCAGTCAAAGCGTATTCAATCATTTTCAGGGCAAGTAAGAATTTCGAAAGTAAACTCATTGTCACACCGCAGCATTATCAAAAATTCCTGATTGAGAGGAAAAATGCTCCATTTCTAAAATATAGTAACTAATACAAACTATGTTAGTTTCGGTCATCATTACAACTAAAAACGAGGAAAAAAATATTGAGAATTGTCTCAAATCTATTAAGGCTCAATCTTATCCGCAAGATTTGATTGAAATTATTGTCGTTGATAATGAGTCTGATGATAAAACCAAAGAGATATCATTGAAATATACGGATAAAGTTTTTGATAAAGGGCCGGAAAGAAGCGCGCAGAGAAATTTTGGAGTGGAAAAGGCTGACGGGGAATATTTCATGTATCTTGATGCGGACATGATTTTGCATCAAGATGTTATCAGAGATTGCGTGGAAAAAGTGACAAATAATTCAGAAATTGTTGCATTATATGTTTCCGAAATTGTGATGGGTGACAAGTTTTTCAGCAAGGTTCGCAGATTTGAAAGAAGTTTTTATGATGCAACCGTGATTGATTGTGCGCGTTTTATCAAAAAAAGCTCCTTTCAGCAAGTTGGTGGATTTGATGAGAATTTGACTGGGCCAGAGGACTGGGATTTGGACAAGAAATTGCGCAGTATTGGAAAGGTGGAACTTATAAAAACTCCAATATATCATAATGAGGCAGAATTTGAGCTTGGGAAATATTTGAGTAAAAAGGGGTACTACGCTAAGAAATTCGATGACTATATTGAAAAATGGGGAAAAAATGATGAGGATTTGAAAAAGCAGTTTGGGTTATGTTACAGATTTCTGGGAGTTTTTGTGGAAGATGGAAAATGGGGAAAGATGTTTGCGCATCCATTTTTAACATTTGGAATGTATTTTTTGAGGGGATTGGTAGGAATTAAATTTTTAATAAGATAAATAAAATGAAAAGAATACTTATTACGGGATCGGGTGGATTGATTGGATCGGAATCAGTAAGATTTTTTGCGAAAAAGGGATTTGAGGTTCATGGTATTGACAACGACATGAGAGCATATTTTTTTGGGCAAGATGCAAGCACGAAATGGAGTGTGAGTGAATTGAAAAAAAGTCTTCCGAAATATCATCATTATAAAATAGATATTCGAGATAATGCAGCTATTGAAAAGGTTTTCAAAAAAAATAAATTTGATTTGATTATTCATGCTGCTGCTCAACCATCACATGACTGGGCCGCAAAAGAACCATTTACTGATTTCTCTGTTAATGCAAATGGTACGTTGGTCATGCTTGAAAATTTTAGAAAATATTGCCCCAAAGCATCTTTTATCTACACATCCACCAATAAAGTTTATGGCGATACTCCTAATTTGTTGCCATTGGTTGAATTGGAAACGCGTTTTGAAATTGATAAGAAACACCAATTTTACAGGGGTATTGATGAAAGTATGAGTATTGATCAAACAAAGCATAGTATATTTGGTGTTTCTAAATTAGCTGCAGATGTTATGGTTCAAGAATACGGTCGTTACTTTAATCTTAAAACTGCAATTTTTAGAGGAGGGTGTTTAACCGGACCAAATCATTCAGGTGCAGAGCTGCATGGATTTTTGGCATATCTGGCAAAATGTATAGCTACTGGCAAGCAGTATAATATATTCGGATATAAAGGGAAGCAGGTTAGGGATAATATTCATTCATATGATTTGGTGAATGCTTTTTGGCATTTTTATAAGAAACCACGAATTGCTGAGGTTTATAATATGGGAGGCGGTAGACATTCGAATATTTCCATGATGGAGGCAATTGAAAAAATAGAAAAATTGACCGGTAAAAAGGCAAATATAAAATATTCAAAAACCAATCGAATCGGTGATCATATTTGGTATATTAGTGACGTTGCCAAATTTCAAGAGCATTATCCCGCATGGAAATTTAAATACGACATTGATGATATCTTGAAAGAAATTTGCAAATATGGACATTTCTAAAAGTAGAATAGTTATAGCTACTCATTACTTGGTATACGGGGCTCCACAAGCGCTTCGTGAATATCTGATTGATCAAAAGATTAATAGACTGTTATTTATTGCGCACCCTCTTCAGATCGACCAAACAAAGTCATATTGTGAAAAAATCAAGAATGGTGAAATAATATGCAAAAATGAGACAAAAATACGATCGAGAAGGCAAATCGCGAATTATTTTTTGGAAATATTTTTAAGTATTAAATGGTTTCTCTCTGAAAAGGAAAAATTTGATATGTGGATTGGTGTAGATCCATTAAATGCTTTGATCGGAATTTTTATTAAAAAAATAAAAAGAGTGAATAGGGTGGTTTATTACACTATTGATTATGTGCCTCAACGTTTTACAAATAAAACGCTTAATAATTTTTATCATTGGATAGACAAATTTTGCGTAAAAAATGCGGATGAGGTGTGGAATGTTTCATGTCGAATCGCTGAAGGCAGGGAAAACGTCAGAGGATTAAAAATGGATTTGTATTGCAATCAAAAAGTGGTTCCGATTGGTGTTTGGTTTGATAGAGTAAAAAAACTTCCTTTTGAACAAATTAAAAAGCATCAGCTTCTTTTCGTTGGCAATCTATTGGAAAAGCAGGGGGTGCAGTTGGTGCTAGATGCAATGCCGGATATAATCAAGGAAATCCCAGATTTTCATTTCCTGATTGTAGGCGGTGGAGAATACGAGGATATTCTTAAAAACAAAGTTGCAGAATTGAGACTTGAAAATAGTGTTACCTTTGCTGGGTGGATTAAGGAGAGAAAAGAGCTTGACCAAATTATGGCAGATAGTGCATTGGCGATAGCGATGTATGACAGTAAAAAGGATAATTTTACTTATTATGCTGATCCTACAAAGCTAAAAGATTATTTATCAGCTGGATTGCCGATTCTTTTGACTGACTTACCACATAATGCTAAGGAAATAGAAAATAATAAGTGTGGTAAAATAATTTTTTATGACAAGGATCAAATTTCTCAATCAGTTATTCAATTAATGAAAGATGAAAATAATTTGAAGGAATATCGCATGAATGCTACCGCTTATATTAAAAAATTTGATTGGAGTATAATTTTTAAAAATAACCTATAAATATGGATTTACTTATTAGTTTGTATGATATTTTTAATAGAATTATTACAAAAATATACGGTAGAATATATCGAAGAAAAGTAACGTGTGAGGGGAGAGTATTCTTGAAGTTTGGTTCTGGTATATCGGGTGTAAAGAATAAAAACCAGATAATTCTTGGTGAAGATATGAAACTTTCTGGCTGGCTAGTGGTTGAGGGAATGGGAAAAATTAAAATTGGTGGGTACACTTCTATAAATGAGCGTACTATAATTCGCGCTATGGAAAGTGTGGAAATAGGATCGCATTGTCTGATTTCTTCAGACGTGTATATTCAAGACAATAATTCACATTCAATTTATGCTGAGGATCGAAGAAGAGACATAGAATCGGATAGTGATTATGGTGGAAGGGGCATGTCGATTGAAGTAAAAAATCCCGCACATGGTCCTGTAAAAATTGGAAATGATGTTTGGATTGGGAGAAGAGTGATGATTCTCAAGGGTGTTACTATTGGTGATAGAGCTGTTATAGCAGCAGGCTCAGTTGTTACTCATGATATTCCCGCGGATGCGATTGCTGCTGGTAATCCAGCAAAAGTAGTTAAGACTATTAATAATTTTAAATAAAATAATTAAATGTTGTCAAGCTTTAAATTGATAAAATCTGATTGGGAATCCTATCTGAGATTTAATAAAAAAAATAATCTCGTAATTTTTCTTTTAGTTTTTTTCCATAATCCAGGAATGATGTTCTCCTTTGTTTATCGTTGGCAACATTATTTTTTAACCAGCCAGAGTATTTTTTTGAAATTTTTTGGATTTATCACCTATCCTTTTTATTTTATTTTTACTTATTATATTTTAGATATCAATATAGACCCACATGCAACAATTGGAGGTGGCGTATATATGCACAATAGGGGAATTATAATAGCGCACAGTGCTGTTATCGGAAAGAATGTGCATCTTATAGGACCCCTAACTATCGGAACAAAAAATTTGGAAGACAGTCGTAGTGCGGTTATTGGGGATGATGTCACAATAGGCACTGGCGCCAGAATCATTGGAAATGTGAAAATTGGAAATAACGTCATTATTGGGGCAAATGCTGTTGTCGTGAAGGACATTCCTGATAATTGTGTCGTTGGCGGTGTTCCTGCTGAGATTATTAAGCAATCAAAAAACTGAAATGAAAAAAGATTTAATTTCTATAGTCGTTGTTAATTATAATGGAAAAAAATGGCTAAAAGGATGCCTAGATTCTTTTTCCGATCAGACATATAAAAATTTTGAAATAATTTTTGTTGA
The DNA here is from genome assembly GCA_000992325.1 of Parcubacteria group bacterium GW2011_GWD2_38_11. GTDB lineage: Bacteria > Patescibacteriota > Minisyncoccia > Moranbacterales > GWC2-37-73 > UBA12068. The sequence goes on along the minus strand of LBTZ01000002.1, from coordinate 37,030 downwards.
TAATAATTCTATTGATGAAAGTGTTGATTTTGTTCAGGAAAATTATAAAGATATTGTAATTATAAAAAATGATAAAAATTTGGGTTTTGGAGCTGCTAATGATATTGGAGTGAAAAGTAGCCAAGGTGAGTATTTGTTTTTCCTGAATAACGATACGGAGTCTCCAAGCGACATGCTGGAAAAATTAATCAAGTTTAAGAAAGACAAAAATTTAAATATTGTTGGACCCAGAATTGTAAACGCGAAGGGTATCGATCCATTAGATGGAAGTTTTTTACAACTTGATGTTTTGGCATCGCCTGGTCCCGGGAGTAGGCTATTTTATGTAGAGGGTTGTTCGCTAATAATAGGTAGAGATGATTTCGCAAAATTAGGAGGATTTGATGAAAAATACTTCATGTATAGCGAGGATACGGATTTGTGTTGGCGGGCAAATTTGTTTGGCATGAGGTTGGGTATTTGCGAAGATACCCGCTTGGTTCATTATGGAGGAGGATCATCCATGGAAACTCAGGCCAAGACAAACCAAAGGCATACCACATCAAGTGAAAGACGTTTCTGGGTCGAAAGTCATAATTTAAGGAATATGTTGAAGAATTACAATGCAGTTAACTTGCTTTGGACAGTTCCATTGTTTATATTGCAAAATTCCGCAGAATCATTGGTGTATCTGCTAACGGGAAATTTTAAAATGTGTGCTATTATCTGGGAGTCATATTGGTGGAATGTTGTTAATTTGTTTGATAGTTTTAAAAAAAGAAACATGGTGCAAAAAAATAGAATTGTGAGTGACAGAGAGCTATTTTCTTTGATGTATTTCGGTTCGTATAAGTTCTCAGCCTTTAAACAGATTGGTTTACCTAAATTTAAATAAAATCATGAAACAATATAACTTTAACTCTGCTCGCTGGGGCACGCATTATTTGATAGCTGAAGAGATTGGTAAGGGCAAAAAAGTGCTTGATATAGGTTGCAATAAGGGATATCTGAAAAAAATATCAAATGAGAATATTTTTTTTGGAATTGATTATGATAATGTTGATTTGGAGGTTGCAAAAAATGAGCATGGATATGAAAAAGTTTTTCAATTAGACTTGAATGAATTTGAAAAATTTAAAATAGATGAAAAATTTGATGTGATTATATTTGCTGATGTCTTGGAACATCTTGTTTATCCTGAAAAGGTACTTCGATATTTTGTGAAAAATTTTCTCAATGAGGATGGAAGAGTTTTAATATCCTTGCCAAATGTCGCAAACTTCACTACAAGAATTGGTTTATTGTTTGGAAATTTTAATTATATTGAAAGTGGAATTCTTGATCGTACTCATCTGCATTTATATACATTGAAAACGGCACGTCAATTAATTGAGATGTGTGGTTTAAAAATTGAAAAAGAAAAATTTAGTTCAAATAATTTTGGAAATATAATTCGGAACCTTCCTTTCTTGGGAAGATTGCTTGGATATAATGTTATTTTAATTTGTCAGAATAAAAATAGATAATGAATAAGATACTTTTAACTAAAATAGTAATATTATCATCGGTTATCTTGAGCATTGTTTTTTTGTAGTTTTTTATATAAATCAAAGAAGGCAGACTGGATATAAAAAAGTTGATATGGTGATTGCACAAAATTTGAATTCAAATGATCGAAATTATATGGCAAAGGGTCTTTATGGTATTTATCTTACTGATAAGACAAATATAGTTATGCTTGGAGATTCTTTAACATATAATGCGAATTGGGATGAACTATTGGGAAGGAATGATGTTGTCAACAGGGGAATTCCTGGTGACAATACGGAAGGAATTTTAGATAGAATGGAATATGTCTACAATTTAAACCCACGCGCGTGTTTTTTAATGATGGGAGTTAATGATTTTTTCATAGAGAGGTCGGAAACAGATGTTTTTAATAATTATAAGAATGTTATTGCGGGACTCAGGGAGCATGAGATTGTGCCAATTGTTCAGTCTACTTTATATCTGAATCCAACCCAGGATAGATTTATATCTATAAATGAAAAAATTAAAAAATTGAACGGTATGTTGAAAGAATATTCGGAAAAAAACAATGTTGCTTATATTGATATTAATGATTCATTATTAAAGGAAAAGGAGGGGATATATTATGGTGATGGAATACATATATTAGGTAAGGGATATTATCTATGGCGTGAAAAAATAAAAGAAGTAATGAATAATATTTAGGAAATGTCAGAGAAAAAAACAAGAATACTTATAAATGCTATCACTATTGAGCATGGAAATATAATTCCATTGCTTTTAAAAATAAAATTATGGCAATCGAAAGGTTTTCATATTGCTATTTTTTGCAATGATTTTCTCAAAAAACGTATAGATAAAGAAGGAATAGTAGGAGATTATGAATATATTGAGCTTAGAAAAACAAGGTTGATTACAAGTAAAGCTCAGTTTATCCTCGAGGCAATTCGTAGGAATATGCTAGCCTTTTCTTATCGAAGGGATTTAGCTGCTAGATTTGAAATAATTTACTCTATTTCCTCGGTGATGGATTTGATTATTTTTCCATATTTATTAAAGAGAAAAAATCCTGAAATAAAGTGGTTAACAGTTTTTGATAACATTGTTCCAATTAGTGATCCAGGAAATAAGCTATTGAGGTTTTTAGCATGGCTTTTTTTTCAGGTCAGCTTGTTTTTCTTGAAAAGGGTTGATAAGATTTTCGCCATATCTCAAGAGTTGAAAAAATATATGGTTACGGCTGGTTTTGATGAGAAAAAAATAGTCGTTACGGGCAATGCGGTTGAGATTGACCTAATAAAAAAGGCGTCTAAAAATGATCAAATTAATATAGATGCGCTTTTTGTAGGTAGAATAAATGAAACAAAGGGTATTTACGATATGCTAAAAGTTTTATTGATTGTAAAAGAGAAATTTCCTGATTTTCAATTGGCTATCATGGGAAAAGGTGATGATTCAACAGAGAATCAGTTTCGAAAAAAAATCAAGGATTTGAATTTAGAGCAAAATATAAATTTTTTAGGATATATTGCTGGACAAGAAAAATTTAATATAATAAAGAGCTCCAAGAGCTTTTGGTTTTTAAGTACTAGTCAAAGTGAAAGTTTTGGGATTGCTCTTTTGGAAGCTGTTTGTCTGGGTGTGAAAACTTTTGCTTATGATTTGGAGCCATATAAAAATATATACAAAAACAAGGAAGTTATTATATCTGCAAAGGGTGATTATATCGATGTGGCAGATAAGGTTGTAAAATTGTTTGAGTCTGGCGATTTTGATAATTCAAATGGTGTTAAATTAATAGATAAATATAATTGGGATACTCTTGCTGGAGTGGAGGCAAAATCCTTTTAAGTAAATGGAAAAAATATTAGTCTGTATACCAAGCTATGGTAGTGGGCAAGTTGAGTATTTGAAAACGATATTGAGAGAATATAATAGCATGCATTTTGATATAGATGTGGCAGTTTTTTTGACCGATGATATCAATTTGTCGGAATTTGATAATATCAGAATAAAAAAGTTTAGGTTTGATCCCAGCATAGGCCTGATGCTACCACATCAACACAAGGAATACATGGCAGAAAATGTTGATAAATATGATTTGTTTATTTATTCAGAAAATGATATACTGATTACCGAAAGAAATATACGATATTTTCTTCAATATTCTCAAAAATTGAAAGGGACCCCTTTTATCCCTGGCTTTGTTAGGTTTGAATTGAAAAATGATGACTATGTTTATTTGATAGATTTCCATTCGGGAAATTGCACCCTGAGACATGGACCATTTTGGATGAGGTTTTACGCTCTTAAGCACTATTTGATAAAAAATAAAATTATTGAATACAAGCTTGTTCTTGACGGGGAAACATATTTTGAGCCGAATAACCTGCATCAGGCATCGTATCTATTAACTAGTGATCAGTTCAGGGCAGTATTATCATCAGGAAATTATTTCCTGGGTCCCGATGGTGGATTTGGGGCAGTGTTGGAATCTGCTGCATCAGACGTTTATTTTCGCTGTAATTTGACGAAACTCGTTAATCTTGATCATATTGAGGATTCCTTGATTCATCATTTGCCAAATAAATATGTTAATACTTTTTCTCAGTATAATAAAACTGAGGTGCCAGACACAGGTAAATTGAAATTTGTGGTTGAAAAGGCGAAAATAAAATCATTATAATTAATAAATCTTATAAAAATGAAAACAAAACTTTTCCAGCTTATTTATAGAGTATTGAAATTTTTGAATGCGCCGCTCAAAAATATTATTAAATTGTCTAATTTTGTAAATCTGATAATCTTTTCATTTTTTAGTAAGGGTAAATATATTGTTCGAGATGAGAGCAGTTTTATGTTTGCCGAGAGTTTCGTCAAGTATTATTTACTTGGTGGTAGTTACGATGAAAATAAGTTCATCCTGGATTTAAAAAAGGATTTAGATGAAACTAGTTGCGTTTTGGTAGATGAGATTCTTAAGAGGTTTGAGTATATTTATACGCATAGCTTGATGGATACTGATCAATTTTTTAATCAGGAAGAGTTGAAAGAGCAGTCACTCTTGGATAGGGAGAGGAAAAGTAAGAATAATCTTCCAGGATTTGTTGATGAGGTTATCTCCTTTTATCATAATGGTCTAAAATTGCTTCCGGCTGAGGTTAAAAAATCCCTTATTGGGACAGATGTTGTGGATGCGGGAGCTTTCTGGGGTGATTCTTCTGTTATTTTCAATAAGGAATATGATTTTCACAAAATATATGCATTTGAGCCTGAAAAAAACAATTTCTCTAAATTAGTCACTAATATAAAGGAGAATAACTTATCTAATGTGCTTGCGGTTGAAAAAGGGGTTGGGGATTTTGTTGGTCAAATCAAAATAAAATCTCAAGGCCCAGGTTCTTATGTTGGTGATGCTGGAGATGAATCAATAAATATTGTTACCATAGATGATTTTGTAGGAAAAAATAATGCCAATATTGGTTTGATAAAAATGGACATAGAGGGGTCTGAATATAATGCGGTATTGGGAGCGACAGAAACGATTAAAAAATTCAAACCAGTCTTGGTGATATCAATATACCACAGAGGAAAAGATTTTTTTGAAATAAAGCCATATCTAGAAAGTTTGGATTGTGGATATGAATTTGTAATTAGAAAATTCAATCCATATAGTCTCGCGCAAGAAATAATGCTTATTGCCTATATTAATAAATAAACAGTGATGAAGATAAAATTATTTAGTTTTGCCAAAAATATACTGAGCCTTTTTAATGTCTCAATTAAAACAGAATGGAGAGCGTTTGCGTTAGCGAATCTTCTTTTTGGAATTCTTCCAAATATTTTCAAATTCAGCTTCAGGGATGATATGGATTTTGAAAGAGCTCGAGATTTCTTATTTTATTTTGGAAAAGAGGAAAAAATCAAACAGCTGAAGGAAAATCTTGATGATGAGAGTCAAGAACTTATTGACAGATTATTGGAGAGGCAAAAATATATTTATACTAATAATATTTTGAATAATGAATATTTTAGTAAAGAAGAAATTAGGCAGCAAGACGATATTGATTTAAGTGGATACAAGAAGCTTTATCCAATGTTGAATTCTTTTCCGGTGGAAACATTTTTTTATCATAATGGCCTGAATTTTGTACCAAGAGAAAGAGCTGAAAAAATGAAGGGTGGAGATGTTATTGACGCAGGAGCTTTTATTGGTGATAGTGCAATTGTATTCAGTGGGGAATATTCATTTAATAAGATATATTCTTTTGAGCCACAAAAAAACAATTATGAAAATCTTAAAAAGGTTATTGGAGAATATAGACTGAATAATGTTGTTGCTGTAAATAATGGGCTGGGCGATGAAAAAGCTTCGCTTCAAATAAAAAGTGAGGGATTGATGGCTACAATAACTGATGGGGGTGATGGAGAAAATATTGAAGTAATAACAATAGATGAATTTGCAGGGGAGAATAAATTGAAAATCGGGTTAATTAAAATGGATATTGAAGGTGCCGAATATAAGTCAATTATAGGTGCAAAAAAAACCATCCAAGAACAAAAGCCGGTTTTATTGATATCAATTTATCATAGGGCGCAAGATTTCTATGAAATAAAACCTTTTGTTGCGAATTTGAATCCGGAATATAAGTTTATGATTAGAAAAATTAATCCTTTTAGTTTAGCTAATGAAACAATTTTAATTGCATATTAGACCCATGAAAGATATATATAAAAAAATGTACGAGGTGAATAGAAACTTGGAACTAAGAAATAATCCAAGAATTGAGATTATGTTAAGCATGATTAATGATTTGAATTTTAAAAATGCCGATATGCTGGATATTGGGTGTTATGATGGCACATTTTTGTCAAAGGTAAAAAACAGAAATAATAATTTCCATGGGGTGGAGGCGAGCGATTTTGGAGTTCAGCTTTGCGAGGAAAAAAAAATAAAAGTTAAACAATTTTTCTTTGATGATAGAAACCAATTTCCATTTGAGGATAATCTTTTTGATGTAATTGTTATTGGTGAGATAATTGAACATATATATGATACGGATTTTTTTCTGCAAGAAATAAAACGGCTTTTGAAACCCTCGGGCAAGTTAATTATATCCACTCCTAATATTGCGTCATTTGGAAGGAGGATATTCTTGTTTTTGGGTAAAAATCCAATAATTGAAGTATCTCCCAATGAGTACGATAGTTCTGGTCATATTCGTTATTTCACTTTTAATACACTGAGGAAATTATTAAACAAGCATGAATTTAAAACGCTGATTGAAAAATCAGACGTTGTTAACTTTTCAAATTCTGGTAATCTGCAATTTTCTGTTTTTGCAAAATTATTTCCGCGTCTTGGTCAGAGTATAATTTTTTTGTGTGAAAAAAAGGCATAAATGTTCAATATAAATAAAAAACTTGGTCTCTTGTTGGCAGCAGTTAGTATACTGTTTTTTTCTTTTGTTTTTTATAAAAGTCAAAATGGATTAATTTTGTTTGGAGATGGAAATTTTAGTTTGTGGAAGAATAATTCTTATTTACTGAATCCTTTTATATGGATGAATAACGACAATGGATACTACATACCAATGATGATTATCTCTTTTCCCTTCCAATCCATTTTTTACATACTGACACATTTTTTTGATGTATATTTTGTTAGCATACTATATTTTTATGGAACAATTTTCGGATTGATTGTATCTAGTATATATCTTACAAAAAACGTATTTAAGCAGGCAAATATTATTGACCATGTGCTGGTAATGTTTTTCGTGGTTGTTAATCCTCTTATTGCTGGTATAGTTTTGAGTCAGAGTGATATTGCATACTCTTTTGTATTCGTTAATTTATTCATTGGCTACTTGTTCAGCTGTAGAGGTAGAACGATCGTATTCAAAGATGTGTTTGTTCTGTCGATGCTTGTTTTATTTGTAAATTCTTATATCCTCAACACTGTATTACTATTGACTGTGGTTTTCTTATATGTAGTAGTTTTTAAATGGCGATATTTATTGAAAAATAAAGCAAAGTCATTGTTTGCGATATGTTTTTTTATTTTTTTGAATGCCTTTTGGTTGATGAATCCAGCTTATGATGCTCTGATTAAAAAAAACAGCCCAAATCAATCAATAGTTTTTTACTCGGATGATGCAGCGTTGGGGGTATTGTCTGAAAGTAGTAGGCAAATTAAAAGTTTTTTGCCATTCATGTTCTCCCATAGTTTCGTAAATAACCCAAATCATCCGGCAGGTTTTTTTACGAGAAATTATATAGTAGTTGCAGCTTTTAGTATAGCCATTTTTGTTTTCTGTATTCATTTATTTTTTTACGCAAAGGGCTCTCGGAATAAGAAATTGAGTATTTTTTTTATTGTTATCTTCGTATTTTCTTATGCATTTTCCATGGGAACCAATAATCCACTGGGTAGATTATTTTTATTGCTCTGGGAATATATTCCAGGATTTAGTCTATTTAGAGCCCTCTTCAAATTTCAGTTCGTTGTTCATTTTGCCTTTGTAATTTTATTTATATTGGCTTTGGAAAAAATGAAATCAAATAATAAGATAAAAATGCTTTTTCTTATACCTATGGTTGTGCTAAGTTCCTATTATTTTTTTGATAAATTTTTTGTCACCTTGACTAAGCCCACTAAGGTTCCTGGATATTATTTTGAAAATGAAGTCGCACTTAAGGATAAAAAAATAATAAATACATACAAGATTTTTCCAGATCAATACTTTAGTTCCAAGTTTATATACACCTTATTTAGCTGGAATGGAAATAATTTTGATTCAGCAAACATCTTGCGGTTCTTTATGAAACAAACCACCAGTTTCACGCCTTTTAGTGGTAAATACGTCGATGAAAATATTAAAAAACAATTATGTTATAACGAATACAATACCAAGAGAGACATTGATATTTTGAGGAAGGCATTCGCTGTTCAAAATATAAAAAATGTGATAATGCAAAATGACGTTTTACCATCAACAAGTTCCTGTTTTGAAGAAATAAAAGAATTAAATAAGAAAAGTATTGGAAGGCTTGATATTTATTCTGTGGATAATAATTCCTTCCTTCCTCATTTTTACATTCCAAATAAGTTGCTTATCTCACAATTAGATGAATCTGAAATTGGGAAGGTATTTGCTGATAAAAATTTCGAAATCAATTCGTCAGTATTCCTATCAAAGCAAAATTTTAATAGAAAGGATTCTATAAGGCAATATTTCACTCAAAAAGAAGATGAAAAGGTGTTGCCATTTTTGGAATTTTCAAAAATTAATCCAACTAAATATAGGGTTAGAATTAATAATGCAAGAGGCGTATTTCCGTTGGTAATGTCTGAAGGATATCATGATGGATGGAAAGCCTATTTGGCTTCGCCAAAACAAAAAACAAAAAACAAGATACAAGATGCAAATTTGGATAATTACAAGATTTTAGATGGTAATGGTGATGACCAAGCATCAAAAGAAGAGTTGGCTGGCTTTTTGGATAATGGGTTAGTTAGCACGTTGGGGGATGGCAAAGAAAAGGAAATTGGCCATCAGAAGTGGGACAGTAACAAGCAAGAAGAAGTTCCGGATTATATTGAAAAATACAATATTGATTTTATTTCCAAAAATTTTCAAGGCACGATTCAAAATGATAATTTGCCAAATGGGAACATTTTTGAAACTTGGTTGGCAAAAAAGGCGGGAGACAGTGAGGACAGATTTCTCGACTTCGCTCATAATGATAGCGTGGTGCAATTGCCAGAAGAAAGTCATCTTATGGCTAACGGATATGCAAACAGTTGGATCGTTGATGTTGAGGAGTTGTGCGGACTGGATTCCCGCCTTCGCGGGAATGACAATGAGAGTTTTTGCAAAAAAAATTCAGATGGCACGTATGATATGGAGCTCGTTGTCGAATTTTGGCCGCAGCGACTTTTCTATGTTGGAGCTGGCATTTCCCTTGTAACCCTGCTTGCATGCCTCGGTTATTTGGGTTATGGTTGGAGGAGATCAAGGCGTGATATTGCGCTTAAAAAGGATGTAAAGCTTTAAGATATAGTAAAATGATAATCATGAATAAATTAAATTTTTTCTGGAAATTTATCGTGTGGAATCAGCGGTACTTCTGGGTATTGGCCGTTTTCACCCTTTTCTTTCTTATTGATAGCGGTTTTCCATTAAGAAGAATTACCTCCAAGGAATGTGTGGGTGGTAATTGTAAGCAGCTTATTAAGGAATCATCTCTTTCTGATGTTAATTTGAAATTTTTTCAAAACGATGTTTTTTCTTCTCAGATGGGTGAATTCTATCGCCTGACTTTTCGTGAAAAGGCCAACCAGGATACAATTATTTCGATAAAAGCCACTAATATTTTTTATCAGGAAATTTTTTTGCAAGAATTTCCTGTATGGAAATCAAAAGATGATAACTTTAAGGAAGTTATTTTTGCCACTGATAGAAATTATACAGATTTTATTATTGAAAAGAAAAATATTGATGGCGCTGAAGTAATTCTGAGCGATTTTCGCGTTACTAGGTTGAATGTTAAAAATGATGATGAGATGAGAAAAATTAGCCCGACTATTTTTGGTGAGATTGACACGGAAAAAATTGCATCTTCTCAAGCCCAGAACACTGTCTTATTTAAGCAATTGTTACAGCCAAAAATTATTTTCGGACAAATTTTTAAGGCAGGAAAAGATTATATCACAGAAATTGAAGTTGATTTTAATATTATTCAACAAGGTAGTGGTAATGGTGGTAATTACGAATTTGTCTTAAGGAAGGCTGATTTTAAAAACTCAGTTCCTGAAATTAAGGGTGGTGCATTGGCCAGTATTAAATTCTCTTCTGCCGAGGCTATGCAATATCGCGAGCCCAATGGAAAATTCAAATTTCCAATTTATGAAAAGGTGGATGTTGGGGAATATTACTTTTTCGGCATCAATAATGAGCGTGCTGATTCTAATAAATTTAATTATCTTGAAATGCTTGGATCTTCTGATTCGAAAATTTATTCAGATGGATCAGTCGTTCTCAAGAAAGATGGTGAAACTTTCCCAATAAAGGGAAATCTTTACTTTAATATTTTTGGTCTTGACTATAAGGAATATGCTGGCCAGCGAATTTTTCTTGGAACCACACTGGAAGATCTGGGTGATGGAAAAATGCTTTTCAAATTTCAACCATCTCAAAAACAATATGCCTTGACTGATTTGAATTCTTTTACTAGTGATGTTTCTTTTGATGAGGAAAAAAAGATTGTTTTTGGAGAAATATATAGAGAAAATCCAAAGAATGATTCAAATTTCATTTATAAATTTGAGAATGCCTTGCCTTTCAGGAGCTTCCGTCTTTCTGCTCAAAAAAACAATTTAGATTGGGAAAATGTTCGATTGTTATATAGCTTTGACGATGAAAAATGGCAGGAAATTACTAAAAATCCTGATTCAAAAGATGGAATGCAGGTTTTTGAAAAAGAAATTACCGAAGCTTTTCGCAAAAACATCGTGTATTTGAAGATTGAACCAATAATTACTGATGAAACTTTTCAAGACAGAAAAACTGTCAAATATGGTCTAGATAAATTATTAATTGAAGCTGAAACACAAGCAAACTCCCAACGGGTCATTTCGAGCAGGGTCGAGAAATCTAATTAAATTCTTTATGATCAAGCTTATATCTTTTTTTAAAAAAAATAAATATTTTATTCTGGGTTTGGCTGTTTTGGTCTGGGTGATTTTCGTCAATCTTTTCCCTGAAGGTTATGTTTTCGGCGGCGGAGATACTAATCAGTTGGTTGAAGCCAAGAATAGCCTCTTTAGTTTTTTTTGGGATACTCAAGGTAGAACTGGATTTTTCTATGTGTTTTTTTATTTTCTTAGTCTCGCTGGTGTTTCTGACTCCATTCAGCTTTCTTTTTATTTGGGTTACCTCATTTTTGGATCATATCTTTCTTTCTGGCTTTTTTCCAAATTGATTTTTCCTAAATCTGAAGACTTGCCGAGGAGTGCGGTCTCACTTTTCTACGCCTTGAATCTCTATACTCTTTCTTTTTTTACTGGCAATTGGGGTTATTCTTATTTTCCATCGCTATATGTTTTTATCCCAGTTTTGATTGGTCTGTTTGTCAAATTCTTGAATAGTCAAAAAATCAGCTATGGTTTTTGGTTTTGCTTGGTTTTGTTCCTGGGATCTTCTGGTTTTGGAAATCCAGCTTTTGCCCTTTCTTTTGCGCTGCTGCTTTTTCTGCTGACTTGTATTTTCTTATATATAAAAAAAGCAACCATAAGTAAATTGTTTTTGGGAAAAATATTTTTGATTATCGTCTTTTCTTTTCTGGTGAGTGCTTCTTGGATTTTTCCTCTGGCTCCGCAGATGAAAAGTGGGGTAGAGGGACTCGCATCTTCAAATGTTATTGATTTCGAAACCATTATCAGATCAACCTCCAATCCAATCTCTTATATTTTCGGAGGGATGCAATTTAATGATAATAATTTCCCTTTCAATTTTTATTATAGAAATTTAAAATCTTTTCAAAACCTTTTTATCTTGCTAGCTTTTATTCCTGTTGGGTTGGTTTTCTTTGGGCTCGTTTCTGCTCAAAAAGAAAAAAATCGCTTCTTGTTTTTTTCTTTTCTGATAATTTTTTTGATTTTTGTAATGTTGATTGTGAAAGTTAGGCCGCCTTTTGAAATTTCAAACTATCTTATCTATCATATTTGGGGATTCAGCACTTTGCGTGGTTATGATAAGACTGCGATCTACATCCCTTTTATTATGTCTTGTTTGCTCCTAATTACCTTAATCAATATAAAACATAAGAAATTAGTGTACATTTTTCTGATTCTTGCTTTAATGGTTCCTTTGCCTTTCTTTATTGGTAAGCTTCAGCAAACTGCTGGTTATCGAGTTAATTCAGAAAAGGATTATAAGAAAGCTAAAATGAGTTTTTTGATTAAAATTCCTGATGAATATTATTCTATAAGAAAAAAAGTAAATTTCAATGATAAAAAATCAAAAATTGCAACTCTGCCAGCTACTTATGGAGATGGATCGGGAGTTAGTTATTTTCCCAAATGGGAATTTTATGGCGTTGATATAACTAGAAATCTTTACAATAAAAAATTGTTAGATGCCAATGGAGCCCAGTATAACTTTCCTGGCTGGGGCTATGCTGAAGATTTTAACGATATAGCTCCTAATGATGAATCGTGGATAATTAAGACTTTAGGGATGATGAACTCTCAGTATATCATCTACCATAAGGATGCCCTAGAAGATTCTGTGAAGAAAACTCTTTTTAAGATGAGAGCCTTGGCGGACAGGGGAATTATTAAGAACCTGGAAGAAAATGAATATTTCATTCTCTATGAAATTTCCTCAGAATATTTCTTGCCATATCTCTCTTGGCAAAATGAAAATATTGATCTCCATGGAAATGTTATCTCAATTGAGAGAAATTTTGACAAGATCAAAAGCAATTCTTTCGGGGCAGATTTTAGAGAGATTAATCCAAAGAAGTTTGTTATAGATGTGAAAGATCACAAAATTGGCAAAAATATAATTCTCGCGGAAACATACAACCCGCTCTGGAAAGCCTATACTATTGATTCAGATGGAAAAGAAAAAGAAATCGTAAATCATTTCAAAGCTCGCGGGTATGCTAATGGTTGGAGTGTTGAAAATCCTGACGATATCTCACAAATTGTCATTGAGTATTATCCAATCCGTTTGATGTGGAAAGGCATGATCATCAGTGGCCTTGCAGTTTTGTTTTTAATAATTTACCTGTCCCGTCATCTTTATGTGTTTTTCAAAAAAAGAAAAATTATGTATAACTAGATGACTGGGATTTAAGCCAAAAAATATATGTTAAAAGAAAAATGGTCAAAAATTAGAATATTGGTGATTTCTCATACTGTGAAAATTTATTTTCAGGTCTTCTCCGAAATAAAATCTTGGGAAATCAAAAAAATGACACCAAAAAAGGTTTTGAATATTGTGATTTTTTTGGTGGCCTTGACGATGGGAATTTATTTCCAATGGGGGATTATGAATACGTTGATTTTCTTTGTGCTCATTGGAATCATCCTGCGTCCTGTACGGAGTCAAATTTTGGCCTTTCCTGCTCTTTTCTTTCTTGTCTTGACTCCTTTTGCCTTGATCTTGAAATTTGAAGCTGTGGCTGAAAATTTGGCCATCTACGCCTATTATTTCCTTGTGCTGACTGTCATCATGGGGATATATGAGTTGAGAAGTGAAAAAGCTTAATTAAAATGAAGCATACTTTAGCGAAAAGTATGATGGTGGCTATACCGAATCAACTGAATTCGTGGTATGTCATTCCCTTGAAAAAGGGAATCTAGGCCCGCATTAGAACCTGGACTTACCCTCAAGGGGCATCGAGACCCGCCTCCGCGGGAATGACAAAGTGCAAGCGATTAAGTTTATTCCGATATTAGCACAAAAAACTCAGGCGTTTTGGCCTGAGTTTTTTTTAAAATTGTTTTTGTGATGTAGTATTGTTATTTGATGATGCTTTTGAAATATTCAATTGTCTTGGTGAGGCCAGCTTCCAGTTGCACAGTTGGCTCCCAATTCAATTCTTTTTTGGCAAGAGTGATGTCCGGCTTTCTTTGTCTCGGATCATCTTGGGGAAGATCTTCAAAAATAATCTTGCTGGTACTCTCTGGAATCATTGAGATTATTTTTTCAGCAAGCTCTTTGATTGTGAATTCTATGGGATTTCCGATATTAACAGGTCCAACAAAATCTTTTTTATTGTTCATCATTTTTATCATCCCGGAAATGAGATCATCCACATATTGAAAACTTCGAGTTTGTGAGCCATCTCCATATATGGTGATGTCCTTGTTCTTGAGTGCTTGCACGATGAAATTTGAAACAACGCGGCCATCGTGAGGATTCATGTTTGGTCCATATGTATTGAAAATGCGAATCACTCGTATTTTTGTGTTGTGCTGCCTGTAATAATCAAAAAAGAGTGTTTCTGCGCAGCGTTTTCCTTCGTCGTAACAAGATCGAATGCCAATCGGGTTGACTTTGCCCCAATATGATTCTGGTTGCGGATGAACATCTGGATCGCCATAAACCTCTGAAGTTGAAGCTTGCAGAATTTTTGCGCGCGTTCTTTTGGCAAGTCCAAGCATGTTGATTGCACCATGAACCGATGTTTTGGTTGTCTGCACTGGATCGAATTGATAATGTACTGGCGAAGCTGGACAGGCGAGATTATAAATTTGGTCAATTTCGACGTATAAAGGAAATGTTACATCATGACGAAGTAATTCAAATTTTGGATTTTTCAACAAATCCAAAATGTTTTTTTTGCTCCCAGTGAAGAAATTATCAACACAAAGAACTTCATTGCCAGCTGCTAGAAGCTTTTTGCATAAATGTGAACCAATAAACCCAGCACCACCAGTTACAAGAATTTTCATAAATATTCTTTAATAAATTTTTATTTACCTATTGTATCATAAAAAACAACTTTATTATAAAAATAGGGGTGTGTGTAAATATGCTTGTTGACTAATGCTCAAAAGGAGTTAAAATAAGGCAGGTTTGTTTTGTAGTTCTTTGTAAAGCTATGTATCACAAAATCCAAGGAGGAAGCGAATGAAAGTGTACATTGTGGGAACTGGGTATGTTGGGCTTGTCACAGCGGTTTGTTTGGCTGATCTTGGGCATTTAGTCTGCGGGGTTGATATTGACCCTGAAAAAATTGAAACGCTTCAAAATGGAGGATGTCCGATTTATGAACCAGGACTCACGGAACTGTTGAAAAAGAATCTTGAAGAAGGCAGGCTGTCATTTAAAGTTGATATTGGTTCGGAAATCAATGAATATGACGTTGCCATGATCGCTGTTGGCACTCCTGAACGAGAGCGCGACGGCAGAGCGGATTTGTTTTATGTGGCACAGACTGCCAAGCAGATTGCGCTGCACACGACAAAAAACATGTTGGTTGTCATCGGCAAATCGACAGTTCCCATTGGAACTGCGCAGCAGATTTCCGAGTCTCTTGTTTCGCATAATAGTGTCACGTCATTTCATGTCGGATCTAATCCTGAAACCCTCAGGGAAGGAAATGCGGTTGCTGACTTTATGCAGCCTGACCGTATTATTATGGGTGGTGACATTATTGCAACAGGTTGTCTCCGGCAATTGTATGAAAAGATCGAATGTCCCAAGGTGGTGACTGACACTTGCAGTGCGGAGATGATCAAACTCACTGCTAACTTCATGTTGGCGCAACGTATTTCTTCGGCCAATGCTTTGGCTCAAATTTGCGAAGCATCTGGCGCCAACATTGAAAACGTGATGCAAGGTGTAGGACTCGACAAAAGAATTGGTCCATATTTTTTGCAATCCGGCGTTGGCTATGGAGGTTCTTGTTTTCCCAAGGACACTAAAAATCTCATTGCCATTGCCAAACATCATCGCATCGACCATGCAATTTTTCAGACCGTGGTTGATGTTAATGAATCTCAAATTTGTTATTTCATGCGCAAGGTTGAAGAAATGGCAATCATGACCCTGAAAAAACGAGTAATCGCTATCTGGGGTGTCGCTTTTAAGCCCGAAACTGATGATGTGCGTGAAGCGCCTTCAATCAAAATCATAAAGGAGTTGCTGGAAGATGGGGCAATTGTTCGTGTGTTTGATCCTGTGGCAAATGTTCGCAGGGAATTTTCTGGAAAGATTACTCATTGTGATGATATGTATGAAGCGGTGCATGGAGCAGAAATTCTCTTGATTGTCACTGAATGGGAATGTTTTAAAAGTGCAGATCTGAAAAAAGTGAAGTCACTCATGGAAACGCCTAAGATTGTTGACGGTCGAAATATTTTCAATCCTTCAGAAATGAAACAGCTGGGTTTTAAATATTCCAGTATTGGAAGACCGTAAAAACATTGTTCTTGCATAAAAACACAACACCCCAGCTATCATAATAGCTGGGGTGTTTTTATAATGTTTTAAGCTTTTTCATTCTACTGTTCTTGGTGCATCCAAAATGTCTTTTGGATCATGCTGACCGCCGTCAATCGTCACTATTATTTCGGCGCCCAATAGTTTGGCGGCTTCGATGCCAGTTTTGGTTGCTCCGCCTTTGCCGCGATTGATTTTGTGTCTCAAAGCTAATTTTCCAATCAGCTCCTTGGCTTTTGCTTGAGTGTTGTCGGAGCTTCCATCATCAACAACAATAATATTTTCATATCCAGCACCCTGAACTTCTCGGATGACGTCCTGAATAACCGTTTCTTCATTGAAAGCGGGGATGACGATGAATGTTTTTGGGTTCGTAAAGTTCATAAAGTTTCTAAGGTTTGTAAAGTAAGAATGCAGAAAGTTTATAAAGTTATAAGGTTTGTAAAGTTAAAATGCGGGTCTGGATTCCGGATCCCTCCAGGGGCGGGCACGGCAAGTCCGGAATGACAGAATAAAATGCGGGCCTGGATTCCCGTTTTCACGGGAATGACATAATAGGGGTGGCTGTATGTAAAAAAGCGCATAAACGCTTTTATTAAAGCTATTTTATTATATCAAAAGGGGGAGAAAAGGCAACTAATGGTTTTTAAGGCTTATAAAAAATAGTTCATAATGTTCATAAAGTTTTTAAGGTTTATAAAAATAGTTCATAAAGTTCATAAGGTTTCTAAAGTTTATAAAGTGGTGGAGGATTATTCTTTAAATCCGCCTGTAATTAATATATGGATGTAGGGGATTAAACAACGTCAAAAACCCAGTTATATATGGCTGGAATAAGTAAAAATATTAATTAGGGTTAGTATTGACTGATTAATATTAACCCTGTTCTTGCAGTCAAAATAAATAAGTGATATAATATCATTATAAACAATAAAAACAAAAAACAAATGCATATTTTTATTGATGAATCTGGAATACATAAAAAAGTTGATCATTCCTCATTTACCTTAGTGTATATTGAAGTTAAAGATTTTAACGCAATTGAAAAGAGAATTTGTGAAATTGAAAAGGAGCTTAAAATAGAAAAATTTCACTGGTCTGAAGTTGCCTGGAAATTCAAAGAAAAATTTATTCAAAAAGCTTTGAAGTTAAATTTCAAAGTTAAAATTGCCATAATCAAAAATCCAGTGAATCCAGCAAAAGAGTTGGAAAGAATTCTTTCGCATATGGCGATAGAAAAACGTATTTCTTGTATATATATTGATGGTAAAAAGCCAAGATGGTATGAATTGAAAATAAAGAAAATCTTGCGTGATAAAGGTGTATCTGCTAGTAAAGTTAAAATGATAAAGGATGATCAAATTGCTTGTGTGCGTTTGGCTGATATGGTCGCTGGTCTTAGCAGATCACATTTTGATGAAAAGAATGAAAAAAGATTGTGAAATTATTATAAAATGCTTGAAAAGAAATTGGTTATCTTAATGCAATAAGTAAAATTAGACAAAACAAAACCGAAGCTTGCGCCTCGGTCAGATATTCCGGTAGCTATTGCTAGCTTTCCCTCTGGGATTTGTCCCGGGTACCTAGTTATGTCTAAAGCATAGCACAAAGAGCAAAATGCGTCAATGGAGGCTATGCACAAGTAAATACGGATTAGGTTGGATAAATATTTCAAAACAACAAAAAAGGTTAAAAAATAGCCAAAACAAGGATGTAGGGGAGATATCAAAAAATCCAGCATCGTGCTGAATTTCTTTGCTAACTAATTTTTTGTGGATATTTTTATGCAAATTTCTCTTCCAGCTTTTTCACGCGATATTTGGTTGTGTTATATTTAACCGTGTCAACTTTCTTGATAATTTCACCTTCAATACGGTCAATTTTCTTTTCAACGCTTGCTAATCTTTCTTCTACACCATCTAATCTTTCTTCTACACCATCTAATCTTTCTTCTACACCATCAAATCTTTTGTTCATACCATCAAATCTTTCGTCTATTTTTAAAAATCCATTCTGAACAATTCTGGCTATATCATCCAATCCTAATTCTTTTTTTGTTTCCTTTATTTTTTTATTCATCTTTTTTGTTTTCATTATTTATTATTTTTTTATCCTTCAAAAAATTTAAAATAGGCTCTGCGCATTTTTCGCAGAATTCAGCACGATTTCCAAAAAATCCACCTATTCCGAGATGGATGCTCTGAGTCTTTCCCTCTATGACTTTATTGCAGATGTCGCACTTGAAAATGTTCATAAGAAAAGTATAGCATCGGGGGTTTTCAGTGTCTAGTGATATTTTTGTGTGGTGTCTATTTGACGCTAGATGATTGTGGTGCGTCTAGGATGTCTTCGGTAATGCGATTGAAGCAGGATTTTTTGATGCCATCATCCTGAATTTCATTGCAAATTTTGCCGTCTCTTTTTTGGATCGCTTCTTCTTTGAAGCAATAATCTCTTTCCAAGTCTTTAAATTTATCGCAACCATTGGCAATTTTCGGTGTGCTGACAAGACCGCAATATTGTTTGCAATATTGAATGTCTTCGTCTTTGTCAAAATCTTTGCAACCATTTTTACAGTCAGAAGACAGAATTTCCAAAAAACTGTTGTCCTCGACGATAATTTCATCATTCAAATCTTCTTCATTGATACCCTCATCTTCGGAATCCTCTGAAATACCTTCAGTTTCGTTTTCTTCTTCAAGATTGATTGCTTCATCTTCAAATTCAGCAGGATTTGTTTCATCAAGAGATTCGGGAGGCATTGTTTCTGAAATAATTTCACTGGCTTCATCTTTTTGCTCAGCAGTAAAATAGCGAGATTTCACAATAGGAAATGCCAAAACAGAAAGGATGATGATAGCCAAGCTAAAAAGGATAAAAGGGGTTTTTGGGGGAAGAGACATTAGATAATTTCAAATTAAAAATTAAAAATTTCAAATAAATTTCAAATTACTAAATTTCAATTTTGTTTTGTCTTTGTAATTATTGCTGAAAATATTAGCGTAAGTTCTTGGCATTCCCTCCATAATTCTCTAGACTCGTTACTTACTTCCGAGTCTGCAACGGCAATCATTCTAAGCCAATGCTTGGTTTCCTTACTTTCTTTTTTGCAAATGCCTAATTTGTGGATAAAGTCTTTTCGAGATTCCGCTCCATCAGCTTCCATATAATTTGCGCCAATACTTGTTCCGCTTCTTACAATTTGGCTGATCAGTGGTTTCGTTACTTCACTTTTGGAAATACATTTAGAAAATTTAATAATTTTTTCTCCAAAAATTGCCGTACGCTCCTCTAAATCAAATTTTGTTGGTTTTCCATTTGTCATTTTTTTTGTTTTGGACTTTTATTTGAAATTTGATATTTGAAATTTGATATTTTTTTAATACTAGTATTCTTTCATAATGTCTATGCTGGAATAGTAGTAACTAAGAATGCGACTCCATTGCCAGGAGTGATCACGGGCGAGCACTTTGGCTCCATTGGCTGAAAGTCCAACCATATGATTGCCTGCGCTAGGATTGGAGATTGCGCCGTATGGATCTGCCACTGATTTTAAATATGGATGGTTTGATAGTCCCCAAGCTTCTAGTGCGCTTTTGGTTCGACCGTCAGTGTTGCTGCAATATGCACCCAGAACAATGTCGCTGCCATATTTCATAATAATTCCGTTGGTCTTTTGCGCTGCGTCCGGAATAAATGAGTGCGTCAGTTCGTAATCATATCCGTTGTATATTTGGTTGACAGGACTGGCGATCAAATCAAAACCAGCCATATCCCACTTGGTGGCATATTCAACCCACCAACGAGCATACGAGCGAGCGGCGACTATCATTGTTTTTGCCAATTCTTCAATTCCGCCAGTGCTCATCTCTCCATAACCCCAAAGGTATAATTCCAAAGGTAGTTCATTGATCACCCATACTCGTCGGCAAGAATTTGCCGGATCCCAAGCTGGAAAAGTTTCGTCTTGATACAAGCCGCAATTATAATTTCCATCATTTTCCAGATTAGGATCTAAGCTGTGCTGAATCTTGATTTTGCCTCTATATTGATCGTATCCTGATCCTGAATCGCCATCATAAAGAAGCGGTCTGTTGACATCAAAAATCATATCCGAATTGTTTCCGTCTACTGCATCAAAACAAATTTTATCTCCCACATTAACATTGGCTAAAATCAGTGGATTGGCATTGTATGCATTCAAAATTCCATCTCCTGCATATGAAACCCTGACATTTTGCTCAAGTGCAATTGAAGGTGCCACTACTGTTCCCGCACAATTTGTCACTCGAAATTCTTTGTTGGCTGTTATCTTGAACGGATTGGCCACAAGATCGGTGGTGTTTGAACTCCAAAGTCCCACTTTTATTTCCGGTCCTCGGTTGGTGGTGACATTGGTGATGTCAGTTGTGAACGCCTTGTAACGATTGTAGCCATCTTTATATGCGCTCGAGCCGTAGTTTTTGTAGTTGTCATATTCCTTCTTGTCGTATTTTTTGTATTTGGAATATTTTTTTACAGGAACGTATTTTTCCTTGTAGTTTTTGTATTTCTTGTATTCCTTAAGAAGTCCGGCATATTTTTGATTTGCAGCTGGATTTTTCTTGTACAATCTGTAATTGTCGTAAGCTTGCTTGTATTTCAATCTTTCCTCACTGCTTTCAAAACCGTATTTTTCCTTAGCTTTTTTGTATTTTGAATAATCTTTCTTTTTTTCGTATTTGCTGTATAAAGGATATTTTTCATAATAATTGGCATCGTCAGACAGGGAAGCGCGAGAGTGGTAAAAAGGTGTTAGCAAGAAAGTTAGTAAGAGTAAAATTGTAATTTTTGTTTTAAACATGAATTTTAAATGCTATGCTAATCCACAAATAAATGCCAATCAGCTAATTGCAAATGAATAAAAAATAAAAAATAAAAAACTGCTACCTCTATGGTAGCAGTTTTTTGAAATTTTCGCTATTGTTTTTTTTGATTTCTAGAGTCCCAGGCTTGAATCTTCAATGTCTGATGAAAGCGCAGCATCAGTGGCTTGAAGTTCTTGGTCAATTCCTTGAATTTCACTGTCGATAGCTTGTTTGCTATCAGCTGGAAGCGGTGGAAGTGGGGTTGCGCTAGCAGCAGGATCTTTTGGCGTTGCTTGTTTTTGGATGTTTGTGTTTGCGGCTGGCACTGCATCTTGCTGGTTTAATTGCAGGCTATACCAGACAATTAAGATGGCAGCTATCAATGCCAGAACTAGCAGTGATATTTTTGTTGCTTTGTTCATTTTGTATTTTGTATTTAAAAATTAAAGAATTAACGCATTAACGCATTAACGAATTAATAAATTTAAAAATGCGGGGGATTAAAGAATTGGGGCTGGTGCAACTGGTGCTGCAGGTGTCGCAGGTGTTGCTGGCAATTCTGTTGGCACTGTTGTTACAGGTGCTGCTGGAGTTTCGGTTGCCTCGGTGGTTTCTTTTTGTTCAGCTAATTGTTTTCTGATTGCTTGCAAGTCAGTCTTAATGGTTGTTTGAAAAAAGTTTTTAATTTCCTGACGGTCTTGTTTGATGATTTCAGGAACTTTTCTTGCTTGCTCCAGTTTGTTTTTGAATTCACCTTCAGACTTTCCACAAACAAAAGCTTGAGAATCTGCCAGAGTGGTCATAAAAGTTGCTTGATCAGCTTTTAGTTTGTTTATTTTGACATTAAGTTCTGCAAGGTCAGTTTCCAATTTTGCAGTTTCAGCTCCTGCAGTTTTGAGCTTTGTAAGCAATCTTGCAAGTCTGGCTTGCATATTGCCATAAACTTTTTCCAGCATTTGTCCGTTGTTTTGATAGCGGCCAACTCGAGTGGCTATTTTGCTTTCAATACTCTTGCATTTCTCCTCTGCCATTTTTTCTTTTTTATCTTGAAATTCAAGACGCTTTGCTTGAAGCTCTGCTCGTTTGACTTGTGCATCTTCTTTGAGCTCAGCTCTTTCAGTTTGGTTTGCTTGTTTTTGTGCCTGCAATTCTGTTCGCATTTCTGTGCGAGATTTTTCAATTTGTGTTGTTGATGTTGTTGAAACTTGTGCAAATGCTGGCACGACAGGAATTGCCAGTGCAAACACTAGCGTTGAAAATACAATTTTTTTGTGCATACGTTGTAGTTATAAAGTTTGTAATGTTTTTAAAGTTTATAAGGTATCCTTATGATAGTCTTATAAAAAATAACAAACCTTGCAAGCTTATAACGATTATTGTTTATTTTTTGTTTCATTAAAACCTACTATAACATTATACTTCTGGCAGGAGTGGTAAAGCAAGGAAGTTATGCACACCCGCCCGCAACGTTTCGCAAGCGAGCCCTGTCCGAAATGTAATATCGTTGCAGGCGGGTTGCTCGCGTAGCGATGCGGGCGGGGCCACAGAAAATTCTTTAAATATTGTTTATAAATTAAATTTGCGATATAATTGACAGGTAAATTAATCTATAAACTTAATAAGTATGGATGATCAGAAACCGTTAATCTCAGTGGTTGTGCCACTTTATAATGAAGAGGGGAATGTGAAGGAATTGCACAGGCGTATCTTGGAGGCGTGTCAGAAGCTTGAAAAGTCATTCGAAATCATTTTTATTGATGATGGTTCAAAAGATGGCACGGTTAAAGACTGTGAAGGACTTTCGCCACTGACCTTGATCAAATTTCGCAAAAATTTTGGGCAAACTGCCGCTTTTGATGCTGGCATAAAACAGGCAAAAGGTGAGGTTGTGATCACAATGGATGGTGATTTGCAAAATGATCCAGCCGATATTGGACTTCTTTTGGAAAAGATGGAAGAAGGTTTTGATGTTGTCTCCGGTTGGCGCTTCAAGCGTAAAGATTCCTTGAGCAAAAAAATCTTTTCGCGCACTGCCAATATGCTGCGAAAGATTTTGATTCAAGACACGATTCACGACAGCGGTTGTTCTCTGAAAGCATATAAGCGCAATTGTTTTGAAGATGTGGATCTGTTTGGAGAAATGCATCGTTTTATGCCGGCACTTTTGGAGTTGCAGGGGTATAAAGTTGGCGAGGTGAAAGTTTCGCATTTTCCTCGTGTTCACGGCGTGACCAAATACAACTGGAAACGTGGGATGAAAGGTTTTGTGGATATGATTTCGATTTGGTTTTGGCGCAAATATTCCAACAGGCCGCTCCATCTTTTTGGAGGAAGCGGAATCGTGCTTTCATTTGTTGGGACATTGATAATTCTCTGGATGGCTGTTGAAAAGATTTTTTTCGGAGCATCTCTGTCAGAAAAAATCTGGCCATTGGTAGGAATCTTCTTAGTGCTTGTCGGCATCCAACTTTTCGTGTTCGGACTATTGGCTGATATACTTCTAAAAGTTTACTATAAAAATCAGAGAAGAATGAATTATAATATCAAAGAAATTACACAGATGTGATGCTAATCCACGAATAAATGCCAATCCACTAATTGCGAATAGGGAGCGTGGCTAATCGCCAATACACTAATTGCAAATAAAAACAAAAATGAAACAAGAACTTATTTATCCCGAGCTATCATATAAGATAGGTGGAATTTTATTTGCTGTTCACAATGAATTGGGCAGGTATTGCAATGAAAAGCAGTATGGAGATTGCTTAGAAAAAAATCTAAAGGAAAACAATATAAACTACAAAAGAGAAGAATTTCTGCCTGTTTCTTTTGAGGGAGAAAAAATAAATAGAAATAAGATTGATTTTTTGATAGAAGACTCAATTATTTTAGAGCTTAAGGCAAAAAGATTAATTGAAAGAACTGATTTTTATCAAACTAAAAGATATCTCATTGCTTTAAATAAAAAGTTGGGCTTGTTGATAAATTTCAGAGATAAATATTTAAAGCCTAAAAGAGTCATAAATTCTGAATTTAAGTATTAGTAATTCGTGGATTGGTATTTATTCGCATAATTAGCATAATATTTTAAAAATATGAAAATTGGAGTTATTGGGACGGGATATGTGGGAAGTGTGACGGGTGCTTGCTTTGCGGAGATGGGGAACACTGTTATTTGTGTGGATAATGATCAAAAAAAAGTTGATCAATTTTCTTCTGGCAAAGTTCCACTTCACGAAAAAGGCTTGGATGAATTGGTTTCTCGAAATTTGAAAAATAAAACTTTGACATTTACGACTGATCTGGAAGAAACTCTAAAGAAATGCGACATTCTTTTTATTGCCGTGGGCACACCTCCCAATGAAGATGGAAGCGCAGATCTTTCTCACGTGCTTGGTGTGGCAACTTCAATTGGTCAAATGATGGATCATCCTCTTATTGTTGTGGACAAATCAACTGTGCCGGTGGGAACTGCGGAAAAAGTTTCCAAAAATATTGCAGAAGAGCTCAGAAAAAGAGGAGTTGAAATTCCTTTTTCAGTGGTGAGTAATCCGGAATTTTTGGCGCAAGGAACTGCAGTCAAAGATTTCTTGGAACCGAGTCGTATTGTTATAGGCGCAGATTCGAAAGACGTTATTGAAATAATGCGCGAATTATACGAACCTTTTATGCGACGCGAAGGAAGATTTTTTGCTATGGATCCAAAGACAGCTGAGATTGTGAAATATGCTTCAAATTGTTTTTTGGCTGCGAAAATTTCCGTGAATAATGAATTGGCAAATATTTGCAGCAAGGCGGGAGCTGATTTTGATAATGTGCGCAAAGCAATGGGCGCCGATCCACGCATTGGAGAACCGTTTATGTATGCCGGTCCTGGTTTCGGTGGATCGTGCTTTCCAAAGGATGTGAAAGCGTTGGTAAAGACAGCCAAAGATTTTGGATATGACGCTGAAATGCTGAAACAAACATTGGAAACAAATGACAAGCAAAAATTTGTGTTGTCTCAAATAGTGGTGGATGCTTTGGGCGAAGATTTGAACGGAAAAATTTTTGGCGTGTGGGGATTGGCTTTCAAAGCTGGCACAGATGATATGCGCGAATCTTCAGCGCTTACTATCATAAATGAATTGGTCAAAAGAGGAGCCAAAATTAAGGCGCATGATCCAGAAGCGATGGCGATGGCTAAGCGCGAGGAATATTTTGGAGAAAATTCAAGCATTGCATATTTTGAAAACAAATATGATGCGCTCAAGGGTGCTGATGCGATGCTTGTTATCACTGAATGGAAAGAATTCCGCACGCCAGATTTTGAGGAAATTTTGAAACTTTTGAAAACCCCGATGATTTTTGACGGCAGACTTTTGTATGAACCTAAAAAAATGAAAGAGATGGGATTTGAATATAAATCGATAGGACGGTAAAACAGCTTGGTAGAAATTAGGAATTAGGTTGCAGGAAATTCAAATACAATTCAAAAACAAAAAGGCCTGGTGGATTTTCATCGGGTCTTTTTGTAATTTTTTTTGCCTTGTTTTGTATTATTCATTGGTCGAGTCTTTTGTGTTATGTAACTAGAAAAGGGGGTGTATATGTATGATGAAAAAATTAACTTGTAAAATGATGGGCGATGAAGAATGCCGTTTTGAGGCTAGAGGAAACTCTGAGCAAGAGGTTGTGGACAAAATGATGGCACATATGAAAGATGCGCATCCTGACAAGATGGCGGAAATGAATCAGATGTCTGATGATAATAAGAAAAAGATGATGATGGATATGAAAGAAAAAGTGGAAGATGTATAAAATATTTTTAAAAATATTTTTAAATAAGAAAAAAGGCTTAGCGATTTTCGCTAGGCCTTTTTTTAAAAAACATTACTGAATCATTCAATCCATACGATTGCGTGACCAGGATATATTTTTCGGAGTTGTTCAATGAATTCATCTTTCGAAGAAGGCATACAAAAACGTTTGATCTTGTCTATGCCTCCCGTGTAAAGCAATGAAAAGCCTGGCACATCAAGCAATGAAGCCTCGTTATGTTTCGTTGAAACATACAGGATGCCGGATCTTTCTGAGACTGCAAAGTCGCAGTCATCATTTTCAATCAGGCTTTTTTCTGATTGCATATCGTGAGCTTTTTTGACTGTAATGAGAGTTGCCTGTTTGTTCATAGACCCGTTCTCCTTTTTTGTTTGATGATGGCTTGAAAATTAAACGACCCGACTGAAATGTTTCTTCAGTGGGTCGCTTTGTTATGCAAAGAGTGTTACGTCTCTGCAGCAGGCAATGGCTGTTGCAGAGATGCTTTTGGCATAGTTTGAGAGAGGCCTCTTGAAGGCATAAATCTCCCTTTTGCCGAATGCTCTGGCGGCTGCAATTGCGGCGCAGCGCCCTTTCATATCAAGCCTGGCGTAACCTCTTGTGCTGGGTAACATATTTTCTACCTCCTTGGTTTTTAAAGTGCATAGGCACTTTTGGTATTTCTATTAGTATACTCCTTTTTTGCAATATTGTCAATAGTGCTGCCATTTTACCCGCCTGCAACGCTGTAGCACTGCGGGCAGGCCCTTGAGAAAGGGAAGAAGAGGTGGTAGAATAAACTCATATAACAAGATTCATAGAGCACATAACATAGAACATATAATAACATTCATATAACATAAAACATATAACAAGATTCATAGAGTATATAACATAGAACATATAGCATCAAAATTCTTTTTGGCACCCCCTTTAGTTTTTTGTTCCATGTTCCGTGCTGTATGTTCCATGTTCCATAATCCATGAAAATCCTTTTTTTCAATTACGAATTTCCGCCGTTGGGAGGGGGAGCGGGAAATGCTTCATATTATCTGTTGCGCGAATATGCAAAAAATCCTGATTTGCAGGTTGATTTTGTGACGGCTTCCGTTGATGAGAAATATCATCTTTTGAAGATGGGCGAGAACATCACAATTCATCGGCTGCCAATTGGAAAAAATGCTGAAAATATTCATTATCAAACCAAGAAAGAATTGATTTCCTATACTTGGAATGCGTATTGGTTTGCGCGCAAACTGGCCAAGCAGAATGCTTATGATCTTTCGCATTCATTTTTTTCCGTGCCTTGCGGCGTGATTTCAATGTTTTTGAAATGGGAATTTAAAATTCCGTATATTATTTCTTTGCGCGGCTCTGATGTTCCTGGATACAGTGAGCGTTTCGTCGGACTTTACAAATGGATCACGCCTACTATTTTGAAAATTTGGAAAGGCGCTTCTTTTGTTGTTGCAAATAGCCAAGGGCTTAAGGATTTGGCACTTAAATCTGAGTCAAAAAAAGAAATAGGTGTTGTGTATAATGGGATTGATGTTGAAGAATTTTTTCCTGACACAACCAAGCGCAATCAAGAACATTTTACTATTATTTGTGTTTCGCGCGTCACTCCAAGAAAAGGTGTGCGGTTTTTGATTCAAGCTTTCAAGATACTCTCTGGACGTTATGATCAGGCTCGACTTTTGATTGTGGGAGATGGAAATGAAAAAAAATCACTTGAGGATTTAGTGCAAGGTCTTGGTATTAAAGATAAGGTTGAATTTGCTGGTGCAATTGCTCATAATAACGTGCTGGCATTTTATCAACGAGCCAATATTTTCGTGCTTCCATCGCTCAATGAAGGAATGAGTAATGTGATGTTGGAAGCTTTGGCTGTTGGATTGCCAGTGGTTGCAACTGACACTGGTGGCACCAAAGAACTTTTGACTAACAATGTGAACGGATTGATTGTTAAAATGAAAGACTCAAATGACTTGGCTGAAAAAATTGAAAAATTGATTTTAAATCCAACACTTGAAAAAACAATGAGTCTTGAGAGTCGCAAATTGGCCGAGACTTTGAGTTGGGAAAAGGTGGCGGGGGAATACGAGGAAATTTATGTAAAAACTTCTAATCTAGGTCGAATGAATAAATAACGAATAATTTTCAATTCACAGTTTTCAATTTTCAATGAATTTACAATGGAACAATTTTCAAATAAATACAATCTAGAAGAAAGAACAGCTATATTCGGAGAAAATATTATAGAATTTTGTAAAAGTATAAAACAAGATACTATAACAAGGCCTCTGATTAGCCAGCTAATAAGAAGTGGGACTAGCATTGGAGCAAACTATTGTGAAGCAAACAATGCAAGTTCAAAGAAGGATTTTCGAAATAAAATATTTATCTGCAAAAAAGAAGCTCAAGAGACAAAATATTGGCTGAGGATGATTGCTGGATGCTTATTGGAGAGAAAAGATGAGATAAGGAAGTATTGGCAAGAAAATCATGAACTTACAATGATATTTCAAAAAATAATCAGTTCATGTAAATAATTGAAAATTTGAATTTGAAAATTCAATGTAAATTGTGAATTGAAAATTGAAAATTAATAAACAAAAAAATAATGCATTTATTGAATAATAAAATACTAAAATTTATTTTGAAACTAGCAGTAAGCTTGTTGTTCGTGGCATGGCTGGTTTTTGAGATTAATTGGAAGGAAGTTCTTTTTTATACGCAAAAAATTTCTTTGGGGTATGTTATTTTGTATGTAGTAGTGCTTCTCTTGGGGATGATGATTTCAGCTTGGAAATGGAAAATGCTTTTGGCGCATAAGGATATTTCTATTAGTCTGAAAAGAAGTTTTCAGCTGTATCTGACAGGAGCTTTCATTAATAATTTTATGCCCTCCACTATTGGAGGAGACACCTATCGTACGTATCAAATTGCAAAGGAAAATAATAAGCGCTTTGCTGCTGTGGGTTCTAGCGTGGTTTTTGATCGCGTGACGGGACTTTTTGCGCTAATGCTTTTGACTGGTCTGGTTGCAATTTTTCAGCGCAATGAAATTGCCCAGCACGGACAATTGAGGGTGGCGATTGTTGGCACGCTCATTGCGATGCATATTTTGATTTTTTTTGGTATTCTGACGAAATTTTCTTTTTGGAAAAAAATCGCCGGCAAGTTGCCGAAAGCCGTGCAAGACTTCGGTTCGGAACTCACACATTATCGTCAAGATGGGACTTATCTCAAAGCGATCGGAATCTCTATGTTATTTGGCGTGGTGGGACTAGCCTTGGTCAACTGGGTACTTTTTGCTGGACTTGGAATTGCAGTGGGAGTTTGGCAATATCTTTCAGTGATTTTTCTTATAAGCATAATTTCAGCTTTGCCGATCAGCATCAATAACATAGGACTCAAGGAATGGGCCTATGTTACATTTTTCGGTTTCTTTGGGGTTCCAGCAAGTGCTGTGGTTGCTGTGGCGTTGGTGAGTCGCGCACTGCAAATGATCGTGAGTTTCACGGCGCTGCCAGCATATTTGAGAAGCAGAAAATAAAAAACAGGCAAACAAAAATTGCAAAGCTTATGATTCTTTTTCTATGTTAGTGAGTTTCTTTTTCCAGACGGAATCCGTCTTTATTCCAAGTGAAATATGCCCAAGAGCCATTTGATTTGCGAAATTCATCGATAATGTAGTATTGAATATTTCCTTGCTTTTCTTCGTGCCAAAGATGAGCTTCTCCGGAAATAGCCACGATTTCTTTTCCACTTTTTTCTAATATCTCCCTTGCCTTGTCTCCATTGGCGATATCATAAACTTTTTTTTGTGAGGCAAATTTGAACAATGGATGATCACTGAAAACAAGCACGCGGGAATGTTGCGTTGCATTTATATCTGCAGCAAGCCAAGCCAATTCTTTTTCTAATATTTGTCCGCGATCACGAACACCCCAAGATCGCGTAATTTTTTTTGAATCGTATACTTCCTGAAGAATAGAATTGAGAGCATCTTTTTCTTCTTTGATGGATTTTTTTGCATCAGCATATTTCTGAGCATATGCTTTAAATGCGATTTTGTTTAATTCCGAAAGACGATTTTCGATCAATGTGCAGTAAGCATCTTCCTGGCAGGAAAGACTCATCGGTTCTCCTCCAAGAACCGTATCCAGAACAATGATATGGAAATTTTTCAAATCAAAAGAATAGAATGTTTCATTTTTCTTGACTGTTTCCAGCCAGTTTTGATATGATTTTATGTCGCTTTCTATGTCATGATCGCCAAGAACGAAATGTGTCGGCAAGGTTGAAGTTCTGAGATAATCAGCAATGAAGCGCGCATCCATATCTGCAGTTGTCGAGCAGCTTCTGAGACGATGACTCGCATTATCTCCAAGACTGATCATAAAATCAGCTTTTTTTTCTCCGCCAAAATCAATAAAAGCGTCAAGTTTTTCAGTCGAAGCAGCTTCTCTTGAGGGGCAGTGATCAATGTCTGTTATGATTGCAGTGCGCAGTTCATTGTCGTAAATATTTTTTATGCCGGGCACTTTGTTTAAGAGTGTTGAGTCTTGGAATAAATCTTTCCAGGAATGCATTTTTTCGATTGCTGAAACCTGGCTTCTTTTTTGCGTTACTGTATTAATATTGGTGTCATATGCAACATCAACTTTTGGTTTTAGACGCGTAACCTTCATAATTCCAAAATCCTTAACTTCAATAATATCGAAAAAATCAGAAAAATTCTCGGAATCGTTCTTTTTCTTGTTAGCACTTAATTGTATTGAAAAATATTCTCCGACCTCGCTCGGTTTTTCATCATCAAATTCATTGAAATAATTGTAGCCCTTATTTTGAAGAATAATCCAATAGATCGGTTCATATTCCGATTCGGATGAAATGAAAATTTTTGTATTTTTGTTTGGAACTTGTTGTTCTATGTAATCTGAAATTTTTTGATGTATGAACAGTGGAGCTCTGTAATAGTTGGGGAAGACATCTTCAGTTTCAATCTTAACCGCAATTTGCTGCGAATTTTTCAGCTGCCAAAAACTGTCTGATATTTTTGTTGAATTTATTATTGCAATCAATAATGTAATCGCAACAATAAGAATGGTATTGATGAGTTTTTTTCTAAAGATTATTTTTTCAAATATCAGACCCAAAAGTATGAATGCAAGAGGTGCAAGCACAAGATAGAACCTCGGATATATGTATAATTTATTCAGTGTTAATGATATGAAATAAGCGCTGCCAATGGACAACCATAGCGCTGAAAGTATCAAAAAATCCTTTCTCGTTTTGTTTTTTTCCTTTTTGATATTCCATCCCAGAAGTAAAACTGATGCAATGTATAAAAATAGTGCTGATAATCTCCAGATGCGATCTTCTTTGCACGCGTTGCATAATATCCCCAGTGAATATCCGTTTGGACGACTTGTGTTTATTCTGTCTTCTCCCGTAAGTATGAGAAAAAATTCCCCGGAATTATAACGTAAATTCTGTACTATTTTTTCTGAAACATTCTTTTCTTCTGATTTTTCTTTTTCTTTCGAATTGCCTGAAATTTTTTCAATTAATAATTTTGAATTTGAAAAATCGTATTTTAATTCATGCAATATAATTGGAGAATAAATGAGAATTGAAAACAAGATCGCATAAACCCAAGTTTTGATAGGGAAGTGCGGTCTTTTTATCAGAAGAAAAATTACATATGCCGGGACAATAATAAAAAGGCCGTTGAAATGCAGTTGGCTTATTATTGAAAGAATCGTCAATGAGAATATGAAAAAAACATCTCGTCTTTTTTCTTCGGGAGAAACGCTTCGCAAAAGCAAATAGAAGGTTGCTAGAACAAAAAAAGGCAGAACGTTTGGATTCCAGGAAAAGCGAGCATATTGAATCAGATAAAATGAGGTGGCATATAAAACTAGCAGTGAGGCGGAAATTATTCGGGAAAAATAAAGACGCGCAAAAACAAAGAACAATGGCATAGCGGCAATAGCAAGAATCAAATTTGGTGCGGCATGACCCTGTGGGGTGTTTCCAAAAATTTTTCCACCCAGATATTCAATATAATAATATGCCGGTCCTATGCGTAATTCTTCTGCTCCAGCTCTTGGTCCAAGCAGCTTGAGATTTTCTATTCCATTCTGGATCGCGGGAGATGTTATAAGATAATCATCTGTCTGATCGGTTTCAAAGTGAATCCAATCGTTGAAATGATAAATTCGCAGAAATGAACCAGCAAGAATGATAAAAACTATGGCAATAAGAAAACTTTTTTTCTTTATTAAGTCCGATATTTTTTTTAGGGTCATAGATAATTTAATTCATCAGTTATTTTTGTATAAATCGAAAAATTCCTGATCAAGTTCGATTACTTTTACGAAATTTCTTGGACGCCCGTTTATTTCAAGTTTGTAGACAACTTTCTCGTCATCCCTGTCGTATAGAGTGTCAAAGCGTATCAAATCCTTTTTGATGGTCAAAGGAGTGACCATTTTTTTTGTTCTGGCAGATCTTCCAGCAGAAACAATGGCGTAGTCAAGATTTGCAGCGCGCAGTCTTGGATAGGTAAAGCCAGAATAGCATTTCGCTTTGAGAAATGGGCAGACACCTTTTTTATCGGTCCATACTTGCAACTCTTCAGGATTTGGCAGAGAGTTGATGAATTGTGCGGCTTCATAACTTCCGGTGCCCATATCTTTGAGGTCGGTATAATATTTGTTGGGCAGAAGAGGGGAATCATAGCTTATGAAAAATGGTCTGGCGAAATAAAGGGTGCCAATACTGAAAATCAGGAACAACAACACAACGATGTTTTTCTTGTCGAATTCGTTTTTGATGAATTTTTCATAAAAAATGGCCATACCTATGCCTCCTAATATCATAGCCAATGGAAAGACCATAATTTGATAGCGATTCATTGCTGCAACCTTGTTTACAGTGGTTGCCAAATAATATAGGAAGATGAAAAGCGTCAGGGAGAAGATGGTTGAGCTTGTTCTGGCGGGGATATTTTTTCCAAATATACTGATAATGGCGGCGAAAACCAGAAAGATCAGGGAGAGTGGAGCTATGCTGAAAACTAATGGAAAAAAGTTTGCAAAGAAAAGTCCATCATAGCCTCCTGTAGTGTAGGCTGATTTCGGCGAAGATATGATCGCTTCAAAATCATACCAAGACATTCCTGTGTAAGTGTTGGCAAAAGTAAACGCGATGAAAAAAAGAAAAAGCGCTGAAATTGAAATGAGAAAAATTTTGCTGTATTTGGAAAGCAGATCCAAAACATATGAAGATATTTTTCCGCCTATTGTTGCGATGTCAACTAGCAGGAGCGCAAAAAAACCAGCAAAAATAGGCCAAGTGCTCTCAAAGGCCTGACTGAGCAGTGTTCCTTCCAAAAGTCTCGATGGTTTTATCCAAACTGCAGGAAACAAGATATAAAAAACCACCAGCGAAACAAAAAAGAGAATGAGATAGTCCGTGAGGGATTCCTTGAGATATCTTTTCAATGTCATTTTTGCATAGTTTGCCTTGTGGAAAACATATTCAACAAAAATAAGACCCAAAAGGAAAACGGAAAGAATGTTGGCGACATATTTTGTCAAAAGTGCCAACCCGAGCAATATTCCTGACAAATAAAGATAGAGAGGATTTCTTCTTTTTTGATACACCAAAAAGGAGAGAAGTGAAAGTGGCGCAAAAACCCAAAGGATGGCATCAGGATTTATGATGCTAGCCATCCCAATCAAAAGTGGAGAAAGACCGATGGAAATGTAGGAAAAAAGCGCTGTTTTCTTTCCTAAAAGTCTTTCCATAAGAAAATAGAAAAAAGGAAGCATTAAGATGGTGAACAGTAGGATTGGAAATCTGAAAGCAAAATTCAGTTTTTCAAAATCAAAACGATTGAGCTCGGTTCCTACTGATCCTCTGCCATAAGCTGATTTGTATGTCTTTGGACTTTCAAATAGGAGTCCTGCTCCTGAGATTATTGCCACTGTGATGCCTGGCTTGTCGCTGATTTTGGTATTTCTCCAATCTCTTTCCTTGAGATTTTTCCAATAACTTGGAATCCGATCAAATGTCCAAAGAGGCTCATCGACTGCTCCAAATTTTGCCAGATTATATGTCCCAAGTCCCAAATTTGTCAGCATCACGGCAAAAATAACAAACCAAGCAACTTTTCCTTGCAATTTTGCCCATATCTTGAAAGATGAGAATGTGTTTTTGACCTCGTTCTCCTTCCATATGAAATTCCTTCTGCTGATCAGAAAGAATCCCGCTAGGATTACATATAGTCCTGATGCGATATAGAAAAGATAATGAAAATCAGTTGATTGGCTGAGACCATAAAGCATCAAGAGTTCTGCTGGCAGAAAAGTCAGCAGCAACTTTTCAATGGTCAGTTTCAAGCTTGTTTCTTTGGTATAAAAAAAAGCGATGACTCCGAATGTCAAAACAATGAGTATGAAATATGCCAAATAGTGAATTGTCGTGTCGCTGGAAATATTGAACATTGAAAGGTTTTTTACCTCGCGCGAAATGAAAAGCAGTGTGTTCATTGCAAATGCAAAAGACAGAAATGTCAGCAGCGCATCGGGCGTATTTTTTGTGATATAATTTAACAAATTTTTCATATAAAAACGGTTGATTTCACGGTGAAATTGTAATATAATACCGGTGTGATCAATTTAATGTTTATACTTATCATTATACATGAATAATCCAATAGATAAAGAGTCTTTGAAGTCTTTGGCCGGGAGCAAATTTTTTGTCGGAGCAATTCTGATTGCGATTTTGGCAGTCGGTATTTTTTTGCGCGCATACAACTTTTCCGACTGGCAACATTTCGAACTTGATCAATCAAGGGATGCGAAAGTCATTGATTTGGCGGTGGAAAACGGAGCAGGCGACTTGCCGCTGCTTGGACCAAAAGCTGCCGGTTCTTTCTTGCGACTTGGACCAATATTTTATTATTTCGGTTATGTGAGTGCAAAAGTATTTGGCAACACTCCTTCTGGAATTGCTGTCATCTCACTTATTTTTTCCTGTTTAACGTTGCCACTGTTTTATCTGTTTGTCAGAAGATTTTTTTCAAAAAAAATTGGGCTTATGCTCTTGGGCGTTTTTGCTGTTTCAATATTTCTTGTTTTGTATTCGCGTTTTTCATGGAATCCTAATAATCTTCCTTTTTTCACTTTGGCGACCCTATATGGTCTTTTGCGCGCAACAGATCTAGATGAAAAAAGAAAAGGCTGGTGGCTTGTCGGATCGTTTGTTGCGCTCGCGGTGGCAATGCAACTTCATTTTGTGGCCTTTTTGGGCTTTCCTGTGATTGTCGGAGCATATCTTTTTTTGAAAAGGCCCTCCATTAATTGGAAATATTGGTTGGCGGCAGCAATTTGCTTCGTCTTTTTATATACGCCTGTCATTATTAATGATTTCAAAACTGGTGGTGAGAATGTGGCTGAATTTGAAAAAGTGTTCATCAAAAAATCCACCAAAGATGACCACACATTAATTGAAAAAGCGATAAGGGGAGTGGATGAGATTTCGGCTGGATATGTCTTGCTTTTGAGTGGTGATTCACAAGCTGATCTTCCAAGAATTAAAGTGGTGGGTATGAGACCTTCTTATATCTGCGACGAAAAGTGTGTGACCGGACTGCCTATGGGTATAGTTTCTTTGATTTTTTTCTTGTTGGGTGTTGCGGCCTTGGGCTGGAATATCTTTTCTGTGAAGGATGTGAAAAGGAAAGATTTCTTGACTTTGATGGCGATCTGGCTGGTCGTTTCAATGGGTCTCTTTACTCCGATTGCATATGATTTGGCGCCGAGATTTCTTTTGCTTATTGCTCCAGTTCCATTTGTATTGTTAGGTTTTATGTTTGATTTTTTTGAAAAAAAGAAAATCGAATATCTCTCTTGGATTTTTTTCATCATTCTCATTGCTTCAAATGGATGGCTTATAAAAAATAGATTTCAAGAACTTGGCAATGCCCCAGTGGCGGCGTTTGAAATAGAATCTGATAAAATTCTCAAAGAAAATGAACGCGTGACGCTTGAGCAGCAACTTCTCATCACTGATTATATTGAATCTGTCTACAAGCGAAACAATTTCCCAGTCTATGTTAACAGTGAAGCATTTTATCGCAGGGCATTTTTGTATCATTTGGAACAACGTTTAATAGTTCGCGATGATTTTCGCAACACCAAAAGTGTATATGCCGAAGGCAATTATTTCTTGATCTATCCAACTTCATCGAAAGTGGAAAAAGTTTTCGAGAATTATTCTGAAAAATATTCCATTAATGAAATAAGAGAATTCGGAACACTGAGAGCTATTCACTTGATTCCAAAATCAGAGGCTGTTTCGGCAGTGCGTCAGGAATTTGCTCCCGAAAGAAAACCGGTCAGCGCTTTTGGTGTGCCAGTGCGTTGTCGTTGGAATGAAATTTTTTCCCAATGCAACAGTGACGGAACGGAGGCGGAGGATGAAAGTGTGATATAACAAATATCACATAAATCTCAAATCCAAAATAGTAAGTTGTTCATCGACAAAGACGGAGGTCATCTTGCCAGGTATAACTTCGAGGAGAAGATTTTAAAGGCGCTGACAAACTAAAATTAGTTAGTGTCAAAAAATCGCAAGCAGATCAGATTATATTTATTCACCCACTCCTATTCCGGAGAGAAAATTGTCTTTAGTCTTAAACATAAATATAAGGGTAAAAAGTTAACAAATATCATAGATCGGCTCTCCGTTATTTTGAATTTTAATAACGACGACTTTACTGATTACGTAATGTTTGACAAAAGACCTAATCTGCCTTATCGAAGGGTCCCTAAAGCACTGCAACTTTATCTGGAAATTGAAAAAGAAGCGCTGAAAAAAGAAAAAGACGCG
>LBTZ01000001.1 GCA_000992325.1 Parcubacteria group bacterium GW2011_GWD2_38_11 | reverse complement strand
TGCTAATTAAAAATGTTCTGGGATTTATTAAGGCTGTAATAAAGGTATTTTGTTAAACTTTATGAACTTTGTAAACTTTACGAACTTTAAGAACTAATTATATGTCAGTACCAAAACAACGACACACAAAACAACGACGTGACGCTAAGCGTGATCGCTTTGCAATTGAAGCTGTAAAAACTCAAACTTGCACAAAATGTGGAAAGGAAAAACTCGCACACAGAGTTTGTACTCACTGTGGATTTTACAAAGGAAATGAAATTGTAAACACAATCAAAAAAGCAGTTAAAAAACAAAAATAACAAGCGATCCGAAACAACGAATGACATCCGAATCTACGAAAAGAATTTAAGATTTGTTCGTAGATTTGTACCAGTTTCGTAGTTTCGTATCGGTAAACATAAATGGCGAATAGGCACCTTCAAAGATCAGTAGCAATGCAGGCTCTTTTTGAGTGGGATTTTCAAGGTAAGCATGATGAGCTTATAGATGAAATAGTTGCGCGCAATGTGTTGGAGTTTGCTCCAGGTATTGAGGAGTCTGAGTTTGTCAGGGCACTTGCAAAAGGAACACTTGAAAAACGCGCTGTTATAGACGCATTGATTGAAAAATGCGCACCTGAATGGCCATTAGAACAAGTGACAATTATTGATCGTAACATTCTTCGCCTGGGAATTTATGAACTTATGCATGGCAATTATGGGGAAGTCCCTCCGAAGGTTGCCATCAATGAATCTATTGAGCTTGCCAAAACTTTTGGCGGTGAGAGCTCTGCGCGTTTTGTAAATGGCGTCTTGGGTACAATTTATCGTGAAATGGGTGAACCAATGAAGGATGATAGCACGAAGAAACATAAGGAAATATCTGAAGAAAAGATAGAAAAAGTGGAGGAGGAAAAAATTGAAGCGTAATAATTAGTTTTTTAAAATTTTTAATTTAAAATTTTTAATTTGAAATGAATTTTTAATGTTCTAATTTTTAATTGTTTAAGAATTTGGTCATTAGGATTTGTTTCGAAATTCGAAATTCGAAATTCGAAATTTTTTATTTTATGATCGATTCTTTGGCTAAAAAAATTGGCATTAAGTTTGATAATATTGAATTACTGCGTCAAGCAGTGACTCATCGCAGTTATTTAAATGAAAACAGGGATTATGCGCTTGATCACAATGAGCGTTTGGAATTTTTGGGCGATGCAGTTCTTGAGCTTATTATTACTGAACATTTATACAATAACTATAAGAACCCGGAAGGGGAACTTACAAGTTGGCGCAGCGCACTAGTAAACGGTGAAATGCTAGCAGTTGTTTCTCAGGAAATTGGAGTAGAAAAATATTTATTAATGAGTCGCGGTGAAGCCAAGGACAAAGGGCGCGCTCGGCAATATTTGCTAGCTAATGCATTGGAGGCTATTATTGGTGCAGCCTATCTTGATCAAGGTTATGATGCAACAAAAAAATTCGTACTAAAAAATGTGGCAACGAAATTGAGTGAGATAATTGAGAAAAAATTGTATCTTGATCCGAAGAGTTATTTTCAAGAAAAAGCGCAGGAAAACAGCAAGGTAACACCTTCATATCGCGTAATGAAAGAATGGGGACCTGATCATGACAAGCATTTTGTGGTGGGAGTTTATTTGGCAGATGAATTGGTTGCTGAAGGTGAGGGAAATTCAAAGCAAGAAGCTCAGCGTGAGGCCGCCAGATTGGGATTGGAAGCGAAAAGCTGGATCTAGAAAACTTCGCTTTTTGTTTTATTGTAAAATTATATTTTCTATGCCAACTAGGTTCGCAATTATTGCGAACCTTTTAAATTACCAATGGTCAATTTCCCCTGGCCGGGCAGGCAATTTCCAATAAAATCTCAATGAATTAATGACAAAATTAAATTACTTATTGTAAATTTAAATATTTGAAAATTGAATGAAAATTGATTATTGGTTATTGAAAATTGTTGGTATGATTTATTGCGAAAAACCTTCAAAATTGGTATAATATAATTGCAAAAATAAAACTTTTTAATATAAAAATATATGCTCGATGTAATCATAAAAAATGGAACAATTATTGATGGTAGTGGTAAGCCAATGTATCGCGCCGATGTGGGAATTCGCGAGGGTGTCATCACTGATATTGGCGACCTGCATAACGAGCATGCGGAAGTTGAAATTGATGCGACTAAAAAATATATCTCTCCTGGTTTTATTGATGTAAACAATCATTCCGACACATATTGGCGAATTTTTATTGATCCTGCACTTGAAAGTTTGTTATGTCAGGGTGTTACCACAATTATTGGTGGAAATTGCGGATCATCCCTCGCACCGCTGGCCAATCATGATGTTATAAAATCGATTCAGAAATGGACTGATATGAAAAATGTCAGCTTTAATTGGCTTAGTATGAAAGAATTTCTTGCTGAAGCTGGACAAAGAAAAATGGCTTTGAATTTTGCAACACTTGTAGGGCATGGAACACTTCGAAGAGGTTTGGTTGGTGATGAAGTTCGTGATATTAGTCCGGCTGAAATGAAGGTAATGAAAAAAATGTTGACACAGGCGATGAAAGAAGGGGCGCTGGGTTTTTCAACAGGCTTGGTTTATACACACGCCAAATTGGCATCTTCGCGTGAAATTGCAGAGTTAGCTGAGGTTGTGAAAAAATATAATGGCGTGTACACGACGCATATTCGTGGAGAAGCGCATGAGCTTATTAGGGCTGTTGAAGAAGCAATTCGCGTTGCGCAAATCACAGGAGTAAGGCTTCAAATTTCACATCTTAAAGTGATGGGCAAAAAAAATTGGCCACTCATGGAAGAGGCTTTGAATTTAATTGAAACAGCGCGCACCAGTGGAATTGATGTTCATTTTGATGTGTATCCGTATACATCTACGGGTAGTGTTTTGTATATTTTGCTTCCCGATTGGGTTACTGAGGGTGGGCGTAATATGATGCTTTCGCGACTCAAAGATCAAGACACACGGAAACGTGTTATTAAAGAAATGAAAGCAAGTGAATATGATTATTCTAAAATAACAATTTCAATTTCAGCTTTGGACAAAGCACTTAATCGCAAAAAAATAACTGAAATTGCGCAGGCTCAGGGAAAAAGCATTGAAGACACAATTGTTGATGTTCTTATTGCCAGTGAAGGTCGAGTGGTGACGATGATGGAAGTGCTTAGTGAAAAGAATGTGGATAAAGGAGTTATTAATCCTTTTTCAATTATTTCTTCAAACGGATCAGGATATAGTATTGAACACAGGGAAACTGGTGAAGTTGTGCATCCTCGCAACTTCGGTTCATTTCCAAGAGTACTAGCGGATTACGTGCGGGAAAGAGGTGTTGTTGGTTGGGAAGAAGCTATTCGTAAAATGTCAGGCTTACCTGCAGAAAAATTCAACATTGAAAAGCGGGGTATTATTACAAAAGGAAATTTTGCTGATATCGTAGTTTTTGATCCGGCAAATATTCAGGATCTTGCCACAATCGAAAATCCATATCAATATTCACAAGGCATCGAATGGGTGCTTGTCAATGGACGTCCTGCAATTAAAAATGGAAAAATCTTAGAGGAGCGTGCTGGCGTCGTACTTCGCAGAAAATCATCATTGTTCGAGTTTTAAATGTTGACTGGTTGATTATTTATTGATTATCGTGTAAACTGCAGTCTATTGTAAATATAAAAAGTTATCAGTCACTTGTCATTAGTCATCTATTTTATTGGATAAATCGTCTGGGTTTATCTGTGATGATTGTTTGCTGATGACTGATGACTGTATTTTTATGGAGTTATCTTTTTTCAAGAACAAGAAAATAACAGTAATGGGTATCGGTCTTCATGGTGGCGGAGTTGGCACGGTGAAGTTTTTAGTGACGCAGGGAGCAAAAGTTATTGCAACTGATTTGCGAACAAAGGAGCAGCTCGGTGCATCGCTGGAAAAACTTAAAGGTCTTAAAAATGTGGAGTATGTTTTGGGTCATCATAGGATGGAAGATTTTTCAAAGGTTGATATGGTGATCAAGAATCCAGCTGCATCTTGGTCTGACAAACATATTAAATTTGCTCTTGAAAACAAAGTTCCGGTTGAAATGGATTCCAGTCTTTTCTTTAAGATTTGCAAAAACAAAATAATCGGGGTGACTGGCACCAAGGGAAAAACGACTACCGCCACTCTTATCTATGAAATATTAAAAACAGTTGGAAAAAATCCGATAAAAATTGGTATCGGACAAGTTTCCGTGTTGGACAAGTTGTTGCTACTAAAAAAAGATTCAGTGGTGGTTTTTGAATTATCTTCTTGGCGTCTTTCTGGACTGGGTCGGGCAAAACTTAGTCCGCACATTGCTGTGTTTAAAAATATTATGCCGGACCATCTTAATTATTATGGTACGATGGAAAAATATTTTCAGGATAAAAAATATATTTTCACAAATCAGAAGCCCAAAGATTGGCTAGTTATGAATAATGATGACGAACTTCTCAAGGAGGCAACCAAGGAGGTGTCTGCACAAGTCGTGCGTTTTTCATACCAGCCGCTAAAGCGAAGCAGAGCCGTGTTTATTGAAGATGAGGCAATATATCTTAACAATGGAATTGATGTTAAAAAACTAGCTGCGATTAAGGATGTGCTTATTCCCGGGAGACATAATCTTTCTAACGTGATGGCAGCAATCGGAGCAGTATATGCTTTTGGGATTAGCGCGGTAGAAATTAAAAAGGCTCTGCCTCAATTGAAGGGGGTTGCTCATCGATTGGAATTTGTGCGCGAGCTTAGAGGTGTGAAATATTATAATGATACTGCGGCGACAATTCCGGATGCGGCTATTTCAGGTCTCAATGCTTTTGAGAAACCAATCATTTTGATTGCAGGGGGAACAGATAAAAATTTAGACTTTACGGAGTTTGCAGGGGAAATTTTGGAAAAAACC
Organism: Parcubacteria group bacterium GW2011_GWD2_38_11; assembly: GCA_000992325.1. Lineage (GTDB taxonomy): Bacteria > Patescibacteriota > Minisyncoccia > Moranbacterales > GWC2-37-73 > UBA12068. The sequence goes on along the minus strand of LBTZ01000001.1, from coordinate 56,063 downwards.
AAAAATACTATTTTATTGAAAGGTAATGCAACAGAAAAAATTCTTGAAAAACTTAGAAAAATTGCTAGCGAGGAATTTTTGGGCAATATTGAAACCGTCAGTTCAATGGCGGAGGCAACCACACTTGCTCAAAAGAAAGCAGAGCAAGGTGATGTTGTTTTGCTTTCACCAGGGGCTGCCAGCTTCGGACTCTTTGCTAATGAATTTGATCGCGGGGATAAATTCCGAGATGCAGTGAAGAAACTTAAGTAATCCGATACGAAACTACGAAACATATTCGAATCTACGAACAAAATGCCGAGCCTTGATTTTTTAATGTAAGATTTTTTGTTAGTTTTTGTAGATTCGTGTTTAATTCGTAGTTTCGTATCGGGTTTGCTTTTTGTCTAAAAGTATGCTATAATTGTATATAAGAGGTTAAAAGAAGGGTGTTTCCCCGCCTGCATCGCTATGCTCACGCATTGCGGGCAGGCGCTTGCGGAGCGCCCTTTTTCTTTTAAACAAATATATGCCCAGTGGTGAAAATTCGAAATAATTTAAGCTATATGAGGCATGGATGAAAATTTATAATATTGGTAAATAAGTGAAAGGGATAATTTGGAAGGGGCAAAGCCCATTCGAATTTCTACTACTGGGTATGCTGCATATAAACAAAAAAATTGATAACACTCGTAAAAAAGGCTTCGCTGCGGAGGTTTTTGTGGCTGTCGCAATGTTTTCTGTTTTTAATATTGCCATTACTCAAGCTTCTGACATCACAGCTGAAAATGTTATCAATTTGGTCAATAATGCTCGCGTCAGTGCCAATGTTGCTGTGCTTACAAAAAATGACCTTTTGCAAAAGGCTGCCCAAGATAAAGCTCAAGATATGATTAGTAATAATTATTTTGCTCACATTTCTCCCAGCGGAAAATCTCCTTGGCTATGGATTGAAAATGCGAGTTATGATTATCATTATGCTGGAGAGAATTTAGCTATAAATTATACAAATGCTGAAGATCAGCAAATAGCTTGGATGAATAGTCCTCTTCATCGAAAAAATATTTTAAATTCTGATTATCAAGAAATTGGTGTTGCAGTGAAGCAGGGGGTTATTGATGGGCACAAAACAATTGTTGCTGTGCAGATGTTTGGCACTAAACTTCCTCAAAAATCTATTGCAACAGTTGTTTCTAATACGCCCAAGCAAGAATCTAGCGTTGCTGGAGCAGGTGTGGTATCTTTATTGCAAAATAATTCTGCTGAAAAAATTTCAAATAAAATAGATTTAAATGAAATTTATCAAAATAATAAACCTACATTATTTGGATGGCTTGCTGTTTTCGGAATTGCTTTCCTGATTATTATTGTGGATGTTGCTGCTTTGATTCATAAAAAACATAATCAGTTGTTTATCTTGCATGATGTCAGAAATAGACATGCATAAAGATATTGCAAATAGAAAAGCGATACTAAAGGTATCGTTTTTTTAATTGGGCTTGACCCGTCATTCGTGAATGACTGGTCTTGAAAAAAAGTCATAAGTCTGTATAATGGGTCTATAGGTGGGATAATAGAAATTTAGGCTTAAAATAAGACAAATATGACTGAATATTTTGAAATACAAGGTGGTAAAACACTTTCAGGAACAATAGATGTTAGGGGGTCAAAAAATGCGACCACGCCTATTTTGGCTGCCACGCTTTTGACCAATGAGGAATGTGTTATTTCTAATATACCGCTTATTGAAGATGTGTATCGAATGCTTGAAATCTTGGAGAGTATGAATGTGACGGTTGTCTGGGAAGGCGAGCGCACAGTGAGAATTTGCGCCAAAGATCTTGATCCAGCCAAAATAGATTTGCAAATCGTGAAAAAGCTACGCTCCTCAATTTTGTTGTTGGGTAGCTTAAGTGCGCGTGTCGACAATTTCAAGATTGCTCATCCGGGAGGTTGTACGATTGGTAAGCGTCCCGTCGGAACTCATTTTGATGCTTTGGAAAAAATGGGAGTAAATATCACGCAAGATGAAAATTGTTATATTGTTGATGCGAGCTCACGAAATGCAGGCAAGGTTGTGCTTAGAGAATTTTCAGTTACAGCAACTGAAAATGCAATGATGTTGGCTGCGGCGCTGCCAGATAAGACAACTATTAAGATTGCGGCTTGCGAACCACACGTTGAAGATTTGGGAAGATTTTTGATTTCTATGGGAGCGAAAATAATAGGACTTGGAACGCATACTTTGGAGATTACTGGAAATGAAAAACTTTCTGGCGCTGAGCATAAAATAATTCCTGATGCTAATGAAGCTGCAACATTTTTAATTATGGGTGTGGCAACAAAAAGTCCAATTACTGTTAATAACGCGCGCGAAGAAAATCTGGATATTGTTTTGGAAAGACTTAGGCAATTTGGCGCAGCTTTTGAAATCAAAGACAACGCAATTACTGTTATTCCGCAAGAAAAATTATTTGCAATCGAAAAGATTGATACTCGCACATATCCCGGTGTACCTTCTGATGTGCAGCAACCTCTTGGAGTTTTGGCGACGCAAGCTGAAGGGGAAACGATGATTTTTGATACAATTTTTGAAGGACGCTTTAATTATCTAAGCGAGCTTGAAAAAATGGGAGCGCATTCCAAAATTCTGAATCCTCATCAAGCTGTCATTACTGGACCGGTTCAATTGAAAGGTAGTTCAATCAAAAGTTTTGATCTTCGCGCCGGAGCATCGCTTATTATTGCAGCGCTTTGCGCCAAAGGAACCACAACTATTGATGAAATTTATCAAGTTGACCGCGGATATGAGAGGATTGAAGAACGCTTGGCTGCACTTGGTGCGGATATTAAAAGGGTTTCAAAATAAGTTTATTTTTTTGTGTTAGTCGTTCGCATACATTTTATTTTTGTGCGGTGGAATAATTGCAACTATTTGACATAACGCCAAGGAGGATTATTCCAATGCAAAAAATAAAAAGTATGCTCACTCTAATATTTATCTTATGAAAATTTGGAAACAAAGAAGATTGGCTGGAAAGTATGGAAAAATTCAAGAAATAGTTGAAAAAGAATTATCTTGCAGTGCTCATGATATGGATCATGTCATGCGCGTATATAACACGGCACTTTCAATTGCGAAGCATGAAAAGAAAGTTGATTTGGATATTTTGAAAATGGCGACATTGCTGCATGATATTGCGCGCGTAAAAGAAGATGATGATAAAACTGGCAATACTTGTCATGCTGAGGAATCTGCAAAAATGTGTGCGCCTATCTTGAAAAAAATAGGATATTCTGATGGAAAAATAGAGAAAGTTAGGCACTGTATTTCAGCTCATCGCTACAAGACAAACAATAAACCAGAGACAATTGAGGCAAGGATATTGTTTGATGCGGATAAATTGGATTCACTGGGTGCAATTGTAATTCTGCGCGCTGGGATGTGGATGGGTAGAAATGGTTGCAGTATTTTTCCTAAGATGGAGTTGGAAAAATATGCAAAATTAAATTTGGTTGGAGGAAAACTCACTGGCAGGATAAAAGACAATAGTTTGCATAATGTTTTTTATGAACATGAAATAAAAGCCAAAAAACTTCCAAGTGTGATGCATACGAAAACTGCAAAAAAAGTTGCGAACGAAAGACTTAAATTTGTTAATATGTTTTTAGCTCGAGTGGAAAAAGAGGCTGAGGGAATTTTATAAAAAAATCTTATGGAGAAATTTTATAATGCAATTGCAGAATTTCATAAAAAGAATGAAATGAAGGGGACGAATAATGAGGATATGCAATTTCGTTTGAATTTGATGACTGAGGAACTGGGCGAGTTGGCGCAGGCCGTGACAAAAGGGAAATCGCGCGAGGAATTTTTAGAAGAAAATGTTGATCTGGTTGTTTTGATTTTAGGAAATTTGATCAGCACTGGGATTCCTGTGGAAGAATTTGAAGAAGCATTTTGGAAAAAGCATATGAAAATAATGAGCAGGGAAAAAAGAAAATTAGAAAACGGAAATTTTAGAGTGTCCGAATTTAAGAGCTAAATCGTTTGTCATTCCGGGCGAAGACCCGGAATCCAGCCCGTCTTTATCTCAATATAATTTATTATTTCAGGAAATATAGTATTAATTTGCATCGGGCCTGGATTCCCGTTTTCACGGGAATGACACAATACTCAACTTTAGAAATTAGTAATTAGAAATTTTTTACGCTTATGTTTATACGAAGAATTGGAATTTCAGCCAAAGGCTGATCAGCCTTTGGCTGAGATCTTGATTGGATTATAATTTGTTAATTATCTTATACAGATATGTTTATTAGGAGGATAGGTATAGACTTAGGAACAGCAAATACTTTGGTTTTTATACCGGGTAAGGGCATTGTAGTAAATGAGCCGTCGGTGGTGGCAGTTTCTCCAATTGAGAATATTGTTTTGGCTGTGGGGAATCAAGCGCGCGAAATGCTTGGACGCACGCCAGATAATATTGTGGCAAGCCGCCCCATGAAAGATGGTGTGATTGCGGATTATCGCGTAACGGAAGCGATGTTGAAATATTTTATCAATAAGGTGACTGGAAAAGTTCGCATTTTTAAACCTGAGATTATGATTTCAATTCCGGCCGGGGTGACTTCGACTGAGCGTCGCGCTGTGATTGATGCGGCCGTGAAAGCTGGAGCAAAATCAGCGTACGTTGTGAAGGAACCATTGCTTGCTGCAATCGGTGCTGGAATTCCGATTCATAATGCTTCTGGTAATATGATTATTAATATTGGTGGTGGTACATCTGAAATCGCAGTAATTTCGTTGGGTGGTGTTGTGGCAGCTCACAGCGCACGCGTGGGTGGTAATAAATTTGATCAAGCTATTTCTGATTATATCAAAAGAAAATATGGTTTGGCAGTTGGCGATAGAACTGCTGAGGATATTAAAAAAGAAATTGGATCTGCAATAGCGCAAGTCAAAGAAGAGCATATGGAAGTGCGCGGACGAGATCTTATGGGTGGACTGCCAAAAACAATTAAAATTTCTTCCAATGAGGTAACAGAGGCTCTTCAAGATGAATTGCGAGAAGTTATCAATGCGATTAAAAAAGTTTTTCAAGAAACTCCTCCAGAATTGGCTGCGGACATTATGGATAAGGGAATGATTCTTTCCGGAGGTGGAGCATTGCTTCGTAATCTTGATCAACTAATCACGAAAACAATTGGCGTGCCATGTTATGTTGCTGATGATCCATTATTTTGCGTGATCAAAGGAATCGGAATTGCACTCGATAATCTTGAGGTTTATAAAAGGACAATTACACTTTCTAAGTGACCGATTCGAAACTACGAAAAGGATTTCGAATCTACGAACAAAAAATAAAAATGAAAGGCCAAATTAAAAAGAGTATTACAATTTTGTATCCAGAATTATCTTACTTATTGAACGGAATATTTTTTGAAGTCCATCGGAAAATAGGAAGATATAGCAAGGAAAAACAATATGGTGATGAAATAGAGCGGTGCTTAAAAGAAAAGGGCTTAGTTTATTTAAGAGAGAATAGAATATATAAAGAAGGTGAGTTTACTAGAAATATATTGGATTTTATTGTTAATGAATGTATTGTTGTTGAGATTAAAGCTAAAAAATTTGTTACAAAAGAAGATTTTTATCAAACAAAAAGATATTTGATTGATACTAATAAAAAACTTGGGTTGATTGTTAATTTTAGAGATGATTTTATTAAAACGAAACGAGTATTAAGCGAATGTTCGTAGATTCGTGTATAATTCGTAGTTTCGTATCGGTTTATGAAAATCGGAATCGATGCTTCTCGGGCTTTTATAAAAAATAGAACTGGTATTGAAGAATATTCATATCAAGTCATTAAAAACCTGCGTGATAAATTAAAGGATCGGCAGGTTGTTTTGTATGTTAAAAAAACTTACAACTTGCAACTTACAACTTACAACGGAGTCGTTAAAATCAATGATTTGGAATTGCCAAAAAGTTGGCAAATAAAGGTGATTAAGTTTCCAAGATTTTGGACGCAGCTTGGTTTGTCTTTGGAAATGATTCTGCATCCCGTGGACGTGCTTTTTGTGCCTGCTCACACTGTTCCAGCTGTTCATCCTGCCCGCAATGCTACGCGTTTATTTAATAATTCGTTTGTGTGGTATATTCGAAAATTTTTCAATAATAAAGAAGATTGGCAATATTCGCATAGTGTTGCAGGCGGGCCTAAAAATACTATTGTGGTTATTCATGGGTTGGAATATGAATTTTGTCCTAATGCTTATTCTTGGTGGGATCGTGTTTATATGCGCGGGACAATTAAGAAATCATGTCAGTGGGCGAAAACTATCATATCCGTATCTAACAACACTAAACTAGATTTAATTAAATTATATAAAGTTCCTGATGAAAAAATAAGGGTTATTTATGAGGGCTATGATAGTCATCAGTCATCAGCTATCAGTCATCAAGAAACAAAAACTTCAGATAAAAGCGATGACCGATTACTGATGACTGATGACAAGTTTTTATTATTCGTTGGTCGTATTGAAGAGCGTAAAAATGTTGGCAATATTATCAAAGCTTTTGAAATTTTAAAAGAGGAATATAATATTTTGCACAAGTTGGTACTGGCTGGAAAGCCGGGGCACGGATATGAAAATATTAAATATCAAATTACAAATTCCAAATACAAGGAAAGTATTGCTGAACTAGGCTTTGTATCTGAAGAAGAAAAATGGGAATTATTAAAAAAAGCTGATGTTTTTGTTTTCCCAACCTTGTATGAAGGTTTTGGAATTCCTGTTTTGGAAGCGCAAAGTGTTGGTTGTGCTGTTGTGGCTAGTAATAATTCTTCGATTCCCGAAATCATAGCCGTAGAGGCGCGATTAATCGCGCCTCTACAATTGGTCAACCCTCAAGACCCTCAAGACATTGCCCAAGCTTTATATAAAATAATCTCGGACGAAACCCTAAAAAATGCTATAATACAGAAAGGCCTGGAAAATGTGAAAAGATTTAGTTGGGACAAGTGCGCACAGGAAATCGCGGAGGTTCTTTTGAAATAAAAAAAAGCAGACCGTAGTCTGCTCATTGAGCTTCATGGTACTGTTATAGTACCGCAAGTACTTTTTGCTTTAGTATTTCTCGTATTTCGTTTGAAATCTCGGAAACATTTGTTAATATTTGAGAAAGTCTTTTCTGGTTATCGATGTAGGTTTTGGTGCCACTTAAATCAACAGGAAAGGTTACTTTGAAACTGACAGTATTATCCATACTTGCTTCAGTAGCAACATTTTCAAAACAGAATGATAGTTGTTCTTTTGGGCATCCTCCCGAAACTAGTTCCTTGAGAATTAGGAAATCGAGAAGCTGTAAAGATATGCTAACCGTTAATAAAGATTTTTCTGTTATCATAATAACCTCCAAGGAACTAAAATAGAAGTCAAAGACTTCAAATGAATATATAATAAATATGGAAAATAGTCAAGTAAAAAAGAATATCATAGTGACCCCTCACCTCAACCCTCTCCCAGAGGGAGAGGGAGTAGTAAGGAAGCTGCGTATAGCCCTGGTGCATGATTTTTTGGTGCAGTGGGGTGGAGCGGAAAGGGTGCTTAAGGAACTTTCGGAGATGTATCCAGAGGCACCGATTTTCACATTGCTGTATGATAAAGAAAAAATGCATGGTATTTTTGCTGGCAAAGATATTAGGCCATCATATTTGCAAAAGTTTCCTAAGTTTTTAAGAAAAAATTATCGTTGGCTTCTACCATTTTTTCCAGTGATTCCTGAAACTTTTGATCTGCGAGAGTATGATTTGGTGATTTCTTCTTCTGGCGCTTGGTCAAAGGGAATTGTCACAAAATTGGATACTGTGCATATCGCATATCTTCATTCGCCGATGCGTTTTGTTTGGGATTATAATGAAAGATACGTCAAAGAAACTGAACATAAAAAAATGAATTTTTTGATAAGAATAATTTTTAATTATCTGCGTGTCTGGGATCGCTTGGCAGCGGACAGGCCTGATTATTTGATTGCAAACTCTGTCTATACACAAAAGCGGATTGAAAAATATTATAGAAGAGAGAGCAATGTTATTTATCCACCGGTAAATCAGGAATTAGGAAATAGGAATTTGGAATTAGAAAAACATAAACCTACAACCTACAACCTACAACCCAAATCCTATTTTCTAGTTGTGTCAAGATTGTCGGCATATAAAAAAGTTGATTTGGTGGTGGAGGCTTTTAATAAGCTCGGACTTCCCTTGGTTGTTATTGGAACTGGAGAGCAAGAAAAATATCTAAGAAAAATTGCCAAAGAAAATATCAAAATTTTGGGTTGGCAAGAAGACTCAATTGTTGCACAATATTATCAAAATGCTGAGGCTTTTATTTTTCCAACAGAAGATGATTTTGGCATCGCACCAGTGGAGGCGATGCTTGTTGGTGTGCCCGTGATTGCATATAGAAAAGGTGGCGCGCAAGAAACAGTGCAGGAGGGAATTACTGGAGAATTTTTTGATGCTCAGACACCGGAAGTGCTGGCAGATGGAGTGAGACGATTTTTGGATAACAAGGATAAATATGATAAAGACGTGATTAAAAAAAGAGGAGAAGAATTTTCGAGAGAAAGATTTAGGAGGGAGTTTGGGGAATATGTTGAAAAGATAATTTCAAATTAAAAATTCCAAATATCAAATGAATGATTTAATTTCAAAATTAAAAATTATTTTTTAGTCATTTGGATTTTGTAATTCATTTGAAATTTTTAATTTGGAATTTGTTATTTTCTATACTATGGATTTTATCGGTAATAAAAAAGCAGCAGATATCCTTCAAAGAAGCATCCAAAATAAAACATTGGGACATGCTTATCTTTTTTCTGGGCCGGAAAAGGTTGGGAAATTTACATTGGCGAAAATGTTTGCGCTTAGTGCTATTTCTAGTGGTAAATTAAATTTGGATATTGATAATGTGGATAGGGATGCGATGCTTGATTTGGTGATTGTGCAGCCTGAGATTACAGAGAAAAATGGTATTTCAAAACAGCGTGATATTTCAATTGAATCGATAAGGGATGCCAAACTTAGTCTTAGTCTTTTTCCTTATCACGGAAAATATAAAGTTCTTATTATTGACGATGCTCATCGTATGACAAATGGTTGTCAAAACGCATTGTTGAAAATTCTTGAAGAGCCCAACCCGACAACTATTCTTATTCTGGTAACTAATGAGATTGATAGGATTTTGCCTACAATACTTTCGCGTTTGCAAGTTGTTAATTTTGGCTTGGTTGACGATGAAGATATAAAAATTGGTTTTGCGGAAAATTTTTCTTTTCAAAAAGATTGCGTAGAGCTTTCTATTGGTAGGCCTGGCTTGGCGCAATATTTGAGCGAGCACAATGACGAAAGACTTTTTAGAACCAATGCCTTGGTGGAGCTTGAAAAAATAAGAAAGGGAACATTAAATGAAAAATTTAAGTTGGCGGAAGATCTTTCCAAGGATGCGGTTCGAACTTTGGATAAATTGAATGTTTGGCTTTGGGAGATCAGAAAGATTGCTATTGGTGTGGATCAAGTAGAAAGCAATAGGGCCTGCGCTATCATTGAAAAAATTCAGAAAGCTATGACAGTTTTGAAACGTACCAATGCTAACAGCAGACTTATTTTAGAAACATTGTTTATGGATATGTAGTGTCGCTCGGATACATTTTTCTTTTTGTCACGCCCGCCCGCATCGCTATGCGAAGCATTGCGGGCGGGGAAAAACAATTGCAACATTATATAAACATAAATTAACACAAAAATGGGAAGAAAATATATCAAAAATTGCACAGGAAATGATTGTGAGGAAGAAAAAAAAGCTTCACGATTTTTCTCGGTGTTTATTTTCTATACGTTGCTGGTTTGTTTTATTGCTGTGACTGGATATGTTATGTTTTTTTCTCAACACCTTCAAATTACCAGTATTGTTGTTTCAGGCACGAAAGAGCTTGATGGGCAGGAAATTCAGCAGATTGTTAGTGATTCACTGGCAGGAAAATATTTGGGAATAATTCCAAAAAACAACTTCTTGTTCGTTTCGCAAGGAAAGTTCGAGAATCTTTTGAATGATAAATTTAAAAAAATTCGCACATTGAGTGTGATTAAAAAATTTCCAGATACCGTGAATATAGATATTGACGAACGCAAAGCCTTGCTGGTTTGGTGCAGTAATGAGAAATGTTATTTGCTTGATGAAAATGGCACAGCATATAGTGAAGCTGATTTTTCATCGCCTGAGCTTTTGGGTAATAATCTTTTACAAATAAATGAGACAAATGGACGAGAGGTGGTAATTGGAACTAAGATTATCGAACCTTTTTATGAGCAATATGTGCTTGCCATTAAAGATGCTTTGAGGATTGATGGTTTTGAAATAACTGGTCAATATTTCACGCCATCACGAATGGCTGAGGAAATCAATGTTAAAACAAATCAGGAAACAGAATTTTATTTTTCTACTCAATTTTCTTTGGATTCAGCTATGCGAACACTGACAACTATTTTGAAAAAAGAAATTCCAGAGGATAAGAAAAGTGAAATTGCTTATATTGACCTTCGTAATGAAAACAAAGCTTTTTATAAATTCAAAAATATTGAACCGCCGGTAATAGACAATCCGTCAACTGAAAACACAGAGAAAGAATAAAATTTAAAATCACTTCCATTGCAATATTTCAGTATATTGTAACGGGAAATTGTTAGTTTAAAAAGAGTCATGCGCAATATGGGGTTTTAACTATTGATTGTCACCACTTATTTTTATTTGCCTGTTTCCTTTTTGAGCACGTTCTTGACCCAAGACTATGGTCAAGAACTCAAGAATTGCTGTCGCAATAATTGGCCAAAAAGAAAACAGGTAAATAAAAATTCCAAGTCATTCTTTCTGAAACCCTATATTGTGCATGATCCGTTTAAAATATGTAGAATAATAAAAACGCTCTCAAGATTGAGAGCGTTTTTATTTGAAAGTTTTTTCTATTGCTCTATTGTAAAGGGTATGTAATAAATCATAATTGAATTTCCAATCATATCCACTGGCTCATATTGCTGTGTCCAAGCGTAATTATTTTCAGGCGTCTTATTCATTTTGTCATAAATACTAACTTGCAGTGAATTTACTGAGATAGCATACCAACCAGCTTCAATTGGTCGCTTGGAGTCCCAACCGGAAATATATTTGTCTCCCAGATAATATGCTGGGTTTCCGCCGCCAAAATAATCCACATTAATTTTTTCTATTTGTGGATTTTGATCTAAAAATATCTTTAGCCTGCCTAGATCTTGCCCCCAATCCACATTTGAGTCAGTGACAATCTTGTAGCCATTTTTGCTACCACCAACTGTTTCATTGAAATATGAAACGTAGTTGGGATAACTAAAAACAGGAATCATAACGATCCAGATAATCAAGATTGCAAAAAGCACGTGCAGTTGATGTTTTGTGACAAAGTGCTTATGCCTTAGAAAGTCGAAAACTTTTTTGGTCACGAGGAGATATGCTAGTGGCATAATCGGAAAGAGATGTCTGAGTCCAATGTTCAGATTGCCAGTAATGCTGAGATATGAGTACAGAACAATAAAACCGAAAAGAGAATATTGCATTACGCCTGTTTGCAAAAAGCGTTTGAAATTTTTCCTGACAGCTTTTTCAATTATTGATTTTTTGAAGCTGTTAACAATTTGTCCGCCAGTGTAAAGCAATGAAAAGAGAATTAATACCAGAAATGGCAGCGTTTCTTTGATGAGAAATACTAATGGGAAATATATCGTAGATGCCTTGCCGGAAACATTATTTAAAAAATATGCTCCATTTCCTCCAGCGACACGTTTGAACACCATTGTGACTCCAAGGAAATATTCTGCGTATGGGCGAAGCATCGTTGATGAATTAAGAGCGGTCAATGCGCTGTTGGTTGCTATGCTGAGAGGATTTGTATCATTAGAAGGAAAGGAGAAATTAATTTGTCTAGCAATAACATCTTGCGGCATATTGTATGTGTTTGCAAAATATAAAATCCAAACAATAACCATTGAAATTGCAAAAGCTGCAACACCTTTTATTAGATATGAAAAAAATAATTTTGTGCGTAAAAATTTCTCTTTTATTTCGATATCATTATGAGATATTTTTTTAATCAAAGGATAGCCAAGAAGAACAAGTCCGAGAATTGGAAAAGCCATTAGTGATGAAAATTTTACTGAGCTTACAAGTCCCAGAAAAATTCCACCAACAGCAACATTTTTCCAAGTTGGATTCTTGATAAATTTAAGGAAATAATAAAAAGCAAAAGTTAGAAAGGCAGCAATGCCGATGTCTGTGGTGACATAATGATTGTGCCCAAGAATATTTGGATCAAAAGCATAAAGTGTGAGGACAAATAGTCCGCCCAAAATCCCAGCGATTTCCTTGCCCCACATAAAAAGAAATAAACCAAGAATCACTGAGATTAAAACAATTGGAAGTCGAGCCCAAAAAAGAATTTGGTCAGGATTGTTGCCAGCTTCATAGAGCAAATGTTTGCCAGCAGCCCATTGTCCATCGTCCCAAATCTTATTTAATCCTTCGCCAGTCCAAAATGGTTGGGTAGTGTCGAATTTAAGATCGAGAAATGCTAGCGGTATGCCAATCAGATCTTTGAGTAGTGGTGGATGTTCAGGATTAAGACGCATATCCTGCTGAGTGATGTAGCTGTATCCTGCAGGAATGTGTGCAACCTCGTCAAAGGTGGCGGTGTCATTTTTTGCGTTTAGCAATGACACTGTGACAAAAAAAGACATAATGATGAGAACAATCCAGTGGTAGTGCTTTTTGAGGAAATTTTCCATAGCGTTTTGTATTTTTGTTGTCATTCCCGTGAAAACGGGAATCCAGGTTATTTTTTATTTAGTGAGACTTTCTGGATCCCGCATCAAGTGCGGGATGACAAATATGCAAATTATTTTTTAGTTGCTTAATGTTATAAATACATCTCCAAATTTGTTTTTATGTTCTTGGAAAGTAAGATTGGGAATTCGCGCGCGGAGGGCATTGATCGAATCCCAATCCCAGCCGGTGAAAATAATCGTCAACTTCTCGTTGCTGTTGGTTTTGATTTGATCAAGCTGAGAAGGATAGAGATAGAAAGTGTTTGGCAGTGTCGGATTGAGATAATTGATTGTTAGTCTTGGCATAGCACCCGTAACAATATATTTCTTTTCGCTCTGAGGAAGAATTCGAATATAATCAGAGATTGCTCTCGTGTTGGCTTCAAAAACCTGATGTTGTTTTGGGCTGTTAGCAAAAAATACAAAATATTTTATTGGATCAGCGAGTCCAATAAAAATAAACGCCCCAATAAAAATGGAAATGGTGAACATTTTATAGCTATGTCCAAATTGATTATATTTTTTAAATATCCAAAGGAAGGGAATAGTTGAGATGATGATAACTACAGGCAGGGTCCCAATGGAACGCAGAGCGTGAGGATTTCCTTCGTTAGCCAAAAATTCAGGAATGAGTAGCACGAGAAACCAAGACAACAAAAAGACATAGATGTCCATTCTTTCGTCTCTTTGTCCTTTTGCTATGCGTAGCCATAATAAATGCAGAAATTTGCTAGCAATATAAATAAGCCCAATCAAAAATGTGACACTCACAATAGGGTTAAGCAGTGCGTAAGGTGGATAGTTGTGTCTCATATTGAGATCGCCCATCACAAAATATTTTTGCAAACTTAATCCGAATGTTCTGGCAATTGTTAGTGGCAGGTTCCCACCGTTTGTGACAGGATTGAAAACGGAAATTGCACTGGTGCGCGATGCATAATGGTCCGGGTTGTAAACAAAAAAATCAAGGAGCATTGGTGCGGCAGTGACAAACATTGCAAAAGCAAAAACAAGAATATGTTTCCAATATTCTTTAAAAAAGTTTTTACGAGTAATGAGGAGTGAAACGAAAAGTGCAATCAAAACCAATGGGGAAACTCGAAAGGCGATATAGGTGTGTAGACCAAGACCATAGATGAGGCCAGCAATGACAAAGGTATGAAGTTTTTTTGTCCGAAGACCCTTGAAGATGAAATAAAAAGCAAAAGAAAGAAGAAATGGAACCATAATAGCTCGAAAGCCTATGCGGGAAAAATTGATTGCCCAATATGAAAAAGCAATCAGATATGCGCCGATCAGACCAGCTGCATAGCTTTTGAAAAGTTCTTTGGCTAGAAGGAAAACTCCCAGCACTGTCAGTGTGCCAAAAATGATCGACCAAAGCTTGAGCGCAAATTCAGTTGGACCAAATGCTTTGATCGAGAGTGCTTGCAGGTTTATAAATAATCCTTCGCGACCTTGGTTTCCTTCATAAAAAAGTTTGTACTCCCTAGTGGCATTCGCTTGCTGCGCATCCACGCCATTTTGAGCTTCGTCAGGATATATTCCCGCCGGAATGTTTTTGATGTTGGTTACTCGCAGTGCAAAAGCCGTAATCAAAATTGCCAACAATAGCCCCCAGACGATTTTTTTGTTCATTTTTTTATTTTTTTATTTGTCATTCCGGACTCCCGCCTGCATCGTTATGCGAAGCATTGCGGGCAGGTGTTCCGGAATCTAGGTTCGCGTTTCCGTCTGGCTCAGTCCTGGATTCCCGCCTACGCGGGAATGACAAAAGATTATGATTTTTATTTTTAAATTATACCACCAATTTCAGCTTTCAGCGAGCTTGACATAATGTCTTTTTTGTGCTAAGATAGATGGTTATAGGATGGTCCTATAGCAAGGCCAAAAAGGGCCTTAAACAGGCTCTTTGACAATATAATATACACACACTAAATAAAGGAAAAGGGGAGGTTTATCATGGCACTGGGGAGATTTATGGCAGAGGCATTGGGAGAAGGCGCATTTCTGGGTATGTTGAAACATGCATGGACTTGGGCGGGCAGAATCATTGGTTTTTTGGGTGTTGGCGAGATTGCTGGAAAAACGGTTGGAGAGGAAATAAAGAAACGTCTTATTGACCCAAAAGGCTGGTTGGATGAACACTATTTTGCTCTTGATCTTGCTGAAGCTATTGCTACACCTGCTCAAAAGAAAATGATTGAGCAAGCAATGATATTTGTAGAACAAGCGGATGATGCAAATGGCACAACGTATGCAAAAAACTTCAGAATACTTGTTACTATTCACGATTTGGATTTCCCAAGCACTATTGGCTCTCCTGCTGTTCCAGGTAAGTCTGCGGTTGCTGCCACACCAGCTGTGCCAGCTACTAGTACTACTGCTGCAAAACCCGCAATACCTGGTTCGCCAGCGGTCGCTGCTATTCCGGCTGTTCCCGCATGCATTCGTCCGGGAATTACCATTTTGCAGGAACTTGCGACAACATGCACTTCTAGTGCGGAAGTATTCACGCGAATAATTGCTGTTGGTGCAATGCAGGATGCTTCATCGAGTTTGGAAAATTTTTTGAAATTTGGTAAGGATACATTGTGGCCACTCCTAAAATCAAGGGCGATCGGAATCTATGATTCAGTTGATTGCTCTTTGGCAAAAATGGAGACAATGGTTGCGGACAGGAATGAGGAGTTTAACAATCGTCCACTTTGGAAGAAAATATTTCTCAACTAAAAAGGGAGGCAATTATGATAGCAAGATTTTTTTCGACAATGTGGAATGCAGTTTCTGGTGAGCTCGTTAGAATTCGCTGGACACTGATGACGGTATTGGGCGCAACAATTTTGGGGTCTGCGTTGATTCTGTTGATTAGCCCGTCCATCAAAGTTTCTATTTGCATCACTTTGATTCCATGGCTGTTCACGCTATACAGGTTGTGTTCGGTTCGGCGCATGCTCAATATGCATCTGACAGGAGAAAGCTTCGAATTTTTGACGGCACTCAGTAATGAATTAAAAAAATTGCGTGGAAGGCCCGTTGAAAATCAGGAGGAGACTGGAGTCTTCGATAATGAATTCATCCGGGCTTATCTTACAGTAATTTCCAAAATTTTCCTGGCACAAACCGCACTGTTTCTGATTCTTCCGCTGTATGTCAATTATACATTTGGCGGAATGACTGCGGCGATTGTAATCTTGATGTTGATGGTGGTTGTCGCAATTGACAATTTCACATCATTCAAAAAAATGTCGCGATTTACAGTTAAGGTTGCAGTTGTTGCTTATGCTGTGGGATTGGTATTTGTACTTTTCCCACACGTTGGCTTTTATCTCGATGGACTCATTGGTAACAAGGTCAATGTAATTTCAGCTTCTACAGCAAAACGCGTCAACGATCTGACTGCCATTCAAAAAAAGCAGCAAGAGCAGATCGACAACGAATTCGTGGATGGGGTGATAGCATGGCAAAAGGCAAATCCTGGCGTCAAGCTTCCCAAGGAATATGAAGACGCATTGAACAAAGCTCGCGGACTTGGCTTAATGAAATCATCGAGCTAAACAATAATGCACAAAAGGAGGTGATGAAATAAAGGCGCAGTATGGAATTTTCCATTACTGCGCCTTTTAATTTTTCATAAAATTTTGCTATGGGAGAAAAACGAATTTTGTGATATAATTTTTAGGTAAATAAAATCTTTTAGCAATCAATGCATGAAACTTTTTGATGTTATAAAACACCCGATAACTTTATTAAATAGTTCTGAAACAAAACCTGCTGGTTTTGGGGTTTTACCTGATCCTATGCGTTCACTTAAGATAAAAATAATTGAAGATGAATCATTGGCATCCGCTAGAGAAATGGAACAGGCAGTTATTGAAAATCCAGTTGCTGATGTTGAAACAGGTAATGAAAAAATAAAAGAGATTATTGAAAATTCATTCGTGAATGTTTTCAGCAAGGAAAATAATGAGGATGTGAGAATAGAAAGTCAGAAAGATCATGGGAAAATAAAAAAAGTCGGCACCTTGCTTCGCAATGCACTGCTTTTTGATGGTGGCGCATTGGATCTGCTCAAAAAATTATTTATTCAGGAATATGGAAATGATGATAATTTGAAAGAAAGTGAGGTGGATGCTTATATTAAAAGATTTTGTCTTTCCAACCTGAACAATATTGCATGTGAATCTGCCGACACTAAACTGGCCATTGAAGCCGTCTGCAATAAAGATAATAATGCTGTTGCTGTGGAGGAGGAAAAGGTTGATGAAGAATTAAAAAAAGAAATCAATGATACTTGGAATAAGATTTGTGATTTGGCTGATGGGCTTAATAAGCAAACAAATATTGATTGGGAGAGTGGCCAATATGTTGAAGACTCAGTAGCTTTTTTTAAGGAAGAGGCAGATAAAGTAAATGCCCTAATTGATGAAATTAATGGCAGAGTTAAATCAGATGGTTCGATTTCAGAATATTCTGACGAAGTGTTAAGTTTTTTCCAGAGTCATATTGAAAAACTTGCACAATTGCAAGATGAATACGAAAAAAACAAGGAACAATTTAAAAGAGTTGAATCAAAAAAAGATAAACAAAATTTCGAAAATTGCAAAAAATTGGTTGTTAATATTTTTGATATTGCCAAAGATGAAATAGGAAAAACGCAATTTGCGGTTAATTTAAAAGACAAGCAGCATTATTTGGAAAATTTTGATCAAATAAAAACAGAGGATTTGTCTGAAGAAGAATCCAAAGAGTTTGAGGGTCTTGTTGCTGGTGCCAAAAAAGAGATTTCAAAAATATTAGAAAAAAGAAAGAAGGATTTAAGTGAGACTGAAAAAAAGAAAAAACCCGTAGTTAAAAAGGTGGAAACAAAAGTTGATGTTGAAAAAAATGAAAATATTGAAGATGAGAATAGTAAAATTGCCAGTGAATTCAGAAATGCTGCTAGGAATATCATAGAGAAGCATTTATCCGTTGAGCGTTTTGAAAAAGAATTTGGAATTAGCCTGGTGGATAAGTTGGCCAGTGGCGATGATATGGTTAAAAAACTAATGGAATATGCTGATCTTATAGAATTCGAACACACAGATGCTGCATCAAGGGAACAACATAAAGATTTTTGGGATAGTCTTGCTTTTTATCAAGAATTTGTTGGAAAAATAAATGATCCAAATTATCCCAAGAGATTGGTTGTTATTGAGGGTAAAACTTATATGGTTGATAGGAATTTCAAACCAGATGCTGTTGTTGAGGGTAAAACTGAAGAAAAAAATGAAAAAGATCCCAATGAGGTTTTTGAGTTATCTTTGGAATTGGCAAAAGATTTTAGGGATAAATTGGTGATATTATTGCGGGGAAATGAAGAATATAAAAAACTTAGGACGGAATATCAGGAAAGTTTCCTGGAGGGTCAAGTGGTGGCGTTTTTGGACGAACTGCTTGAGCAGGAAAAGGTTGTTGCGGATGATAAAAAAGAAGTTTTTATTAAAAAAGTTTTAACGGAGTTGGTAAAATAAGAATCAAGAAATAATTTGCAAAAATTCATAAAACAAAAAAATGGCAGCTGAAGATATGCTAAAAATTGCAGGAGATTTGATAAAAACATCTCGGGAAGAGGCTAGAAATCGCTTCCGTGTTTTAAATGATGCTGCTGATGCAAAAAATGAAGAATTGGTAGATTTCTCTGGTACAGTTTTGGTGGAAAATATTCCACCTGTTATTGATGATGCAAAAGTTGCAGTTGCTCAGCCGGAAGCTGCACCTTCTCCAATAGTAACTTTGGATGTTGATAATGTTGTTGATGAAAAAATCAAAAACAAGGAAAATGCCGCGAGAAGGCTGGCTGAAAAAGAAAAGAAAGGTGTTCAGGAAAAAATTGAATCAGAAAAAATCGCTGAAATTGAAAAAAAAGTAAATGTTCAACCTGAGAAATTAAAGGATCCTCTTGAGGAAGCTTTGATTGAAGCAAGACAGCGATATGCCAGAACTGAATTCAGGGAGCAAAAGGCAATGGAAAATTTGGAAAAGCATTCCAAATTTAATCTTTCAAAAATTGGAAAAAAATATCCAGAAAACGCAACTATAAAAAGTGAGCGTGAGGCATATGAAAAATTGCTCAAGACTAAATTGGACAAGGAAATTTTTGAGTTGCAATCAAAAAGTGATAAAGGTGAAATTGATGAAAAGAAATTGCAAGTTGAACTTAAGGAATTGTATACTTATTACAACGTTAAGGCTGCCCATGATTTGTATAATGCTAGAACTGAAGAAATCATTGCTTATAAAAAAGAAGATTCCGCTGACAAATCTGGCGCACGAAAGGTCTGGGACAATGTAAGTTTAAAGATGACTAGTGTTGCAAATTGGTATAATAAAGAAGTTCCGTTTTGGGTGAAGGGTGGATTGGCAGTTGGATCTTTTGTGGCCGGTGCGGGTGCTTTTTCAACTGGAAAAAGAGTTTGGGGGTCTCTTATAATGGCAACTACTGGCGGAATGCAACTAGACGCCGCTGCTCAATTCGTGGATAAATATTTTAGTAATAAGGATGGCAAGAAGAACATTGAGGATGTTACAGTTGAAAGTGGAAAAATTGATTTTGAAAAGTTTAAAGGAATTTTGAATGGTGAAATTGAAAATGTAGATAAAAAATTAGACAAGTATGTTTTACGCTCAAAGGTTAATAAAGTTGTGGCGGTTGGAATGGTAGCGATATTCGGAACAATGGCTTTTAGTGGTATAGCACATGCACTTCAAGGAAGTGGTGTTGGCGCTGAACATATTGCAACAAATGTGCCTAATGCGAAGGATGTTGGTGCAAAATTACCACCAATTCCAAAATCAGGAGTTTTTTCTGGTGGAATTACTGAAAATGTAAGTAATTTGAATCCCCAAGATGGTGAGACACCAATTACTGCTGCATTTGAACACCCAAAAAGTGTGCCAGCTAATTTTGTTGAACATGGAAAGATGCCAGTTACGCACGTCCCAGCAAATTTTCAAGAAGCTTTACATACTCAGGCGCCAGCTGAATCTTTGACCATTGAAAAAGGTTCAAGTATTGAAAAAACACTGATTGATCATATTAGGAAAATCCATCCAGATATGAAAAATCCTGGAGCAGCGGCTCACCGAATGTGGTTGGACTATATGCATGATAATAAGCAAGATCTTATTAAGAAAGTTGGAGAGACTGAATATTATAAAATGTTAAAAGATGGAATGGTTAATGTGAAGCCTGGGACGACTATGATTATCGATGAACATAATCCATTGAAATTTGAATTGAAAGATATTAGTGGAAAAATTTCACACCTGGATGGGCATCATTCTGTTGGTGGCACTGCTGTTGAAGGTGGGCAAGGCGCGGGCGCTGGTGTTGGGCCAACTGATATTCCAAAGCCGTCAGCAGCTGCGGTGGTAGGAAATGCTGATGTTTTAGGACACACTGGTGACACGGAGCAAAATATATCAACAGCAAAGGAGATGTTTAAAAGCGCTAATGCTGAATATGTCCAAGCAGCTGATGCTGCAGTTAATCATCCTGCTGGAGGAGATGGACCATCAGTATCTCAATATGAAGATATGGGTCGCGCTGATGAGGCGCGCAAATCGGCAGCTTTGACGGTTGAAAATTTGGCGAATGCAAAAGAGACTTGCTTTAAGGATATAAAGGCAGCTACAAATAGTATATACAAGGTTACTGGCTATAAATGGGATGATATTAAAAATTTGGATTATAGTTCTGCCTATGCTGATGATAAATTGCGTCCAATTATGAAAGAAATGGCAAAGGAATATAAAAAAGAGTTTGGTAATACTAGTAAT
The DNA here is from genome assembly GCA_000992325.1 of Parcubacteria group bacterium GW2011_GWD2_38_11. GTDB lineage: Bacteria > Patescibacteriota > Minisyncoccia > Moranbacterales > GWC2-37-73 > UBA12068. The sequence continues at coordinate 35,346 of LBTZ01000001.1, read as the reverse complement.
TTTCCTAATAGCAATACTACTTTTGGAAAATGGCTTTATCGCGTAAAAGAAGTTACCATAAAGAAGCGTCTGGGTATAAATATTGAATAAAAATTTAAAAAATAATTTATATGGAAGAACATAATACTGCGCAAGCAGAGGCTCTGGGTCAATTGATTAAAGATATGGGAATCGACACGCTTTCCCAGGACAAACAAAATGAACTCATCATTAAGATGACTGAAGTTTTGCTAAAGAGAATTTTTCTGGAAACAATGGATAAGCTTGGAGAAGAGGGTCGCGAAGAATATGAAAAAATGTCAGAAGGCGAAGTCTCTCCAGCGCAGGTGGAAGAATTTTTCAAGGAGAGAATCAATGATTATGATGAAATGGTGCAGGGGATTATCGAGGAATTTAGAGGAGAGATGATGAATGCTAACAAATAATTTTCAATTCACAATTTTCAATTTTCAATTAATTTTCAATTTTTCAATTCATTAATTTTCAAACATTTGGAAATTTATTCATTGGAAATTGTTTAGCCCTCAAGGGATAAGCTTGGGGCAAAAAATTGGAAATTAGAAATTAGAAATTTATGCTAAAGAGTAACTTAGAGCCGATTGAGGAAAGTGATTTGGACTTGGAGGGTAAGCTTAAAAATGGGCGCGTAGATTTTTCTCGTGAGGAGTCATCTCCATTTGCCACTATTGAGCGTGAAATGCCACAGGAAATTAGTGCAGCCGAAAAGGATGATGCCTATGGTAAAATTCTTTCTAAAGTTCAGACAGTGCAAAGTGATGATGAAATAGATCAAGCAGTTATTGTCAATGATGCTAAAACTGGCTACGAAAAAATGGACGCTCAATCGCAAGTGCAACATTTGATTGATATTGCAGGTCAAAAAGGTGTTGTGCACGCTGTGAAAGTCGCTCAACATATGCAAGACAATTATGTGCTCGACACTTTTCACGACCGTATGCTTGGCGAAGAGCTGCATAATGCGTTGGTGGAGAAGGGAATGATAAAAGAGCTTTAAGTTCAATTTTCAATTCACAATTTTCAATTTACAATCAATTTTCAATTTTGAAATTTTCAAACCAGGAATTGATCATTGAATCATTGTAAATTCAATGAAAATTGAAAATTGATTATTGAAAATTTTCAGACAAAATAAAGGCATAAAACTCAAATAAATATAAAACATAAATGAATACTCTTGACCTTAATGTTATTTTGATTCCTTTGCTTTGGGTTTTTGGCACGTTGACTCTTTTGAGTGGGGCTTTTTTGATTGTGCGAAGTTTTTTGAATTATCGCGCTCAAATCAACCGTTCAATGAATATGGATCTTGAAGTTGTGCGGGTGACAAAAATTTTCAAAGAAAGAGGTGAGCGAAATGAAAATGGAGAAGCTTGGAAAGAAGAAATTGGTGCTATGGAGCAATTGCTCACCACACTTTCCAATATTAAAGAAAAAAAATCACTCTGGGCTCATTTTTTGTATAGTGAGCCATATATGGCACTAGAAATTGCCAATCCGTGTGGGAATGAAGAAATTTCTTTTTATTTGGCAGTGCCGAAGAAATTTCGTGACAGCATTGAGAAGCAAGTTCATTCATATTTCCCTCATTCTTCTATTGAAAAAATTCCTGACTATACAATTTTTTCACCGGGGAGTTTTACTGCTGCTGCAACACTTGGACTTAAGCGTTCATATGCTTTGCCAGTTCTTACATATGAAAATATTGATGTTGACCCGCTCAATGAAATTTCAAATGCGCTTAGTAAATTGCAAACAGAAGGGGAAGGTGCAGCTATTCAAATTGTTTTGCGTCCTGCGGGAAAAAATTGGCGAAAATTGGGAAGAGGAATTGCACACAAGATGCAACAAGGAAAACAGCTTAAGGATGCACATTCAAATTCGATTGCAATGGAGCTTGGAAAAGGTGTGGTGCAAGTGATTCAAAACAAGCCAAAGGAAGAAATTATGCACAAGGACTCAGTGCAGCTTACTCCGGAAGAACAGGAGCTTGTAAAGAAAATTGAAGCAAAATCTGGAAAGGCTGGATTTAAGGTGAATGTTCGCTTGCTTGCGTCTGCGATGAGTCAGCAAAAGGCGGATGAAGTCTTGGCGCATATGGAAAATTCTTTTGCGCAATTTGAAAATCACGACGTCAATCATTTTGTGGTGCAAAAAAGAATAAAATCCAAGAAAATATCTTTTGATTATATCTTCAGAAATTTTGACGAAGAGCATTCTATCATTTTGTCTACAGAAGAAATTGCCAGCATTTTTCATTTTCCAATTTCCACCACTGAAACGCCAAAAATTAAATGGCTGAAAGCTGGAGCTGCACCGCCACCACTCAATATACCAAAAGAAGGTTTAGTGCTTGGTTATAATGATTATCGCGGAGTGAAAACGGATATCAGGCTTAGTGATGGCGACAGAAGAAGGCATTTGTATACCATTGGTCAAACTGGTGTTGGTAAGTCAAATTTCTTGCAAGAAATGGCCAAACAAGATGCGCGCGACGGCAGGGGTTTTTGTTTTATTGATCCACACGGCGATGCTATTGAGGATATTTTGACCGCCATTCCAAAGGAGCGCGCGGAAGATGTGATCGTGTTTGATCCGTCTGATATGGAACGACCATTTGGACTTAATATGCTTGAATATGATCCAAGCCATCCCGAGCAAAAAACTTTTGTTATCAACGAAATGATTGGTATTTTTGATCAGTTGTATGATCTTAAAGCTACGGGAGGTCCGATGTTTGAACAATACGTGCGAAACGCAATGCTTCTTATTATGGAAGATCCAGAATCAGGTTCAACTCTTATGGAAATTTCCAAGGTTTTGGCAGATGAGGATTTTCGGAAAATGAAATTGTCCAAATGCAACAATCCTGTTGTTTCAGATTTCTGGATCAAAGAAGCTGAGAAGGCTGGCGGGGAAGCGGCACTTGCCAATATGGTTCCGTATATCACTTCCAAACTCACCACGTTTGTTTCTAATGATATGATGCGTCCAATTATCGCTCAACAAAAAAGCACAATTAATTTTCGCGAAGTGATGGACTCTGGAAAAATTTTACTGGTGAAACTTTCTAAGGGAAAAATTGGTGAAATTAACGCTCATCTTTTGGGAATGGTTATTGTGGGAAAAATTTTAATGAATGCTTTGGCACGCGGAGATATGCCTGAAGATCAGCGTCGCGATTTTTATCTTTATTTGGATGAATTTCAAAATGTCACAACCGAATCGATTTCTCAAATTCTTTCTGAAGCGCGAAAATATCGCTTGTGTTTGATTATAGCTCATCAATTCATTGGACAGCTCAAGGAAGAAATTTCCAAAGCCGTGTTTGGTAATGTTGGTTCAATGGTGGCGCTGCGAGTTGGACCGGAGGATGCAGAATTTTTGGAAAAACAATTTGAACCTATTTTTACCGCCAACGATTTGGTTAATGTGGATAACTATAGTGGTTTTACTCGGATGCTGGTTAATGGCGAACTTTCCAAACCATTCAATATTAAATTTTATCCGCCAACTCGAGGGAATCAAGAGGCCGCTAATTATCTCAAAGAGCTCTCACGCCTCAAATATGGTCGCGACGCAGCCATTGTAAACCGTGAGATCATGGAACGCGCCAGATTTGCAAGAAGTGTGATGAAAGAATCATCTTTCTAACACGTAGAGACGCATTGCAATGCGTCTCTACCGTGAAAAATTCTTACACCTAAAAACGGCTATAGCTAGCCGTTTTTTGTGCCTATATTGACTTTTTGATTATTTAGTTGTATAATATAAAGATAGTGTCCATGTGCCCTAAAGGTACGTGGATTTTTTTGTGCATAAAAAGAAAAAAAGCCACGGAGAGGTGGCTTGCGAAAAATCATCCCAGCATGCAGTTTCGCGGAACCTCCTGGGTTCTCCACTGTATGCAATAGTTGGCGCGCCAAGATTTTCATGGCCGTTTTACGGCTCATTACTAAGATTAGCCAAGATATTTTCGTAATAAAACGCAGATTCTGGAAATCCCCGTAAAGATACAGGGTCGGGCAGTGGCCTTTGTTATGCATGGCGTCTGCTGTTTTTTCATTGACGACAGCTTTCCGACTTGCGCATAGATCCAGCATTCTGCGCTGGCAATCACGTTTGCAGGTATCTAATCCGCCGCAATTTGCCTCAACAAAATTCACCTCTCCGTGGTGTTTAAAATATAGCGTGTCGTAGATGTTGAGTCAATGGATTTATTGTATTTGCATCCCGCATTCCCTTTGCACCATATGAAGTACGTAGGCGAAAAACGAGTGATGAGCGTTAAAGAATTTTGAAACGTAGCGAGAGTCAGTAGACTACGAGCGAAGTGTAAATTCTAGCGAAGAGCGAAGTTTTTGCCACAGTACCTTCATCAGGTGCGAGTTTTCTTTGCTCCACGTTTCTTTTGCGGAAAAAGAAATGTGGAAATGAGCCTATTGGAGTTCAAGTGAAATTAAACCTTGTGAAGTTGCAATGTATGCGAGTTTGTTTTGTTCGTCGACTGATAATGAAATTGCGTCTTTAAACGCTTCATTGTGGTATTGTGTAAGAATGTTGCCGTCTTTGCTATATGAAACTAGACGCGAGTTCTGTGTGTCTAGTGCGTAGAAGTTTTGCAGATCTGGAGTTGTATATATTTTGTCAAAATTAACTGGGGTGGTTGATGATTCAAGTGTGAAATCCACAGCTTTTCCTTTGAAGAATTTTAAAACTTTATTATTGGCAACTGCGTAAATGTTGTCGTCGATTGTTATTTCTGAAACATCTGCAAGAGGTGTTGAATCTTTCAGCCAATTTGTTGATTCTCCAAATCCACCGTCTGCGCGCGGGAAACGATAAATCTGATTGGTTTTTTGATCAAGCACATACATATATGTCAAATATGTTCCAATCGGATTTGCTGATGAAAGATTTGATAAATTTATATTGTTGTTTGAAAATTTTTCTGAAATTGGGCTGAAGGAAAGAATCCTGTTGCTATCTGTGAAAATCAAAATTAGTGATAAATCTTTCATATATGTTGCGGCAGCAACAACTCCAGAGTCAGCAGGAATCGGAAATTCTTTTGGTTGATTATTTTGCAAAACAATGACGCTGTTTTTGGTCACAACTGTTGGGTTGTTGTTTGCGATAAGGGTGGTAACGATATTTGAGTTTGATAAAATTGTTTGAATTTGCGTGTTAAAATCAATACCTTTTTCATTTGCCAATGCTCCAATTTGAGTCATAGGTGCATCCTGAAGTTCAACGATCGTTGGAGCTTTTGGCCTATTTAAGAAGCGCACAATAAAAAGTGGTGCGATAAAAATAAGAGCTAGTGCAAAAAGAATGAACAATTTTTGTTTTCCTGAAAAATGTGAGAATAATTTTCCAATTTTTGAAAAATGAGGAGTTATGATGCTTGTTAATTGATTTGGTTTTGCGACACCGGCTTCGTTTTTTGTTATTGCTGAAGAAAGTTTGTTTAGTCCAATTTTTGCATAAGCAATTATTTTTTTTGATAGTGGTAATATCTTGCTGATATTTTCCAAAGCTAACGTTCTGAGCTTCATTGCTTCTGATTGTTTTTCAGGGGATTCAAATTTTATTTCTGGCTCAGTGATAATTTCTTCTTCGAAGATCTCAGCTTCCTGGGTGGTTTTGTTTTTCAAATCAATGACAGCATTTCCTTGCTGTTCTAACTTTGCCAATTGAAGTTTTTCTTTAAAGCTTAGTTGTGAGCTTGAAGAGAGTGTCTCCGTGTAATTGTCTTTAATTTTGATTTTTGTTTCCAACTTTTTCTTGGAGTTGGCTGTTTTTGCAAGAAGAGCTTCTTGCTCCAAATAAAGTTGCTGGCGTTCACTTTCTTCTTTGAGGCGAACTTGCTGAAGTTGCGCTTCTTGGGCAAGTTGTTGCTCGCGCTGAACTTCCTGGAGAACTCTTTCTTCTTCAAGGCGCTTATTTTCCTCAGCCCTCAGCTGCTCGCGCTGTTCTTTTTCAATTTTGCGAAGCGCTTTTTTCTTTGCTAATTGTTTTTTGTATAAAGAAAAACGTTTTCTAATTTCATTTTTTGTAAGGTATGATCCTTGGGATATTTTTTCTTTGACCATATCCCAGTAGAGATTCATTTGAGCATGAGCAGCTTCTTGGCTTGCGATGGTTTCTCCTTGGATGTAGATATGTCCGGTTTTTTCATCGGTATATTCCTGCTCATTCTCTTCTGCTTCCATAGCCATAGCAAGCTCATTCTCCTGCGCCAAATTGTTTGCGGGCGATGTGTTGGCAAAGGTTTGTTCGCTAAAGGCATTGGCTGCTTGAGGAGATTTTTTGCGAGGCAGCGCTTTTGTTGTGACGACTGGAATCACTTCTGTCATTTCGACAACTATCGACACAATCATTTCTATTTGGTTTGAAAGCGCGGTTTTTAAAAATTGTACAAATTTATCTCCCTCGAAGCGTTGGAAGTTCTTTTTTATTTCACTGGTTGGAAGAATATGAAAAATATCAGCTGACGTTATCAGCATTCGATCATTTTTTTCAAGCCGTCCACTGGAAACATTAACAAATGTTTTAAGAGGATGTGGTTCAAGAGAATCTGATGCAAGATCTTCACTTATTTCGGAAAGTCCCTGATTGCGGTATAAGAAGATTTTGGCATCGCCTGAAACGCTAAAATGAGCGTTGTTTTTCTCCAACACGCATATGGCAGCATTTATTTTGCCCAACCATTCAACGTTTCCGTGTTTTGCCAACTCAGACAGCGCCATATTCACTTTATGCAGGGCACTGTCCAGGCTTTCAGTGACCGGTCTTTTGGGGTTGATGTAATATTCTTTTTTTAAAACAGATGTTAGAAAGTTTACAACATAAGCAGATTCATCAGAGAATTCTTTGACCTCGAAAAAACCAACAAGACTGCCAAGTGGTTGCTGGTAGATGTTTTCTGGTGCGTATTCAAATAATTCCACATATGGTTTTAGGGAAGAATTATTGACAACCAAAATTGGGGAAATTGTTTTTTCCAGTTCTTTTATCACATCTTTGTTTTTATCGGAGTTTCTTGGGGACATTGGTTTTTTCTGAGACCATAATTTGGCATAAAAAGCCCTCAAGTATCTTTCTATATAATATAGTAATTTTCGTTCAAATGCAATTGACCCTGATGGGAATAACCAAGATACAAGACACAATAACCAAACAAATCCAAAATTACAAAACTCAAACGCTTAAAATAGTTGTTGCTTCGAATGTTGTTTGATGTTTGTATCTTGTTTTTTGTTTCTTGTCCTTGGGTTTACTTTTAATTTTGTTGGTTGTATAATGCCAATATTACTGCTTTTGAGAGCAGAGGAAATACTTAATTTCTATTAATCACTGTTAAACTTATGTCGGAAATCCTTGAAGCGCTTTTTGGCTCAAAGGCAAAAACCAGAATTTTAAGATTCTTTTTACTTAATTGCGAGAAAGAATATAGTGTTGCTGATATTGCAAAGAAAAATATGCTAGCAGCGGCTTCTGTGCGCAAAGAGATAGGAGAGCTCAAAAAAATAAAATTTTTGATTGAAAAAACAAAAAAAGGAACAAAATATTATACTTTAGATCAAGATTTTTGTTTTCATTCAGAACTTAAGAGTTTGTTTGCAAAATCAACTGCTTCTCCGGAATCCAAAAGTTTGTCACGATTGAAAAATATCGGAGATGTGAAGCTTGCCTTGGTGAGTGGTATTTTTCTTAATTATCCAAAAAGCAAAGTTGATATGGTTTTGGTTGCAAACAATGTTAGCCGTGGGAAATTAAAGAGTGTAATGAGTAGTCTGGAAGCTGAAATTGGAAAAGAAGTGAGTTTCGTGCTTATGAATAGTGATGAATTCAAATATCGTTTAGATATGCTTGATCGTTTTCTGTTGGATTTTATAGAAGGATCTCATTTAGAGTTGATTGATAAAATCCCAGGACTCAAAAGATTTATTCTCGGTCGCAAAAAATACTAAAATTGGGACTTACGCATTTTCTCAACCACTTCTTCTTTGGCACGCTTTTGGATAAATACTCAATATCCAAAAGCTCAAAGAGTCGCTGTCGCCAACCATTGGCCAAAAAAGAAATGTTTCGAAACGCGTAACTTCTGAAAATATAAAACAAATATGTCATCAATTCTTGTCACGATTATTATAATAGGAATCTTGGCCGCTCTTTTGTGGCTTGTTTTTGATTTAAAAATGAAGGTTGTGGCGAGTAGCGATAATAGGGAGGAGAGAGAAAAAATGACGGCAATTTTGGAGCGGCTTCGAAATTTGAGCGAGCAAAATCATCAAATGCGTACTGAAATTGACACAAAGTTAACCGAAGCCAGGCGTTCTTCCAGTGAGCATATGCGCGACACAATCGAAACAGTTAAGGGAATCACTGGTCAATCAGCCAAACTTATTAGTAATGTTACTGAAAAATTGACAAAGCTTGACGAAACAAATAGGCAAGTGGTGAACTTTTCAGCGCAACTTCAAAATTTGCAGGATATCTTGAAAAATCCAAAACAACGCGGAGTGCTGGGGGAATATTTTTTGGAAGAAACACTTAAAAATGTGTTGGGACCGAAATCATATCAGATGCAATATAAACTGGGCAAGAGTGAAAAAACTGATCAGGATTTGATTGTGGATGCGGTGGTTTTTGTAAAAGAGAAGATCGTGCCAATTGATTCAAAATTTTCACTTGAAAATTATGAAAGAATCTTGAATTGCACGGATAGTACAGAACGTGAAAAATTTGAAAAATTATTCAAGCAGGATTTGAAAAATCGTATTGATGAAACTGCCAAATATATTCGTCCTGAAATGGGAACAATGGATTTTGCCTTTATGTTTATTCCTTCCGAAGCAATTTATTACGATTTGCTTGTAAATAAAGTTGGAGCTGCTCAGATCAACACACGCGACCTGATCGAATATGCGTTTCAAGAGAAGAAAGTTATCATTGTTTCTCCAACATCGTTTTTGGCATATCTGCAAACAGTGCTTCAAGGTCTGAGAGCTTTTCAGATTGAGGAAAATGCCAAAGAGATTCGAGCTAATGTGGAGAAGCTTGGCAAACATATACAGCAATATGATGTTTATATGCAGAATCTTGGCAAAAGTTTTGGCACCACAGTAAACCATTTTAATACTGCCTATAAAGAATTGGGCAAAATTGATAAGGATGTAGCTAGAATTACTGATCAGGAAAAAACGATTGAACCATTAGCACTGGAAAAACCACATGAACTTTTTTAAAATTGAAAATACAAAATTAAGACTAAGATACTTTTTTTCGCAGGAGTTTTTTCGCAGTTCATTGGTTCAATGGGTTTTTATTGGTGCGCTGTTGATCAATGCTCTTAATTGGGGGTTGATCGCTTTTTTTATTAGGCCAGTTGATTTTCCTATAATACTTCACTATAATGTATATTTCGGGGTGGATGTGATTGGGGCATGGTGGCAAATGTACTTTTTACCTCTGATTGGGCTGGTTATTTTGAGTGTAAATACCGTGCTGGGGTACTTATTTTACCAACAAAAGGAGCGTATTGTGGCTCATTTGCTGGTTTTAGCGACCTTTATAGTTCAAATCTGCATCACTATTGCGGTTGCAAGCCTTTTATTGATAAACTACTAAAACTAACCCACAACTAATAACTGACAACTAACAACCGAAAACTAACAACCGACAACTAATAACTAACAACATCTTGAATGCATTTCTGTTGTAGTTTGTAAGTCGTGATTTGTAAGTTAATCTTATGTTGTGAGTTATGAGTTGTAAGTTGTAAGTTAATTCAATGTTTTATTTCCCAAGTCCAAAAACAACTGATCCAAAACAATGGCGCGTGCAGCGCACACTGGAAATGATTCCGGGTATTTTGACTTGGGTTACACTTATTGGAATGCTGGTAGCCTCTTTTGTTTTGCCAATTTGGATTGCAGTATTTATTATAATGTTTGATATTTATTGGATTTATCGAACTATTTTTATTACGTATTATTCGATTATTGCATACAATAAACTGCAAAATGGCAAAAAAATAGATTGGTGGGAGCGCTGTCAGAACATTGTGCACCCCAAAGAATACGCTTTGGCTATAGAGGAAAGAATAAAGTCTTTCAAACAAAGTTTGCGTGAAGTCTCTGCTTTTGGTGAGAGACGTAAGATAAAAAATGAAATTTATCGTCTCTCTGAATATCAAAAAGAGGTGGCTCAAATTTGTGCACAGGGTAATGAGATTATGGATTGGCGAAAAGTTGTTAATGTGGTTCTTTTGCCAACAGCCAATGAGCCGGCAGAAATAATTGAGCCAGCTATCCAAGCTGTTGCTGAGAGTAATTTTCCAAATCAACAGATTGTTATTCTTTTGGCCACGGAGGAGCGTGAAAATGAACAACAACGTTTGGAGAAAGTGGATTATTTGCAAAAAAAATTCAAAGGTGTTTTCAAAGATTTCTTGGTGACAACTCATGAGGTGCAATCAAATGAAATGAAATGCAAGGCATCTAATGCTACTTATGCTGCCAAAAAGCTGATGATTTATTTGGATGAAAGAAAAATTGATTATAAGAGGGTTATTTTTTCCAATTTTGATTGTGACAGTGTTTGTCATCCCCAATACTTTGCGGCGCTCACGCACGCATACATCACTGATCCAAAACGCCTGCAGCGGTCATATCAGCCTCTCCCGATGTATCACAATAATATTTGGGACACCAACGCCTTTGTGCGTGTGATTGTGACTGGTTCATCATTTTGGCATATGTTTCAAAGCACACGTGTGCAAATGGTGACTTTTTCGTCGCACTCTGAACCTTTTGATACTTTGGTGAAGGTTGATTTTTGGCCGTTAGATATGATCAGTGAAGACTCTATTATATATTGGAAATGTTACGCTTATTATCATGGGGATTATATGGTTAGACCTATTTATTTGCCAATTTCTCTTGATGCAGTTTTGGCTGAAACATATTGGAAAACTATTAAAAATCAGTATAAACAAAAAAGACGTTGGGCGTATGGAATTGAAAATTTCCCGGTGATTATGCGAGCTCTTTGGCCAGATAAGACAATTTCATTTTACAAAAAATTCAGAATAGGATTTGAAATGATCGAAGGTCATCATTCCTGGGCAACTTCAGCCTTCATCTTGGCACTTCTGGGTTGGCTTCCTCTTATCTTTGGTGGGCCTACATTTAATCAGAGTGTGTTGGCGCATAATTTGCCTTTCGTGACTCGTTATTTGATGACTCTTGCAATGGGTGGATTGGTAATTTCTATGTTTCTTAGCTTTGTCCTTTTACCTCCGCGTCCCGCTAAATATGGAAAAAAGCGTTACATTTATATGTTCTTGCAATGGTTTTTGGCTCCAATTATTGCACCTACGCTTGGAGCAATTCCAGCTATTGATTCCCAGACACGTATTTTGTTTAAGCGATATTTTGGAGAATTTTGGGTAACAGACAAAATACGTAAAAAATAAAACCTTTGTCATTCCCAGCTTGACTGGGAATCCAGCCCTTCTTAGTCTCGGAAAATTTCTTATTTCAAATAATATAGTAAAATTGGTGTCGGGTCTGGATTCCCGTTTTCACGGGAATGACATGAATATAAGATATGTTCAGTAATTATTCTCTTTTTTTAATACCACTACTTGTTTCTTTTGTAATCGCAGCATTGCTGTTAATGGTATTGATTGCGGCTGGTCGCAAATATGCGGTTTGTGATACCAGAACTTGCGAGAGACATCTTCATAAGCAGGGAATTTCTCGTCTTGGCGGAATGGCGCTGATTGTATCTTTTTTGGCTGCAATCTTTTTAGATAAACAATTGGTGATAAGCACGCCCTTACTGGGTGTGCTTTTTGCATCCGTTGCGATTTTAGTTTTGGGTGTTGTTGATGATTTCAGGCAAATATCTTGGAAAACTCAACTTTTGCTGCAATTAATTATTGTAGTATTTGTTTATATAGTAGGAGTGCGACTTCAATACGTGAGTAATCCTTTTGGTGGTATCTTCTTGTTTCAAGATGGCGTTGGATATGTTATTGGTTTGCTTGTTTCTATTGTGTGGGTTGTTTTTCTTATGAATGCTATGAATTGGGTTGATGGTATTGATGGTGTCTCTGGGGGCGTCACTTTTATTGGCGCGCTGACCATATTTTTTTTGAGTTTACGTCCAGAGGTTAATCAACCCCCAGTCGGTATTATTGCAGCTGTTCTTATAGGTTCACTTGTTGCATTTATACTTTTTAATTTTCATCCTGCAAAAATTTTGGCTGGCACGAGCGGCTCAATGTTTATGGGATTTATTTTGGCAGTTTTGGCTATTTTTGCTGGAGCCAAAATAGCTACCACTTTGCTTATGCTGGCTATACCAATCATTGATGCGCTCTGGGTTATTGGTGAGCGCTTCAGTGCGGGGGATTCAATTTTTTCGGCGGACAAAAGACATTTGCATTTCAAGTTGCTGGAACTAGGATGGTCTCCTAGAAAAATTTGTTTATTTTATTATGGCGTTACTGCGCTAGTTGCTGTGATTGCGCTTAATACAAATGCATTGGGAAAAGCTGTTGCATTTATGCTAATCTCCGTATTTATGACGGGAGTATTTTTTGCAATTCGTCGTAAAATAACATTACTGAAAAAAGTTAAAATGAATTTATTCTAAAAAATATCAGATATATGTCTAGGGTAAAAAAAATAGCAGTTCTGATTTTAGTGATTGTTTTTCTTATATTTGTGGTTGAGTATATTTCAACAAGAATTTATTCTTTTGCTGGTAATAAAATAGTATCAGTAAATATTAAAGAAGCGGTTTTTCTAGCTGAGGTTGTGTCAAATAGTGAAAAAATGCAAAAGGGGTTGGGAAAGAGAAATGGTTTATGCGATGAATGTGGGATGCTTTTTAAGTTTCAACAATCCGGCAGATATTCTTTTTGGATGAAAGATATGAATTTTCCAATTGATATCATCTGGATTGGGAAAAATAAAATCGTGCACTTGGAAAAAAATGTGGATCCTGATTTTGTTGGCACGGTTGTATCAACTGAAAATGCTGATGTGGTCTTGGAGATTAATGCCGGAAGTGTGGATGAATTAGGAATAAAAGTGGGGGATATTGCTAGTTTTTAAATGGAATGTGTAAAAATAAACAACATAAAACCCCGCGTTTGCGGGGTTTTATGTTGTTTCTGAAAAGAACGAAAGTATACTTAAGTTGCGAATCAGGCACTAAATATAGTCTATTATGTCAGTGAAGACACTCGAGCCGAATATTTTTGCAGATTCTTTAGTTGGTTTTCGTTGAGTGTTTTGGACTTCTCAATTGCTTTCTGAATAAGATCTTTTGAAAATTCTACGGATGTTCCAATCTTAGCTCCACCTTTTTGTGAAACGTTTTTTCTTAGGTAATCTTCAATATAGATCTTATGTTCCTTTGTCAAAGCCGAGTCCTGGTTCTTTTCAAGATAATTTGCAGTTGCTCTACGAGCAAGAATAGTAATGCTATCATTTCTTCCGGCGGTTTCAATAAATGAACCTTCAGTTTCTTTGCTTACTGCTGCAGAGGATACTTCTTGTTTGGCCTCCTTGTTTTCTGCAACTGCTTTCTCGATTGCTGGAGTTTCGTCTGCTTGACCTTCCTCAGTAGCTTCAATATCAGTTACTTGGCTTTGGTCAGCTACGATTGGAGAATCTGTTCTTTTTGAATAAGAATAAATTCCTCCTGCGATAACTATAACAAGCGCCACACTGATAATGATGCGAAGATTATCTTGAAACCATCTTTTCAGTTGCTCAGATTTTGCTTCTTGTGATTCTGGTGTGTATTCTTCCATATATGATGTCACCTTCCTTTCTAGTTTACTGCCCGTGCCTGGTTAGGGCGCCAGACTTGTCTTGTTTCCCTGGGGATACAAGATTAGCGGATTAATTGTCAAAGGGCGCTTTCGTTGAAGCTTTATCCCGAAAAGATCAGGATAAATTCTTCCTTTAGTGACTTTATTGTATCTTAGCAAAATTCGAGCGTCAACTAGACAAAAAGTCTGTTTTTTGGCGTAATAAAGCGTAAAACATACAACATACTACATATGGAATATGGTAAAAATAATATACGTTGATATCGTAAAGATATTTGCTGAATTAAAAATGAAAAAATTAAAATGAAAAATGATAAATTAAAATTTAAAAAATAAGAAATTCAAAAACATATAAAATATTTTTTTATTGAGTATGTTGTTTTATTCTAAAAATGTCGTGTTAATTTGTGTGTGGAAATTTATTTATAGTTAGTGTTTATTTTTTTTGAAATTAATTAAGTTTTTGTTTGTATGATTTAAATGAAACTGTTTTTAATTAGTAAATATGGGAGATAAAATCATATGAATTTGAAATTTAATATTTTTTTATTGTCATTTTTCATTTTGATTTTTCAATTTTTAATTTTCAAGACTGTGGATAACTTTTTTGCATTGCTTTTTATAAAATATCCACTATAATTAAGTTAAAGAAAAAATATTTTAAAAATATTTTTGTTCATTTGAAAATAAAAATTAAAATAATTTGTTTTCCAAAAAGTATCAAGTTTTTTCTAACTCTAACCCACACCTTTTCTGACGATTTCAAAAAAATAAAAGGAATAGGTGTGGGACAGACGAGTCCTGCTTGATACTCGTATAAGAGCAAATTTACGAAAGGAGGTGTTTCACACATGGCAGTAAAAAAAGCTAAAAAAGCTGTAAAAAAGACAGTTAAAAAAGCAGTTAAAAAAGTTGCAAAAAAAGCTGTAAAAAAAGCAGTTAAAACTGTAAAAAAAGCAGTTAAAAAAGCAGCTCCAAAGAAAGTTGCAAAAAAAGCAAAGAAGGTTGCAAAACGAAAGAAGTAATATTCTTTTAATATAGTTTTTATTTTTTTGGCTTCATTGTAAGCTTGAATATATCAACAAACTAAAACCCGCCAATTTGGCGGGTTTTAGTTTGCTTAAAGTGATGATTTTTTTGTTTCAAAAATTTTCTTTCTGGGAGAGATGTCTTGTGATCAAGATAGATAAGGTGAGTTGAGATCGCAGTTCGTATACTTTTTATTTTTGCACGGAAAAACAATTGCAACCTTTAAAAGCAACACCAGGGAGACTTGTTTTAAGTGCAAAAATAAAAAGTATACGAACTGCTAAAGTTCTATTCTGCAAGCACGCCATTTTTTGGCAAGGTCTTTTTGGAATTCTATTTTGGCAGAAGGCAGGATACTTTTGATGAGTTTTGTGAGTGCAGGTTTTTGCTCGGGACTAATTTCAAAAAAACATATAATACGTAACATGGAATATGGAGCATAAATTTTTTTGATTTGTTTTAATAGTTTTTTATAATGGGAGAGCCCTGCCTCGGCGCTGTATAGTGCGGATTTTGGTTCGAATTTTTTCACATCAATCAATGCGGAATTGTAAATTTCTTTTGATAGATAGGGAAGATTAGCCACGATTACTATCGTGGAATTTCCAATTTCCAATTTCCCTGCCCGAAATGCTTCGCATATCGAAGCAGGCGGGCAATTTCCAATAAATGGTTCAAGTAAACATCCATAAAAAAACTTAATTTTTTTATTAACTCCATTTATTTTTGCATTTTTTTTGGCGATCATTAAAGCCTCTTTGCTTATGTCAATTCCAAAGTATTTAACCCTGTCATCCCCGTGGAGGCTGGAATCCAGGTTTGTGCTCCGTTCTGGATTCCGGATCAAGTCCGGAATGACACGGCTGTTTTTGGTTTTTTCTAATTCGTTTGCTATTGAAATGATAATATTTCCACTGCCAGTACCAACATCAATAAATGTTGTATCTTGTTGTAAGTTGTAAGTTGTAAGTTGTAAGTCAGCAATTGCCATTTCGACCATCATTTCTGTTTCTGGTCTTGGAACTAGAGTGTGATTGTTTACGATAAAATCCAATCCATAAAACTCCTTGTGTCCAAGTATATAAGCAATAGGCTCACCCTTAACCCTGCGGGCAATTTTCAATTTTAAATTTTCAATTTTCAATGATGGAATTTTAAACTCCGGGTACGTTAAAACAAACTCCCTTGTTTTACCAAGAGAGTTTGCTATTAGGATTTCTAAATCTAAATAGTCTAGTTGATTTTTATATTTTTGGATAATTTCTGAAATTGTCATTTTGAAATTGAGATTTTATTGGACATTAGTCCTTAAAGGATAAGCTTGAGGCAAAAAATTAGGAATTAGACATTTTTAACTTTATGTCTTCTTCTCGAATAGCGTCAATAATGGGGTCGATGTTTCCATCCAAAATTCCTTCCATATTACTCCAAGACTGCTTGATGCGATGGTCGGTGATGCGATCTTGTGGATAGTTGTACGTTCTGATTTTTTCAGATCGATCGCCGGTTCCAACTTGGCTTTTGCGAGCATCTCCCAATTCTTTGGCCTTTCTTTCTTCTTCAGCTTGCAAGAGGCGAGAGCGCAAAACTTTCATAGCCTTGTCTTTGTTTTTTAGTTGGGATTTTTCATCTTGGCAGGAAACAACCACGCCAGTTGGAATATGAGTAATACGCACAGCGCTTTTGGTTGTGTTTACTGATTGTCCACCTGGACCAGACGAGCAAAAAGTGTCGATTCGCAAGTCGTTTTCACTGATGACCAAATCAACTTCTTCAGCTTCGGCGAGAACGGCGACAGTTGCGGTTGAAGTGTGGATCCGTCCTTGTTTTTCAGTCTCGGGAATTCTTTGCACACGATGCACGCCGGACTCAAATTTCATTTTTTGATAAACTGGGTTTGAAGGAGTTCCGCTAATTTCGAAAACAACTTCTTTAAATCCTCCTAATTCTGTGCGATTTGAGTTTAGTACATCTAATTTCCAATTATTTTTTTCAGCAAATTTGGAATACATACGAAAAAGGCTAGCGGCAAAAAGAGCAGATTCATCTCCACCTGCGCCACCACGAATTTCCACAATGATATTTTTGTCATCATTGGGGTCCTTTGGTAAAAGCATAATTTCAAGTTCTTTTTCAATCTCGGCTTTTCTTTGCGCAAGTTGGATGTTTTCAGTTGTTGCCATCTCTTTCATTTCAGCATCTTCATCAGTGTTCATAATTTCAGCATTGCCTTTCATTTCTTGCTGGATTTTTTCATACTCATTGATTTTTTGCATCAAACCCTGAAGTTCACTTTGACGCTTGCCAAGCTGTGCCATTTTTTTGGCATTATTAAAAATATCCGGAGAACTTAGCTCAGCTGTTATCTCATCGTATTCCTTTTTTATTGCGTCTAGTTGATTTTTCATAGCTATTGGATTGTAGCGCTTTTTCGGTGCATTGTAAAGCTAAAAAAATAAAAAACCACCCGAGCAAGTCATGCGATGTTCCGCATTCTTGCCCTGAGTGGTCTCGGTTCCCATAAACCGTGGAATATGGGTCCTTGGTTCGCATATCTCCATTCCGGTGGCGAACACATAGAATATATCAATCAATGTCTTTATTGTCAATTTATCAACAAAAAAAGAAGCCCCACAGGGCTTCTTCTGAATAATGCTAGCGGAAAGATTATTTGGTTACTTATTTTTTAACTCGTGCTTTTTTTGGTGCAACTTTCTTGGCAGCAGCTTTTTCAGCAAGTTTCTTGAAGCGATCAACACGTCCAGTTGTGTCTAGGACCTTCTTTTTACCAGTGTAAAAAGGATGACAAGCTGAGCATATTTCAACGTTCATTTCTTTTATTGTTGAACCTGTTTGCAGTGTTGCCCCACAAGAACAGATAATTTTTGCATCGCTGTGATATTCGGGGTGAATTTTCTTTTTCATATAGTTTATCGTTTAAGAATTCGATTAATGTTAGATAGCGTTAAATTTGTACTCAGAAAGCCTAACATAGTAAGAGAAAATTGACAAGGGGTGGGTCCTGGGCTATACTAAGTCTTGTATTACTAATTAACAAAAAGCATACTTTTTCTGGCTGGTCCTGTCTCGATAAATTGAGATTTCTGGCTAATATAAGGGAAAAAGTAGGTGGTCGCTCTGCGACATAAAAGGAAACTCGCACCGGAGAGCCTCATTTTTGGGGAGATTTGGTTAGGGTAAAAAAATATGCAAAATGAAACTACTCAAGTAGCTCCGGCTGCTGCAGAGGAAAAAGAACCTGCCCGCAATGCTTCGCATAGCGATGCAGGCGGGGGGCGAGAAAGCTATTTCGCTTCTCTTGATGTGTCTAAAATTGAGCAAAGTCTTGAGGAAATGATGAAGGCCGGTGTGCATTTTGGTCATCAAAAGGCCCGCAGAAACCCAAAAATGGATGAATACATCTTTACAACTCGTAAAGGAATCAACATTATTGATCTTCAAAAGACACAAGAAAAAATTCAAGAAGCTCTTGATTTTCTTGTGAGTGTGAAAAAAAGCGGTAAAAGCATTCTTTTTGTGGGAACTAAAATTCAAGCCAAGGATCTTGTGCGCGACGTGGCTGGAGCTCTGCAAATGCCATTTGTTAGTGAAAGATGGCTTGGTGGAACATTTACAAACTTCAAAGTGATTCGCGGCCGAACTCGATATTTGGTTGACAGTGAAGGAATGCTTGCTCGGGGAGAATTCAAAAAATATACAAAGTTTGAGCAAATGAAGAAAATGGAAGAATTGGAAAAAATGGAAAAAAGAATGGGTGGAATCAAAAATATGGCAGATCTGCCAGGAGCGGTGTTTGCTGCAAGCATCAAGGAAGATAGTTTGGCGATTACTGAGGCTAAGAAAATGGGTATTCCTGTGATTGCAATTGCTGACACAAATATTGATCCATCACACGTTGATTTCCCAATTCCTGCAAATGATGATGCAATTTCATCCCTAAGGCTTATTCTTTCTTACGCATACAAAGCAATTAAAGAAGCATAATAAAAATACTAATACGCAAATGAATGCAAATGATGCAAATACGCAAATGACACGAATGATTCGCATATTCGTGTATTAGCATAAAATTCGCATCATTAGTATTGTTAAAAACTATGTTTGAATTAGTTAAAAAAATTAGAGAGCGCACTGGCGCTGGAATGGTCGCTATTAAAAAGGCTGTTGATGAAGCTGGAGGAGACGAGGAAAAGGCAATCGAAATCCTTCGTAAGCAAGGAGAGAGTAAAGCTGCTAAAAAAGCAGATCGCGTTACGAAAGAAGGTGTTGTTGTTTCTTATGTTCATTCAAATAAGGTTGGAGCTTTGGTTAAATTGCTTTGTGAAACTGATTTTGTTGCTCGTAATGAAGAATTTGTTGCGCTTGCCAAAGATATCGCGATGCACATAACAGCAATGAGTCCAAAATTTATCAAGCCGGAAGATATGCCAGTTGAATTAATTGAAAAGGAAAAAGAAATTTGGCGTGCGCTTTTGGAAACAGAAAAAAAACCTGCAGAAATGATTGAAAAAATTATGCTAGGGAAGGAAAAGAAATTCAGAGAAGAGTCAGCACTTCTAACTCAATCTTTTGTTAAAAATCCTGAAATCACAATTAATGATTTGATTGTGGCAGCTATTGGAAAAATGGGGGAAAAAATTGAAATTAGTGAAATGTCTCGAATCGAATTGTAAGCTGGTAGTAACCAGCTTGGTATCATCACTCGCTGGGTAATAATTTACTGTACAATAAGTTGCTTCGTTGTTGGTTGTAAGTCGTAAGTGGTAAGTTAATTTATGTATAAATATTCAGTTCGTGTGTATAGCTGGGAGCCAGCGCGTCAATGTAAGAGCGAGCATGAATTTCAAACTGGTGATGTTATTGTCATAAAAGAGGACTTGGCCAGTGAAATTGCATACATAGAAGATGGTGAGGGTGTTGTAATGAAAGAAAGAAATACGACAATTGTTCGCAAGGCAACCGAGAGAGATTTGGAAATGCTGGCAAAAAATGAGGAGAAAAAAGGTGAAATTTTGAAATTGAGCAAAATTGAAATCAAGCGTTTAATGCTTAATATGAAATTGGTAGACGTGCATATTAGCCTTGATGGAAGTAACGCTGTGATTCTTTTTACTGCTGATGAGCGAGTTGATTTTCGCGAATTGGTAAAAAATCTTTCCAAAATTTTTCATCGCTCCGTGAGAATGCATCAAGTTGGTTCGCGCGATGAAGCCAGGAAATTGGGAGGATGTGGGGTTTGTGGCAGAGATCTTTGCTGTCTGCGCTTTCCAGGAAGCTTGCCTAGTATTTCAATTGATATGGCTCGCGTGCAACAAGTTGCGCACAGGGGAAGTGAAAGAATTTCTGGTGTTTGTGGACGACTTATGTGTTGTCTTTCATATGAAGCTGCTCAATATCAGCAAATGATGACTGGAATGCCTGAGGTACGAAGTCATGTGAAGACTCGTGATGGCAAAGGTGAGGTTATCGAATTGAATGTATTGACTGGAGATGTTAAGATAAGAATGGCTGATGGCACAGTTATGGTTGTAAAAAAAGAAGCACTCATCTAATTTCCTTCGAAATAATTTCAAATTACATGTTGAATTATATTTTACCGCCAATTATAATTGTTGTTAGCATTTCTATTTTGATAATGTTTCTTTTTCGCAAAGCTGCGCAAATTCCAGCTGGAGAATTTATTGCGGATGAGCAGAAAAGAGAAAGTGAAAAAAATACTGTAAAAATGATGTCAACAATGGGACAGTTTGGTTTAAAGATATTGGAAAGAATGATGCATCATTCAAAATTATTGTCACTTAAATTTCACAATGTGAGCAATGTGTGGTTTCAGACAATTCGCGAAAAAAGACAGAGAAATGTGCAGATACAAAAAGAAATTCAGGAGCAGAAAATAGTTCGGATTGATGAAGTTGAAAATTTTGTTGAAAATATTGCGCCTAAAAATAATGTTACTTCTTTGCCGGAAAAACAAGCGCTTAGACCTATGGTTAGGGAAACCGTAACTATGCCACAGCAAAAAAGGACAAAAGAAAAAAACAAACTTGAGGAAGCGCTTATTAAAAGAATCGCAATAAATCCCCGAGATATAGAGGCATATGAAAGATTGGGGGATTATTATTTGGAAAGTGAAAATTTTCAAGATTCTCTGGAATGTTTTAGGCAGGTTTTGAAATTGAGTCCTGTTCATCATAAGGCGCGATTAAGAATTAGAAGACTTGAAAGAATGAAATAGATAGTGTAAGATGGATGAATATTGCCACCCTAGCTCAACGGTAGAGCTACTGTTTTGTAAACAGTAGGTTATCGGTTCAAATCCGGTGGGTGGCTCATAAATGCAAATTGAAAATTAAAAAATCAAAATGTAAAATTAATGAGTCGCTTTGCGACGATTTCCATAATTTTTCATTTTGAGATTTCTATTTTACATTTTATTCGGGTAGTTACCAAAGCGGTCAACTGGATGTGGCTGTAAACCACACGGCTTACGCCTTCGGGGGTTCGAATCCCTCACTGCCCACCGCGTAGAATAAAAGAGAAGGTATATGTTTGAATAAAAAGTGAATGTTGCCGTTGTAGCTCAGTTGGTAGAGCACATCCTTGGTGAACTCATTGCCCACCGCTCGGGAAACTGAGTGGCGAATCCTGAATAACGGTTAAAGGCCTAGCATTTGGCTCAGACCGTGGCGTAAGCTAAATTACGCCCGAACGACTGACAAGGGAAGCTAAGTCTAATGGATATGCTTAATATACAGTCTAATCCTCTACAATAGATGCAATATAAAAATAGAGGTGCAAATGAGGGATGAGGTCACCGGTCCGATTCCGGTCAACGGCTCAGGTTGAATAAATGTGTATGGCGATCCCAGCACCAAATTCCGAAAGGAGATTGATGTTAGGGGTAATTAATTTCACGGAAACGCCTCCGGCTCAGAAAGTGATAATATTAAGTTTTAATTATAGAATTGGTGCGGAACGCTCATATTTGTAGCTGTTCGTACCTCACAGACAAATATGGCGACAAAGACAAAGGAAAACCTAGTTAAACTTAAATGCAGTGAATGCAAAGAAATTAACTATTACACTTCTCGTAACAAAAAGAAGATCAAAGAAAAGCTTGAACTAAACAAATTCTGCAATCATTGCAGAAAGCACACTGAACATAAGGAAATGAAATAATCTTTAAGGGCGGGCTTTGCTCGCCTTTATAAATGCGGGCGTCGTATAGTGGTAGTACGTCGGTCTCCAAAACCGTTGGCGTGGGTTCGATTCCTGCCGCCCGTGCAAGATAATAAAACAGACATCATTTAAGATGTCTGTTTTATTATCTTGCTTGCGCAGGAATCGAAGGGTATTTCAAAAACGCAAATGATTTTGCGTTTTTGAAAACCCAGGCTCTGGAGGAGAAATTTCTCTGTGTACTCGCGAGAAATTTTGGGGGAGGAGGATTCCTGCCGCCCGTGCAAAAATAGGTCAAAAAACGCTTGAATAAGGCGTTTTTTGCGTTTAATATATGATACATATTTGACAAAATTAACAAACATTGATAATCTGAAATTAAGAATTTTTACAAGTTATAAAACTCACAAGTTAGATCCCGAAGAGATTCGGGGTTGGGTCTAACTTTTTACAAGTAATTGTGAAAGAGTGGTTTCTGCGATAGTGGAAACTCGGCATCCTCCGTAATTAAAGGATAATCAATGTCGGCGCAAGCTGGAGTTGATGAGTGGAACTTAGCTGGCGCCTTCCGAGGCGTTTTTTATTTTTCCAAAAGAAAGGTGGTACCACGAAGTGAGTTTGAGACTCTTCGTCCTTTCGCATAATACTTTTTGTATTGTGCGAGTGAGGATGAGGAGTTTTTTTATTTAAAAAATTTCCAAAAAATGTGTTAGTTCTTTAACAAAAGGGGGTAAATATGAATGGCTATATTACTTGCCTTAAATGTGGCGAAATAGTTTATCGTTTGCATGGCAAATATTTTTGCAAAAAGTGCAATAAAGAAATTAAACCTAAACCCGTTGCCGGATGGGGCAACTAAAAAAGGAGGATGTTATGTGTCTAGTGAGAGTCGATATTGAAGATGGACCTACCGGGGAAGAATTTGATAAACTACATGCTCAATATGGTAAAATGTATTTCAAGATTGAAGGTGAGTATTATCCACATAGAATAAATGATGCGAAGTTTTTGAAAAATGAGCGTGTTAAGCTCCTTGGCTATACGCTTACTGGACTTTTCATTGCTGAATATGATTTCAGAACCAAACGCGGTAGTCTCATTACAAAATACGGAAGAATTGTTGATGATGTTTGATGGCGGTGAATTATAGGAGCAGACATATTATTGTCTGCTCCCTTTTTATTTCACATTTGTTTTAACAAGGCGCTTGCACGCTGTAATCCGACATCTATCCTGTCCATCCGCCAGCTGGCGGGGCAGGCAGGCATAGCCCCGTGCAGTGAAAAATTTAACTAAAATTGAGGCTTAGTGAAACTTCTTTTTTGGTTCTGATGTCAAGTACTTTACGAAAAAAATAGTTAATTTATCTTACTTTACCATAATATTAACGATATATTGACAATAATATGTTAATAATGTATACTTATAGTATAATATTAACTAAAAAATATGCCAATTACAAATCCAATCAAAAAGCGCATCCAAGCACTTAAAAGTGAATATGATAAACTTCGCAAAGGGAAAGAATCACTCCTTGTTTTAATTGATGAAGCTGAAATTCCAGAGAGTGTTTATAATTCTAATGCTATTGAAAATTCGACGTTGACATTAAAGGAGACAGAAAAAATTCTCTTGGAGATGGAAGTTTCTCGCGATGTGAGTGTGCGAGAGGTGTATGAGGCAAGAAATTTGTCCAGAGTTATCAATTATATCCGTGATAAATCTAAGGAAAAAGAAATTGATAAGGAATTAATTTTATTGCTTCATCAAATGTTAATTGGTGGAATTAATGATGAGTTTGCAGGACGCTTTAGAAATGTTGGCGAATATGTGCGAGTTGGAACACATGTGGCTCCGGCTCCAGAAAAAGTTGCCTTTATGATTGAAGATATCTTAAATTATTATACCAATAATTTGGATGAATATTTTTTAGACAAGATCGCCAAGTTTCATTTGGATTTCGAAACCATACATCCTTTTTGTGATGGCAATGGAAGAATTGGCAGGGTTCTTATGAATTATCAATTCTTGAGACTTGGACTTCCGATGATAATTATTCGCGATAAAGAAAAGGCACAATATTATAAATCATTTGGGGATTATCGATATCAGGAAAATTCAAAGACAATGGAAAAAGTTCTGTCACTTGCACTCATGGAATCATTACACAAAAGAATCACGTATTTGAAAGGTGATGAAATTATAAAATTGTCCGAGTATGCAAAAAAGAATTCACAGTCGGTGCATGCACTTCTGAATGCTGCTAGAAGACAAGGCGTCCCAGCCTTTAGGGAGAAGGGGGTTTGGAAAATAGGTCTCGGTCATATTGAAAAATAATTTACTGAGCTTGCTTTAACAGCACGCTTGCACACTGTAATCTGACATTAATCCTATCCCAATTTTCCAAGATTAGTTGTATCTATAGCCCGTGCAATAAAATAAAACAGGTACTTATTTAAATAAGTACCTGTTTTATATTAATGTAGCGTAAATAAGATAGGCAAAGTTTGCGTGTAGTACGTCTTTTGTCGACAATAATAAGCCAAGAAATAATTGTAAACCTGGATTAGTAGTATCTTATATGAAGGATTAGATTTTAAGGCATTCGGTGCTTGTGTGAGTGCTGATGTTTTTTGTGAAATATTTTGCACTTTAACAATAATAAATATTAGGAGAAGGGGGATGTTATGAAAAAAATAATGTGGTTTTTCATATTGGCTTGTGTGTTAGATATTTTATTTTGCGTTGTTGCTCAGGCTGAATCTGTGGTTGTGAGAAAAAACGACACATTAGGAAAAATCGCAAAGCGCTATAATGTTTCGCTGAATGAGCTGAAAAAAATGAATTATGAAAGGCTCTTAAAAAAGGGAAATTTCAATTTCATTAAGCCGGGACAGGTATTTGAACTTCCGATAGATGAAAAATCTGTGGCTGTTTTTAAAAGCAAAGTAAGTAAATACAATGCCAATATCCAGCGCATAAGGAATCTGAAATCAGGTGGTGCAATTCATATTTCCGTCATTAAGGGTGACACTTTGTCGGAAATCGCTGTGGGCTGGTATGGTTCATCGCGCTATATTAAAAATATAGCCAGGGAAAACGGTATAATAAATCCAAATAAAATTATTGTTGGAGAATTATTGAAATTTCCTGATGTCGGAACTATTGATGTGAAAAATTATAACACATCTCCCTATGGGGCGATGGGAAAAAGGGGAAATCAAAAAGTTTTGGAGGGTATTTTTCAATCAAATCATTTTCCTGATATGAAACAGCAAATGGAAATAGCAGTTAATGAGAAGGAGCCTATTGCTGGAATAATTAAAAAGGGGGATTATGCAAATTGTGTTTCTGACGCTAATGGTGTTGTCTGCAATCAATCAGAATTTCGTTTTTTCTGGAAAAAAGTAGATCAAGTTGAAGCGATGATATGGGAAAATATTGTTCTTGAAGATTATATTTGTACGGTCTCAGTTATTAATGTGTGTGGAAACTTTGTAACAATGTGCAAACCTTTATTGGAACAATTGCCGAAAGAGGAATCGCCAAAAATTCAATCACAAACTGAATCTCAGCCAGTGTTGGAAAATAAATCTGAATCTCAAACATCTCCCACAATAGAACCTCAGATGGAACCATTGCCACCTGAAAAGAAAATAGAAAATCCCTATGCTGGATGCGAGGATCTTCCCAAGAGAATTGTTGTTACGACTCATCCACTTTATATAACTGTAGATGCAACCAGGATGACGTGCGAGGAGCGCAGAATGCGTCAAAAAGAAAGGGAAGATGAAAAAAACAAGGGTAAGTAGCCCTGAATTATATGGGGTGCCTGCAATGATCATATGATCGCAGACACCTCTTTTTGTATTATGGGGTGGTTGGTCAATAAGAAAAAACTGCAGTAAGATGGATTATAAACAAAAACAGTAGGAAATTTTTGAAATACACTGGATTGGCAAAATATTAAGACTCCAATTGTATTAGTAAGGAATAACCAGAATTATGAAAAAGAAAATGCAACAAATAAATATTCGGGATTTGATGCCATACATCAGAATGTTTAGGGGTCGGATTTTCCTCAGCATTCTTTTGGTTATTGTCTCGAAATTGTTGGTCGTGGCTGGGCCTTATGTGATGAAAAAACTGATTGATTTGCTGGTGACCCAAGGAACCTCAGCCTCTATTGTTGTGATAGCGTATTTATTGGTGCTGTTTTTTGCCTTGCAATGGGGTGGAAATGTGTTAGATGGTATGAAGGACTATGTTTTTGCCAAGGTGCAAGCCGATATTAGAAGATTGGTTTCGCTAGAAGTTTTCCAGCATTTACTTTCTTTGCCCTCGTCTTTTCACGCTGATCGTTCAACGGGAAGGGTATCTCGCAAGATAACACGCGGAACAAACGCCTTGGAAACTATTTTTATGTTTATGTCATTCAATGTTGTTCCGACAATTATTCAAATCATTTTTGTTGGTGCTGTTTTTATTGCACTTTTCCCCTTGTCGTTCGTGGTCACATTTTTGGTTTTTGTGATTGTATATGTTGCCTTTACTATTTATATTACTGAGCGTAGACAGCAGCTGCTGCTAGAAACAAATAAACTTGATGATAAGGCAACCGGTCAGTCTATAGATGCACTTCTTAATTATGATACTGTAAAATATTTTACCAATGAACAATATGAATATAAGAGATATGATACACAACTAAGGAAGTGGTCTGGTATGTTTATTAAATCTATTAGGTCTGGGGCCAATTTGAATATGGGACAGGGTTTGATTATTACTGCAGGATTGGCCGCTATCCTGGTGCTAGCGGTTAATCACTATATTTATGGGGATGCGACAATCGGAGATTTCGTTCTGGTCACGACTTATTTGGCAAGCATAGCTGTGCCATTGGGATTTCTTGGTTTTACTTATCGCGCTATTAAAGAGGGGCTTGCCGATGTTGATGAAATGATGAAATTGCTTAAGGAAAAAAATACTATTCAGGATAAACTTGATGCCAGAAAATTGGAAAAATGGACTGGCAGTATCGAATTTGAAAATGTGAGTTTTGGTTATTCTGGCGAAAGGGAGGTGCTAAATGGGATATCGTTGTCTATACCATTTAAAAACAGAGTTGCATTGGTCGGATATTCTGGCTCGGGAAAATCAACCATTCCAAAATTGTTGCTAAGATTATACGATGTTAGTGGTGGAAAAATCATTATTGATGGAGTGGATATTAGAGATCTTAAGCAGCAGGATTTGCGCGCGCATATTGGTATTGTGGCGCAAGATACAACTTTGTTTAATGATACAATTTTTCATAATATCGCATATGGAAAGCCCGATGCAACCAAAGAGGATGTTGAGCGCGTCGCCAAGATGGCAAACATTCATAATTTTATTTCAAAGGATTTGCCTGAAGGTTATGAGACTATAGTAGGCGAGCGTGGTGTGAAATTGTCGGGTGGAGAAAAGCAGCGCGTAGCAATTGCCAGAATGTTAATTAAGGATCCTGTAATTTTGATTTTTGATGAGGCCACGGCCTCACTTGATACAAAATCAGAAAAGATAATACAGGAAGAAATAGAAAAGCTTTCCAAAGGAAACATTACCACTATTGTTATTGCGCACAGGCTTTCAACGATTGTTGATTTTGATAATATTGTTGTCTTGGAAAAAGGAAAAATAGTTGAACAGGGCAATCATAAAGAGCTCTTAGCCAAGAAAGGTGTTTATCATAGCTTATGGCAAGCCCAAAGCAAGGGAATTGGCGAATCTTGATTATTGGTTAGGAAATAAAAAAACAAGACTATCGAAATGAAGTCTTGTTTTTTTGTATGCAATTTTTGAAATTTGTTTACACAAAAGTCAGAGCTGTTCCGGTTTTGCCGGCGCGACCGGTTCGTCCGATACGGTGAACATAATCATCATACGTCGCAGGCACATCAAAGTTGATCACGTGCGAAACATTTGGAATGTCCAATCCGCGAGCAGCAACGTCGGTTGCTACCAAAATTTCAACATAATTTTCTTTGAAAAGTTTCAAAGCCTTTTGTCTTTTGGCGTGTGATTTGTCTCCGTGAATTGATTGAGCTTTGAATCCGTTTTTGCTCAAAATGATTGAAAGTTTTTCAGCTCCGTGTTTGGTTCGAGAAAAAATCAAAACTTTTGAAAAATTTGCTTTGCGCAAAAGATCTTGCAAGACTTCAATTTTATCTTCTCCCGGTTTGACACGCACAACATCTTGATCAATGTTGGCAGAAGTTTCTCGTGTCTTGATAGAAATTTTAATTGGATCAACCAAAAATTCTTGAATCAATTTTTCAATTTCTGGCGCTAGTGTTGCTGAGAAAAATAAAGTCTGTCTTTTTGGGGCAACAAGTGAAAGCAAATATCGCACATCAGGCATAAATCCCATATCGAGCATTCTGTCTGCTTCATCAAGAACCACATTTGCAAAAGTGTTGAGATGAAGATTTTTGCGTTGGATCAAATCCTTGAGTCGTCCTGGTGTTCCAATCACAACATTGTAGCGTGAGCGAAGACATTCGATTTGAGTTCGAATGTTGGCACCACCAACCACCACCACTGATCCGATGCGAAGTCCAGCAGCAAAAGCGCGGAATTCTTCTTGAATCTGAATAGCTAGTTCGCGAGTTGGAACCACGACCAAAAGTTTTTCACTTGGGTTTTTGATAATCTTATCAAGCATCGGAAGCAAGAATGCTCCAGTTTTTCCTGTGCCAGTGTTGGCTAGTCCAATCAAATCTTTTCCTTCGAGAATGTGGGGGATGGTTTTATCTTGAATTGGCGTTGGGTGTAAATATCCACGAGCAATAACATTTTTCTTTATTGATTCTTCTATTTTGAAATCAGCAAAAATAGTGTCTGGGATATAGGCCTCAGCTTCTACAATTGGGGCAGCCTTATTGATAAAACGACTGATATCAATATATGACCCAGTAAAACGTTTTTTGCGACCACCTTGGTTATTGAATGAATTTTTTTGTCCGCCTTGGAATGGCGCTCTTGAGCGCGTTGGGCGCGAACTGCCCGCTTTGAAGTTTCTGCTATGCATGTATATTTTAAACAAAACAAACTGGGAAGAAGCTTCCAAGCAAGAATCGTATACACAAAAAATTAAATGTTTTTTATGTATAGATACGCTTGATGACCAAACAACTGAAGGGTATTAACATAAAAAACAATCATAGCATCATTGACAAAATTAGTCAATAGGAGTATAATAGAGCTATGTGAGGTTGAGAAAGGGGTGGCTCCTTTTCCCTTGGATAAGCCAAGAATCAATTTGCATAAAAAAGAGTTGTCCCGTCACTCGCGAGTGACAGGAAAGTCGGGTGGAACCGCGAGCAAGACTCGTCCCGTACACATCAATTTATTTGGTGCGTGCAGGATGGGTCTTTTTTCTTATTGTGTCATTCCCGTGAAAACGGGAATCCAGCCCTTGTTTGACGCAGAAAGTATGGTTTTTTATTTCATAATTAAAATCGCTCGGGTATATTTTATTTTTGTCACGGAAAAACAATTGCAACTTTTGACATAACGCCAAGGTGACTTGTTTTTAGTGAAAAAATAAAAAATACCCTCGCTCTAATAAAAATATGGCTGAAGAAAAGAAGGTAACAAAGATGGAGGACATCGTGTCGTTTTGCAAAAGAAGGGGTTTTATTTTCCCAACCTCTGAAATTTATGGAGGATTGGCAAATTCATATAGCTATGGTCCATATGGAACGGAACTGAAAAACAATATCAAAAAGATGTGGTGGAAAAAGTTTGTGCAAAAACGTGAGGACATTGTTGGAATGGATGGACCGATTTTGCTCAACACTAAACTCTGGGAAGCTTCCGGTCACATTGGAGGATTCAATGATGCTTCTGTTGATTGTAAAAACTGCAAGAAAAGATTTAGGGCTGATCATATTGTGAAAGAATTGACTGGAGAGGATATGGAAGGGGAATTAGAAAAAATGACGCAGACTTTGCAAGCAGGACTCAAATGTCCGCAGTGTGGAAAATCAGACTGGACCGATGTTCGCAATATGAGTCAGATGTTTCAAACCGAAATGAATAGTGTTGATGGTCCAATATATCTTCGTCCTGAAACTGCAGGAGCAATTTTTTCTGATTACAAAAATGTGGTTGATTCAATGCGCGTGAAAATTCCATTTGGAATTGCACAAATTGGAAAAGCATTTCGCAATGAAATTGTGGCGAGAAATTTCATTTTTAGAATTCGAGAATTTGAACAAATGGAAATTGAATATTTCATTGAACCGGAAACTAAGTGGGAACCGCTATTTGAAAAATGGTTGGATGAACAGGAGGAATTTGCACTTTCTATTGGTGCCAAAAAAGAAGACTTGCGTCGCTATGAACATCCGAAGGCGAAACTTTCGCATTATTCTAAAAAGACCATTGATACGGAATATAATTTCCCGTTTGGATTTGGAGAACTTTTTGGTTTGGCACATCGTGGCGATTTTGATTTGACGCAGCATTCAAAATTCTCTGGAGAAAAACTGGATTATTTTGATGCGGTTGCCAATAAGCGTTACACTCCGCACGTGCTTGAGCCGACGGTTGGTTTGGACCGTTTGATTTTGACTGCGATTTGCGCGGGTTATACCGAGGAAAAATTGGACTCTGCCTCATCGGCAGACGGGGATGGTGGAACTAGAATTGTGATGAAATTTCCCAAAGCTGTTGCGCCAATTAAAGTGGCAGTTTTTCCATTGATGAAAAATAAACCAGAGTTAGTTGCAAAGGCCAAAGAAATTTTCCAAAATCTGAGCGAAGATTTTATGTGTGAGTTTGATGACAACGGAAATGTTGGAAAAAGATATCGCAGACAAGATGAGATTGGAACACCATATTGCGTGACAGTTGATTTTGATTCGCTTGAAGATGACACTGTAACAGTTCGCGATCGTGATACAATGAAACAAGAGAGAATTAAAATTGATGCATTGCAAACATACTTCACAGAAAAACTTAGATAGCTTTCAAAAAATCAAAAGCGTCCCGATGTGTCGGGACGCTTTTTGTAAGTTTTATTCCCTAGGATAAATTTTATGAACAGTTCCCCAATCGGTTCTATTTTTTAGCAAGTTTTCTTTCAATGTAATTGTTTCCAGATTGAGTTTTTTTGACAGAAGCCAGGCAACTCCCGTAAGTGTGTATATGAGAATAGCTGTTACTAGAAGCCAGAGTGGAGCAGCTTTGTTATTGGTTGTTGCCGCACCTAAAATATTTTTGTTGTCATAATTTATAATATCACTAGTGTTGATGCTTGTCGGCGAAAAATCAGTAGCATCTTGTTTATTGTTATAATACATTGCAAAAACGATGAGGTTGTTTAAGGCTTTGTTGCTGGTTACTTTTTCGCCTATTGAGTTTACTGCCACGCCGCGTGCGCGATAGGTATATGTTCCGGCTGCTGCATCAGCGCCTATCATCAATTGATAGGTGATTATAACTTTTTCATTTTTGTTTAACACTGGTATGTTCCATAAATATTTTCCAACTATTTCATCATTTGGATTTATGACTGCTTCCGTGACAACGATATTGCCGAGTGGGTCATCTCCGTCATTCTCGACATATATAAATTGCTCCACGATGTTTCCGGTCGGCACAGATGGATAATCCATCGCAGGTCTGGATATTTTTAAGTGTGAATCAGGATCAAATTCTTCAAATTCTTCAAGTTCATTGCTAGTCATTTGTTTGGATAAAATTATTGTTTCATCCGAGGCAGAGTTGTTGAGAAGTTCTGTTTCCTTGGTGTTTGTTGAAATGGTGGCGCTGACGCTGGTTGGAGCAGTTTCGCCATTATTGTTTGCAATCACCGTAAATGCAAATGATTTTTTTTCTCCGGCATTTATTTTTCCTAGTGACCAAATGTGGGCAGAATTTTTCGCATTGGATAATTGCTGTGCGCTGCTGGATTGATAAGTTAAGGTATCGGGAAGTTCAATTGAAACTTGAGCGTCATCGCAATTTGCTTGGCCAATATTTTCATAGGAGACAGTATAGGTCAACAAACCTCCAGAATTGACTTGTTGGATTCCATCGCTAATAGATAGGGCAAGATCGGGATATGCAAAGACGGTGTTTCCAGTCCAGGATCCCATTACATTCACAATTGCAAATATCCAATTGTTGCCGACTATATTTGTGTTTGCAATATTGACGATGTTGGTGCTAGCGGATGCATTTCCTGTTTGTATGGTTGCGTTTTCTCCACCTCCCGTTATTGAATTGTTGCCAGTAGTTGCACTGGCACTGGCATTATTTGTTATTGTTGCTTGATTGATATTATGAATTGATAAAAACGAATACATTGATGTGAGAAAATCTTCTTCAGTATTTGTTTCGAAATTATATTCATACACATTGCTCTTCTCGTCGTCAGCTTCATCCCATCCTAAAATTTTTCCAGACCATACTCCAAGATTATTTATGAGCAAAACAAACCAGTTATTTTGAATTATATTTGTGTTTACGACGTTTGTTATTTCTGATGATGACGAAGTTATTCCGGTTGATATTAAGGAATTTTCTGCATCCGCGATCAAATTTCCACCGGAGTCCGCGTTGGTGTTGCTGTTGTTGACAATGGTTGCTTCATTTTCATTGATAATTTCCAGATTAGTTGCAAGTTGAGAAGTTGGAGTTTCGAGCAGCCCTTCTCCTGGCACAATGAGATCGCCCACCCAATTTCCCAATACATTAATGACGGAGAAAATCCAAGTGTTGCCAATCAAGTTGCGGTTGATGATATTTATAATGTTGCTGTCGGCGGTTGCATCGCCAGTGGCAATTTGAGCATCTTCAGTTTCTTCACTTGCAGCAATGGTGTTCTCACCAGAATTTGCGATTATCTGTATATCGTTTGTGATGTTGGCAGTGTTGTTATTTTCAATAGTGAGCGCTTCCAGATTGGCAGTGTTCAATTTCTCAGCTTCTCCAAGCAAGTTTTGAAATTGCTCAAGTAAATTGATGTCATAACTTTCATCGCCGGTGATGTTTATGACGGAGTCAATATAATTTTCACTGACAATATTTGTGTTCGCCTCATTTACGATGGTGTTGTCGGCGATCGCATTGCCAGTGGACATTTCTCCGTTTTCTAATTCTGAATTTATAGCCGACTCATCTTCGGTTTCATTGTTGGTTGATTGATCGCTAGTGGACTCATTGGAATCATCATTGTCATTATCTGTTGTTTCATCAGTGTTTGTATTTTGTGAATCGTTAATAGAATTATTTCCAGTATTGGAAATTGAGTCTGCGGTGTTGGAAATTTCTGCGTCGTTGTCATTTTCGATTGCAGCATCTGAGCAGCAATTGTTGTCGACATCGCAGCAAACATTTGCTGGATCTTGTTGAATTGGGGCAGTTTCATTTTCAAGGGTGCTTTCTTCTTGTTGCTGTTCGGGCAGATTCAAATCAATTGATTCTTCAGCTGTTTCACTGTCGCTAATCTGATTTTGGTTAATGCTATTATCATTGGTGGCTGAATCTGCTGAAATTTCTGCTTGGGTTGTCTGATTTGAATTGGTTTCTGTTTCGCTCACTGTTTCTTCGACAATCTTTTCCTCCACTTTTGTGGGTTCCTCAGCTGGCGCTTCTTCTTCAGCGTCCTTAGGCGGATCTTCTTTTTCTATGGGTGCTGGCTTGATGTCTTCGCTTGCGTTTGTTGTTGCAACTAATTCTTCCTCTGCTTGAATGATCCAAAGAGGGAAGAGGAGTGGATAAAAAATCATAACAAAAATAATCATCAACGGAACTATTTTTTCATTGATCATTTTGCTGGATGCTTTTTTTTGTTTTGAATTCTTACGTTTCATTTTTTTGTCTATAAGATAATGGTCACCGAGGGGATGAGCAGAGGGTGGAGAAAGCCACCCTCTTTTTCCCGTCAATTGAATGATTAATCTGTGATCTTGATCACATTGCTGTTAACCATTGTTATTGCACTGGATTGTGAACCTGCATATCCAGTTTTGATAACACTTTTAATGCCCTTAGCAGAAATAAAGTTGTAACCTGTGCTTGCAGACGAAGTCACATTGTTAGTGGTGAGTGCTTCGTTCGTGTTTTCGATTTCAACTTTTCCTTTTTCTGGTTCGTCAACAACAATTCTTGTGTCATTGGCATAGGTCTCAGTTCCTGCAAATGATTCTGCAGCGCCAGAAAGGATTTTGGCTATACCCGTGAGTCCATTGTCCTCATCATGATGACGAGATGAATGAGTCTTTTTTCCAAAACTGGATAAAATCTTGTTAAGTCCGGTGTCTGAAAAAGACGTGACATTGTTGTAAGTTTTTGCATCATTAGTATTTTCAATTTCAACTGATGGGCAGCATGTTACTTTCTTGTCATGTGAGTCATTGCAACAGGAATTGTTTCGATCAGATGCAAAGGCAAATGATGTTGAAAAAGCAAACACGAGCGCAAGAGTTGGAATTATTGCTAATATTTTTTTCATGTTCTTTCACCTCTCTTTCTAGCTGGCCTTTCTATTGCCTGCATTTTTTTCAAAAAGTAAGATTTCCTTCCTCTATTTCATTATTTAAAATGGAAACCTCTCTGCTCGAATTTAAAATGAATGACGTTAATAATTATTGGAATTCAAAAAGCCAACGGACACTCATTACATTTTTGTAATGAACATTCGTCGGCCTTTAGTGGCATATTTTTGACACAGTCAAAACAGCCTAATAAATAAATGATTCCCCCTCTCATTGTATTTATTGTTAATAAATAATTTTTTTTCTGAAGTTTTTTCTCAGATGCATAATACTACCGTATCAGTTTGCATATATTTCATTTCTGAAAAAATAAAAGTATTTTTTTGTTAAATTTTTGAAAGTGCTTTTTGAACACCGATGCATAGGTAGTAGCAGGAGAGTGCGATCATTGAAAACAAAACACTTTTTATTGCAACCAATGTAGAGTTAAAGAAGAAAAAACCAAACAGCGTGCCAAGTTGCAGTGTGATGGTGCGCGGGATTGCCAGTTGTCTGCTTCTGTTTTTCATATCGCGATAATGCATAATATCTGAATGAATTTTAGTACCTTCAATGCGTATGGATATTTCACGGTGGGAAAATTGCTTGCCGTCTTCTATCCAATAGCTTGGAAACACTTAACTAAGGAATTTGGGGTTTTAAAGTCTATGCCCATGTGCAGTCTTTCAGTATTGTAAAATTCAAGAT